>CAMFKX010000321.1 GCA_945957375.1 uncultured Roseiarcus sp.
GAGATTCCTCTACGTCTCGTGGGCTCGGAGATGTGTATAAGAGACAGGGACGCCGGCCGCTCGCCCTGCTGCGACGGCCCCGGGCGCGCAGGCGGCCGCGCGATGGGAAGGGATTTCGCCCGCCCCGAGAGGCCAAGGCGATGAACCTTCCCGATCACCGCGTTCCGGGTGAGGCCGTGTCCGAGCAGCCCGGCGATCTGGCTGGCGCTCTTGCCCTCCATCCAGGCCTGCCGGAGCAACTCCACACGTTCGTCCGTCCAAGACATATCGGCCTCGTTCGTCTTTACCCTCGTCAGAAGCGCATTCCGCATCGAATCCTTCCGCACGCCCAGCGACGACGATCGCAGGCCAAACGCGGAAGATCACGCTTTCTGAAGCCAGAGCCACGAGATGTCGTGGCGGTCGCGTAAAACGCTACACTAGTCGTTGAATCGGGCGCAAGAGTCGGGTGAGGCGCGAACGGCGGCTTTTCAACAGGTCTCGGCGCCTGAGCGGATTTTCAGCGGCCCCGCTGAGGCTGGCGGACTGTTCCGGCGATGATCGCGCTGCACGCCGAGCGGCCGCAAAGCCGGGGCGGACCGGCTCCGACATCGGCGAAGGGCCCGGGCGCGGCGGGCCTGGTTCTGAGGACCCGCAGGCGGCCGGCGCGGCGCCGAACGCCCGGCCGGGCGCGTCGCGGGCGAGCGGCCCGGTCGATGGGCTGTCTCGCCAGCGGATGTTCGCGACGCGGAATTCCCGGACCCCATCGCCGGACGACGCGCGGCGGCGACCGCCGGTCAGGCGCGACTCGAAAGGCCGAGCGCGCTGTAGAGCGGGCAGCTTCCGATCGCGGCGGTCGCGAGCGGGATCACGCCGAGCCAGCCGAGCCAGTTGAAGCCGGTCGCGGGCGCGATGAACCCGAGGGCGAAAGCGATCAGCGCCACGCCGAGAACGATGCGCGCGATCCGGTCCAGCATTCCGACATTGGGCGACATGAATTTCCTCCTTCGGCCGGGCGACGTCGCCCGACCCCGGCACTTTCGCCAAAGCGGGCTTCGGCGTCGGTGACTTGGTCACAAATTCCGGGGCGGCCATTCGTCGCGCAACGCGCCGGCGTCGCGAATGGCGATAAGCCCGCGCTCGACGGCGATCAGCCGGTCGCCTCGAACCGTTGCGGCGTTCACGATCTCGCGCGCCGCCGATCTCGCCGGCGATCGCCTGATCGGTCGGTTCGAGATCGATCGGCTTGAACCACCGGCCGCCGCCGCGAGGAAAGCCTCGAAACGCTGGGCGTGGCCGTCTATATGGAAGCGGACCGTCGGCGATCGACGCCAGCCGCGCGCTCGGCGCCGGCGCCCAGTTCGCCGCGGCGAAGTCGAAAGCCGCCTGAGCCCCGGAGCTGAAATGTTCGGAAACCCGTTCTCCCGCGCCCCCGATCCGTCGGAAGTCGATTACGAAGCGCTGGCCGAGGCGGTTCGCGGCGGCGCGACCGCGGTCGTGGACGTACGCGAGCCGCATGAGTTCGCCGCCGGCCACATCCCGGGCTCGACCAACCTGCCGCTGTCGCGCTTCGACGCGCGCAGCCTGCCGAACGACCAGCCGGTGGTGCTCATCTGCCAGGCGGGCGGCCGCTCGCGCAAGGCGCTCGACCAGACCCACGCCGCGGGCCGCAACGACGTCAGGCACTATGCCGGCGGCATGTCGCAGTGGCGCGCCAACGGCGGCCCCGTCAAGGTCTGATCCTTCCACGTGTCGCGGCGCAGGCTTCGTCAGCTGCGCCGCCGCAGCTCGCGATCGGGGGATTCGCGTGCGCGCCGCTCATCGCGCCCCATCACTGGCCGGCGTCGGGCGCGGCCCGTTCCGCGCCCAACATTCCTGTTCGTCGGTCTCGATCGCGCCCGGCCGGACGGCGCGCACGCGGCGGATCGCCTCGCCGGGATCGACGCCGGTCTACTCCTCATGTCAGCGCTCGCGCCGAGCGCGAGCCGTTCGCATCATCCGAAGTCCGTGAAAGAGTCGACAAAGCTGCGCAGACTACGGGAAGGCGCGCCGCGACTGACGATCCGGACGTCCAGCGCCACGCCCTGGACCTGCCGAAGCGCGCGCCGGATCGCGGCGTAGATCCACTCGACGTCGTTGCCGAAGACGCCGCCGCCGACCAGCGTCAACAGCACGATCCTCGATCCGCCGTGCGCGGCGCCGATCGCGCCCTCCAGCAGCGTCGCCTCGTAGGCCGCTTCCAGGACGAGGCTGGCGAACGGTCGCCAGACCGCCAGCGGGACGCCGGTATAGGAAATCGGGAGCGCCGAACAGAAGGCTTGCGAGACGAGGTTCCCGGCGCCGGCGCCCGGTTCGGTCACTTCGACCCCGCGCTGGATGGCGATCGATAGCCGGCCGCGCAGGTCGTCCAGGGACCCCGCATCGAGGTTGGCGAGATAGCGGGAGATCGCGTCGAGGCCTTCGCGCGTGCACAACGCATATCCGTTGCGCATCTCCCAAAGATCGGTCGCCGGACGCCCCAGAGCCTGCGCCAGCGCGGCGCCGATGTCCGCGAGGCCGTCGATCTGTCGGTCGCGTCTCTGCCCCGCGACGCCGGCGACCGGCGCGAAGTAGTTGCGGAAGATCGTGGCGGGCGCGGCGGCCATGGCGCAAGCCGGGCCTTGCGTGGGGTCGTGCTGGTACCGCGTCACGCCGTCCTCGGGCGCGACGTCGGGGCGGACCATCTCCAGCGCGTTGAATTGCGAGGCGACCTGGAACAGCGCGCCGGCGTATTCCGGCGCCGCGTGCATCGTGCGGACGTCGCCTTCGACGATGCGCATTGTCGGCTTTCCGCCCGGCGCCGCCGAACCGGCCGCGCGGCGGCGTAGCTCCGCCAGCGGCGCCAACTCGAACGCTCCGATCGACCAGCTCCGCCCGTTCGCCCGCGACGTCAGGCGGTCCTGATCGACCACAAACCTCGCCTGCGTGCTGGCGTAGTCCAGCTCCCTGAACCCGGTCAGGCTCTCGAACCAGTCCATGATCGACCCCTTTTCCGCCGATTCGTCGGAGCCGAAAGCCGCCGCGGCGACCGCGCGCCGTCGGGCAGGTTCGAAGAACGAGACGGCTTAAGATAACATACGTATCATGCTTGTCAAAGAGCAGCGCCGCCTCGATGCGGCCCCGGACAAGGTGCGACCGCCTGGCTGGGTCCCATCAGTCGTCGGGCTTGAGCTTCTTCAGGTCGTCGCCTGTCAGGGTCGATTTCAGAATCTGACCCCAGACGACCTTGGCGTCCTCGGGCGAGATCTGTCCGTCGTCGGACCGCAATTTGAACACCAGATCGTAGGGCTTGGTGATGTTCCGGGTCGTCGACGTCCAGCCGTCGATGGTGAAGGCGCGCAAGCCGGGCTCGACCGTCGCCGGCTTCGTGGAGACCTTGATGTCGGAGGACTTCTTGGTTCCCGCCCCGATGGCCGCAATCGCCAGCTTCAACCGCTTCTCATCGCCCTGAAGCGTGAAGCTCACGACGTCGTTCGGCAGGTTCTTCGCGGAGCCGGCGAGATTGTATGCGATCGCCTGCTTCATGATCATGGCCCGGAACCCGACGTGCTGGTCGTTTCCGGTTACGGTTCCCGAGATCGCCTGCGCCTGTTTCGTCATTGTTCCTCCTGTGCTCCCGAATCGATTGAGACGGATTGTCGCCCTCAAAAGCGTCTAAGCGTGCATGCGGGCGAAAGCGCCGAGGCTGGCCAGGGCCTCGCGGGCGGCGGCGAGCCGCGCGTTCCACAGCGGCCACGCATGGATCATGTGCGGCCAGACCTCGAGGGTGACCGCGACCCGGGCTGCGCCGGCGGCCTCCGCCAGGCGAACGGCGTCGGAAAGCAGCGTCTCCTCCGAACCAACCTGAATGAGCAGGGGCGGAAGGCCGTGAAGATCGGCGAACAGCGGGGAAATCAGAGGGTTCCTGCGGTCGGTTCCGGCTGGGACGTAGGCCTCGGCCAGCTCCTCCAGATAGGCTTTATGGATCAGCGGATCGACCGTATCCCGGGACGCCAGCGTGTCGCCGGACATGGTCAGGTCGGTCCACGGCGAAACCAGCCAGGCAAAGGCGGGCGGCGGTTCGCCCGCCTCGCGCAGACGTTGCATGAGCGCGAGCGTCAGGCCGCCTCCCGCGCTGTCGCCGCCGACCATGATCCTGCCCGCCGGATAGCCGCCCGCGCGCAAGACACGCCAGGCGGCGAGCGCGTCGTCGAGCGCCGCCGGAAAGGGATTCTCCGGCGCCAGCCGATAGCCGACAGCGAGGGTGCGCACGCCGCAGGCCCGGCCCGCTTCCGTGACCATGCGCCGATGGCTGACGATCGAACCCGAGCAATAGCCGCCGCCATGAAAGTAGAGCAGCACGCGCGACCGATCGCTTCCGGGGGCGAGGGAGAACTCTCCCGGCGGTCCGCCGGCGTTCGCCGCTTCGAGGGTCACGTCCGCCGCGACCGGCCAGACTGCGCCGACCTCGTCGAGGCGCTGGCGGCGCGCCGCCCATCCGACCGGACGCGGCTTCGACCCGAGGAGCGCGCGGATGGCGTCGATCTCGCTTTCCGACATGCATTCGCGTCCCGTTGCTTTGGCCGATTCGCATATTCGCATGAGACAGGAAAAATCTCGCGCCGGCCTTCATGGAACCAGGATCAGCGACCCCGTGGTCCTGCGCCCCTCGAGATCGGCGTGAGCGGTCGCGGCGTCGGTCAGGCGATAGGATTTTGGGCGTTCGGCGACGACCGCGCCGGAGCGCAGCGCTTCGAACAAGCGTCCGCTCTGCAGCGCCATCTTCTGGGGTGTGTCGGTATAGTGCACGTAGTTCGGCCTCGAGACGGTGATGGACCGGGTCGCCAGCCTGTCGATCGACTGCGCGCCGACGTCTCCCGAGGCTTGGCCGAAGCTGACGAGCCGGCCGCGCGGCGCAAGACACGCCACCGACCGCTCGAAGGTATCCTTGCCGACCGCGTCGAACACCACGTCGACCCCGGCGCCGTCGGTGAAGCGCAGGACCGCCGCGGCGAAGTCCTCCCGCCCGGTGACGGCGACATGATCGCATCCGGCGCGGCGCGCCTCCTCCGCCTTCGCTTCGCTCGACGCCGCGCCGATCACGGTCGCGCCGAGCGTCTTCGCCCAGCGGCACAGGATCCTGCCCACGCCGCCCGCCGCCGCGTGGACGAGGATCGTCTCGCCGGGACGGACGGCGGCGACGTCATGCAGCAGGAACGCGGCGGTGATGCCCTTGAGCATCAGCGCCGCGGCGATCTCGTCGCTCAGCGAGTCCGGCAGGCGGACGAGCAGATCGGCGCCCATCGTCCGCATCGAGGCGTAGGACCCGGGCGGCGCGCAGGCGTAGGCGATGCGGTCGCCCGGCCGGACCGCGACGACGCCCGGTCCGACGCTCTCGACGACGCCGGCGGCCTCCATGCCGACCACCCCGCCGGGCGGCACGAGGTCGAAGCTGCCTCTGCGGCAATAAACGTCGATGAAATTGACGCCGACCGCAGTCTGCAAGATGCGGACCTGGCCCGGCCCCGGCGGCCGGATCGCGGCGCGGCGCGGGACGAGGACCTCCGGTCCGCCGTAGCGCGCGAGCGCGATCTCGACCCCCTCCGCGGGCGCGCCAGCGCGCGACGCCGCGACGCGGCGCTCCGCCGGGGCGGCCGACGACCCTGCCG
>CAMFKX010000322.1 GCA_945957375.1 uncultured Roseiarcus sp.
GCGTCAACGGCGACGGCCGGCGCGAGGTGCTCGGCCTCGACATCTGCCCCTCGGAAGCCGAGACCTTCTGGAGCGAGTTCCTGCGCAAGCTGGCGCGGCGCGGCCTGCGCGGCGTCAAGCTCGTCATCTCCGACGCCCACGAGGGCCTCAAGGGCGCCGTCGCCAAGGTCCTCGGCGCGTCCTGGCAGCGCTGCCGCGTCCACTTCATGCGCAACGCGCTCGCGCACGCCAACAAGAACGGCCGCCGCGTCATCTCCGCCGTCATCGCCACCGCCTTCGCGCAAGGCTCGTCCGACGCCGCCGGCAAGCAATGGCGCAACGTCGCCGACCAGCTGCGCGCCAAGCTCCCCAAGCTCGCCGCTCTCCTCGACGAGGCCGAGGTCGACGTCCTCGCCTTCATGAGCTTCCCCATCGAGCATTGGGACAAGATCAGTTCGACCAATCCGATCGAGCGGCCAAACGGCGAAATCAAACGCAGAACCAACGTCATCGGCATCTTCCCGAATGACGACGCGATCATCCGCCTGGTCGGAGCCATCCTCATGGAGCAGAACGACGAATGGGCCGTCCAGCGCGCCCGATACATGACGCTGGAAACCATCGCACCCGTCAGCGATAATCCCATCGTCATCCTGCCCGCCGTGGCCGGATGACAACACCGGCCATGCCGGTGAACGACGATGCTCGACGAGCTACACCACGCCGCGGGACACGATCCGAGGAGGACAACCATGTCCGCCGAAACCGTGTCGAAGAACGGAACCACACGCGTGGCTTGGAACAGAGGCCGTGGTCGGCCAGAAGCGGCCTCTAAAGCCGAAAGAAGCATGGACCATTCGCGTTCAGCTTCAGATGAAGCGTTCGAAGCGGGACCTGGCTCTGTTCGCGGCGGTGCAGTCCGATGAGAAAGTCCTTCCAGGACGAGCTGCTTTCCCGGTTGGCCATGTCGACCGCCAGGATCTGACGGCGACCGTCCCAGTCGATCCCGACCGCGATCAGCACCGCCTGGCTCGTCACCACGCCGCCCTCGCGCACCTTCTCATAGCGGGCGTCGAGGATGAGGTAGGGGAAAGGCTCGGCAAGGGGGCGGCTGGCGAAGGCGTCGAGGCTATCGTCCAGGCGTTTGTTGATGGCGGAGACGGCGGAAGCCGAGAAGGCGTGGCCGCACAATTCCTCGGTGATCGCCTTGACCCTCGGGTCAAGCCCGAGGGCAGGCTCTTGCGGGTCGAAACGCCCTGCACGTACATCTCGGCCAGCGTCGACACCAGCGCCTGCTCGGAGCGCTGGTAGCGTTCGAACAGCTCGGTCGAGAACCGGCCGTCCCGGTCCTGCGGAACGCGCAACTCGAGCTTGCCCACCCGGGTGATCAGCGTTCGGGCATAGTAGCCGGAGCGGTAGCCGAGACGGGCGCCGGTGCGTTCGCCCTTCTCGGCGCCGAGCGCGTCGGTCATCTCAGCTTCCAGCATCTCCTGGACGACCGCCCGAACGATCTCGCGCAACCCATCCGGGCTCGCGGTGAAAAGCTCTTTGACGGCGGCGATCGCGGACTTACCTTCGGTCTTGGTCATGGCGGCAATTCTCCCCACGAGAATCAGGTGACTTCGACAATCACCAGCCTGCCATGACCGCCTCTCGCCCTTCAGCGATTTTGCAGAACCCTCCGCACGCTACTAGCGAACGATCCCCCCGACGCACGCATTCGAAGCGGCTCAGGAGCCATGACGGGCGAGGGGCTTTGGCGGAACGGCAGTTCGCCTGAGCCCTATGCGGGCGTTCGTCCCGGAACTTCCAGCGGCGAGAGTCGACGTAGAGCTTCCTTGCTGATCGAGATCCTGAACGGGGCAAGTGGGCAGGTAAGCGGGCGTTGCCTCTAAGCGCGGATTCCGCTCGATGTTGGCGCTCTGACGCCGGAACCGCGGGTTGGCTGGAGGCGTCCGAGTTCCACACGTTGAACCGGCGGCGCGAAAACGCCCGCGCATTCTTGGGTTCATCGCGATACGTTGAACATGGCGGCGGCGGCGTGGCGCCGCCTGAACCTGGAACGGGGTTAACCATGACGGGTCGAACCGGCGGCGAACTCATCGGGGACTTTCTCGCGACCTACGAAATCCCGTTCGTGTTCGGCAACCCTGGGACGACCGAGACGACCTTCCTCGCGGCGGTCGGGGCGTCGAAGGCGGAGTATGTTCTTTCGCTGCACGAATCGAGCGCGGTCGGTATCGCCGCCGGCTACGCGCTCGTTACCGGCAAGCCGTCCATCGTCAGTCTGCACACCTACCCGGGTCTGGCCAACGGCATGTTCAACATGCGCAACGCCCTGATGTCCGGAATACCCCTGCTCGTCATCAACGGACAGCAGGACTCGCGGTTTCTCATCCACAACCCCGTCTTGGGCGCGCCGAATGTCCGGCTTGCGGAAACCGCCGCCAAATACGCCTACGAAGTGACCCGCGCCGACGATCTCGCGGTGGCGCTTCAGCGCTGCTACCTCCAGGCGAGGCTGCAGCCGACCGGACCGGTCTTCCTGTCGATCCCGATGAACTTCATGCTGGAGCGAACCGACCACACGACGTTCAAGCGGACACGCATCCTCGACGACGTCGCCCCCCGCGCGATCGGGGAGGTCGCGAACGCCCTGAGGTCGGTCCCGGCCGGCAAGCTCGCCATGGTCGTCGACTACGCGGTCGGCGCCGCGCACGCCGTCGGCTCGATCGGCCGGGTCGCGACGGCGCTCGGCGCGGACATCTACGCCGCGCCCTTCCACGTGCAGGGCGCGGTCGATCCGCTGCATCCGAATTTCCGCGGCCAGCTTCCCCCGACCACGAGGGAGATCGCCGAGACGCTCGGACGCTACGACACGATGTTGCTGATCGGCGAGAAGGTCGACACCTTCACCTATGACGGCCTCGGCGCGATGCCGGCGGAATTGCAGGTGATCCAGATCGCGCCCGCCGCCAGTCAGCTCGGGTTCGACTACCCTTGCGACGTCGCGGTCCTCGGCGACATCCGGGCGACGCTGGACGCTCTTGCGACGGCGCTCGGCGCTCCCGCCGCTCCTTCGTCCGCGCGGACCGTCGACGTTGCGGCGCTCGAGGCCAAATATCCGCCAAACGGCAAGCGCCCGAGCGACGCGCTCATTCTCGGCGTGCTCCGTCGCCTCGACCGGGCGACTCATGTGATCACCGAGGGGTCGTCCGAGGATGCGACCGTGCAGGACATGGCCGTCGCCCTCGGCTTCGGCAACGTCCACTTCTCGCCGCGCGGAGGGGGGCTGGGCTGGGCGATGCCGCTCGGCGTCGGAATCGGGCTGGCGACGGGACAGCCCGCCGTGTGCTTCGTCGGCGACGGCGGAAGCCTGTTCTCGATCCACGCGCTCTGGACGGCGGCGAAATACGCGATCCCGTCGATCTTCGTCTGCTTCGTGAACCGGGAGTACCGGCTGCTCAAGGATCTGTGGTGCGCCGCGATGGATACGGCGTTCGAGACGACGAGATTCGTCGGACTGGACTTCGACGACCCGGCGCTCGACATGCGGCGCATCGCCGAGGGGTTCGGCGCGCGCACGGAAACGATCGGGAGCCTCGAGACGATCGGCGGGGTCATCGACCGCGCGCTCGCTCATCCGGGGCCGTCCTTTCTCATCATCGATCGGGAGCCCTGACGAACCGATCCGAACTTTCGAAAGGAGATCCGAGTGCAGGACGAGACGAACGGTAACGGGCGCGCCTCGCTCGAGCGGCGCCTGGTCGAACTCGCGTGGACGGATCCGGCGTTCGCCGAGCTCCTGCAGAAGGATCCGCGCCGGGCGCTGGCGAGCCTGGGCGTGGAGGTCTCCCCCGGCGTCAAGATCGACGTCCGGCGCCAGCGCCGCGACACCCTCTACTTCGTGATCCCGCCGCTCGCGCCGCAGCCCGAGGACGCGGAGAGGACGCCCGATCAGATGGATCTGTGGGAGAGCGGCGACCTCTTCTGCTGGATCATGCCGCAAGCGCTGAAGGTCGAGCTGCTGCGCATGCGGCAGGACTTCCGGAGGAACAACCCGTGAGCGACCGGTCCGACGTCTTCACCGACCATTATCGCCTGCTCCGGCGCGATCCCGCCGCGCGCCGCCGGCTGATCGACGATCCCGTCGCCGGCCTGAAGGAATATTTCGGGTCTATGCCCGAGGGGAACTACCGGGTCGAAGCCGTGCCGCAGGAGCCGGATACGATCACCATCGTGCTGCCGGCGCCGCCGGCCAAAGGCGAACCCACCGCGGCGGACATCGACGCCGCGAGCCGCCGCATCTACGACCTGCTGTTCAGCGACGGCGTCGGCGGCTACCTCATCCCCGACGAGTCGCTCACCTGGCTGTTGCGCGACATGCGGTCCACATGGGCCGCCGCGGCTGCAGCGAGACAGAAGACGGGCGAGTGACAGGAGCCGTCCAGCCGGGCGGGAGCGGAGGGCCGAACAGGTCGTCGCTCACGAAACGAACGGCAGCAGGTTCCGAAGATCGCCGTTGCGAAGATACAGGCCGCCCCAAGCCATGAGGCCGAGGACGAGCGAGATGATCTGCGGCGGCGAAATTCTGTTTCCGAGTCGAAAGTGCGTGCAGATCGCCCCGCCGAGGAAGCCCGTGACCAGGATCGCCCCGAGGACGGCGGTCTGCGGGACGGCGTAGAGGACCGCGCACGCGAGGGTGATGATCCCGAGCGGAGTCTCGGCGCTCCCGGAGAAGCCCGCCGCCGCGAGTTCGGCAAGGGCGGACGTTCGCCAGAAGAGGATCTTGGCCCCGTCAGCCAACAGCGCGAGCGCGACGAGCGTGCTCAGGACGCGGCCCGCCCATTCCAGGGCCAGCGGATGCGAAGCGAACACGGTCATGGATTTCCTCTGTCGGCGGCTGCGATCGCAGGATGGTCCGTCGGGCGGCGGAGAAGAACGGCCATGGCGCGCCGCCCGATCCGGACTGTCGATGGGCGATCCCGGCCGGCGCCCGGCCGGCGCCTCGTCGCTATGCTCGGACCCCAGCATGCCTTATCCCGTCGAGAGTCGGAAGAGCAGGCGAATCCCGGGGGCGAGCAGTGGAAGATTCCAGAGCCGACAATCGCGCCAAACCGACGCGGGCCTCCCGATCCGCCCTGTCCGAGCGGATGGTCGATTTCGCCGAGCGATGGTTTCCCGATTCCTACGTCTTCGTGCTCGCCGCCGTGGCGGTCGTCGCCATCGGGGCGATGCTGCACGGAAGCCCTCCGATGGAGGTGAGCCGCGCCTTCGGCGACGGCTTCTGGAACTTGCTCCCCTTCACGATGCAGATGATCCTCGTGGCGGTCGGCGGCTACGTGGTCTCGACCTCGAAGCCTGCAGCCGTCGCGCTCAGGCGACTGGCGCGGGCGCCGGGAACCTCGCGGGGCGCCGTGGTATTCGTCGGCGTGGTGTCGATCCTGCTTTCGCTTGTGAACTGGGGCCTGAGCCTGATCTTCTCCGGCCTGCTGGTGAAGGAGATCGCGCGCCGTCCGGACCTCCGGCTCGACTTTCGCGCCGCCGGCGCGGCGGCCTATCTCGGCCTCGGGTGCGGATTCACGCTCGGCCTGACCTCGTCGGCCGCTCAGCTTCAGGCCAACCCCTCGTC
>CAMFKX010000323.1 GCA_945957375.1 uncultured Roseiarcus sp.
TGCAACTCGCGGTGTTGGGCGCGCTCGCCGAGCGCGCTGGCCGGGTCGCCGACCCGGCCTACAGGAGCGGCGGCGCCCCGACGCGCTTTTGTCGGCGCCTTAACGATTTCAGCGCTTTGGGCGCCAAAATCTGCAACTCGCAGTGTAGGCGCGCTCGCCGAGCGCGCCGGCCGGGTCGTCGACCCGGCTCTACAGGACCGTAAATTTCTTTATACCACGGATCAGTATTTCCGCAAAACAAAAACGGGTGGCGCTCACCCGGCCGGCTCGCGCAGCCTCTCGGCGAGATCCTCGGCCGTGTAGGGCTTCTTCAGCCAGACGCGACAGCGTTGCTCAAACCTGCATCTCCGTCTACTTCAGAAGAATGTCCAGCATGAGCAGAGGAGAGGAATCAAGCAATATGATTGTTTGTCTTATTATCGCGATTCCCGAAAAGTAATTTCTATTCCACGGATATCTGTGTCTTGACAACTTTGTGAAGAATCAAGATCTTGTCTCTGGATGCGCAATGTTTCCATCTGTTGCGACATTAACACGCGATGCGTCAATCTGTCCTGAGCGTTGCGCGGGGCAGGAGTGCCGCCGACGGGGACGGACCCGCCGATGCGCGCCCGACCCTGGCGATCGCGCTATTGTGGTTCCGTCGCGGCTTCTTAACGGGGATCGCCGCGTCTTGATCGCGCAAGCGCGCCGCAGCCAGAGGGGACCCGCCGATGGGCAAGGAACGGATGACGGCTTTCACCGACGGTGTGATCGCGGTCATCATCACGATCATGGTTCTCGAGCTGAAAGCGCCGGAGAGCGCGGACTGGTCCGCGTTGAGCAAACTGCTGCCGACCTTCCTCAGCTATGTCCTGAGCTTCGTCTATATTGCGATCTATTGGAACAACCATCACCACCTGCTGGCGGCCTGCGAACGGGTCAGCGGCGCCGTGCTGTGGGCCAACATGCATCTCCTGTTCTGGCTGTCGCTCATTCCGTTCACGACCGCGTGGCTGGCGGAAAATCACTTCGAGCCGGCGCCGACGCTGCTCTACGGCGTCTCGCTGATGGCGCCCGCGCTCGCCTATCTGATTCTGGCGCGGACGCTGGTCGGACTGCACGGACGGGAGAGCGCGATCGCGACGGCGCTCGGCGGCGGCGTCAAGGAATGGGCGTCGCTCGCGCTCTACGCGGCCGGGACCGCTTTCGCCCTGTGGCGGCCGACCGTGGCGCTCGCCGCCTATGTCGTCGTCGCCCTGCTCTGGCTGATCCCGGACCGACGGATCGAGCGAACCATGGCGCGCTGACGGAGAATGCAGGCTTTCCTCTCGCGTGTCGGGCGCGCGCGCTTTCGACGAAGGCCATGCGAAGGATTGTGCAAGGAATACGCGTCATTTTTTCGCATGCCGATCGGGTCTAAACGGGCGTAAAAAACTGCTAAATCGGGAGCGGATCGATATGCGGGCAGTTTTTATTCGAGCCGGTTGAGCGCCGATCGCGGAGGATGGAGCCGCACGCATGAACGAGCCCGACAAGTTTCCGATCATCGGAGTCGGCGCGTCGGCCGGCGGGATCGAGGCGATCGAGGGCCTGTTGCGCGGTCTGCCCCCGCAGCCGGGGCTGGCGCTGGTCATCGTCACCCACCTCAGCCCCGGGCGGGAAAGCCTGTTGCCCGAGATCGTGGCGCGATACACCAATCTTGTGGTCAAGACCTGTTCCGACGGCGCCGAGGTCGAGAACAACCAGATTTACGTCATGCCGGCCGACGCCGTCGTCGGCATCGCCGACCGTCGGCTCCAGGTCCGCAAGAACGACGTTCCGCGCGAACGAAAGCCGATCGACGTCTTCCTGAGCGCCCTGGCCGTCGACGTCGGCGAACGCGCCGGCGGAATCATTCTCTCCGGGGGCGACGGCGACGGAACCCTCGGGGTCAAGGCGATCAAGGAACGCGGAGGGATCACCTTCGCCCAGGTCGGCGACGGCTTCGGTCCGCAGCACTCGGAAATGCCCGACACGGCGATCGCGTCCGGCGTGATCGATTTCGCGATTCCTGTCGACGAGATGGGCGAGAAACTGGTCGAGTTCGCGCGCGGCGACGTCCATCTCGACGCGTTGATCGCTACGGACGGAGCCGGCGACGACGAAAAGGCTTCGGCGGCGCTGCCCGAGATCTATGCGATCCTGAGAAACCAGCTCGGCCATGACTTCAGCGGCTACAAGACCAAGACCTTCCTGCGGCGCGTCCAGCGGCGTATGCAGGTGACCCAGCTCACCACGCTGGAGCGATATGTCGAGCGGCTGAGGCGGGATTCGCAGGAGGTGGCGGCGCTGTTCCGCGACCTGCTGATCAACGTCACCAGTTTCTTCCGTGACAACGACGCGTTCGACGCCCTCGCCGCCAACGTCATTCCCAAATTGTTCGAGGGCCGCGGCGCCGACGACGCCGTGCGCGTCTGGGTGCCGGGATGCGCGACGGGCGAGGAGGTGTTCTCGCTCGCCATTCTGATGCGCGAGCACATGGAGCGGCTCACCGCGGCGCCGCGGGTGCAGATCTTCGCCACCGACATCGACGAGCGCGCGCTGGTCATCGCCAGAGCCGCGCGCTATCCGGCCGCGCTGCTCGATGGCGTTTCGGACGAGCGGCGCGCGCGGCACTTCATACCCGACAGCGGCAGCTACGTCCTCTCCAAGGACGTGCGCGAGCTGTGCATCTTCTCGCCCCACAGCGTCATCCGGGATCCGCCGTTCTCCCGGATCGATCTGATCTCGTGCCGGAATCTGCTGATCTATTTCGCCGCCGACGTACAGAACCAGATCATTCCCACGTTCCATTACGCGCTGCGGCCGGACGGCTATCTGTTCCTCGGCTCGTCCGAGAACGTCAGCCAGTTCGGTTACCTTTTCGAACCGATCGACAAGCATCATCGCATCTTCCGGCGCCGATCCGATGTCGCCCCGCCGATCCGGCTGACCACCATCTGGCGCGATCCGCACCTCAGTGAATTGGCGAAACAGGCGCCGCGCAGATTGCCGCTTGCCGGAATGGCCTTGCGGCAGGCGGTCGACGAGCAGGTGCTGGAGAGGTATTCGCCGGCGCATGTCGTGGTCAATCACGACGGCGACGTCGTCTATTATTCCGGGAGGACCGGAAAATATCTCGAGGCGCCGGCCGGCGCCCCGACGCGTCAGCTTCTGACCATGGCGCGAAAGGGCCTAAGGCTCGACCTGCGCACGCTGTTCCGTGAGGTGGTCGAGACCGGACGCCCGGCTTCGCGCAACGGCCTGTCGGTCGAAGGCGACGGCGAGCGGATGGAGCTGGTCAACGTCACGATCGAGCCGCTCGGCGATCGCCCCGCCGGCGATCCGCTGTTCCTCGTGCTGTTCTCGGATCAGGGGCCGCTGCTCGGCCCGGAGGAAACCCTGAGCCGCGCCCAGGCGAGCAACGAAGGCGCCGCGGTCCAGATCGAGCGCGAACTCAAAGAAACGCGCGATCGGCTGCAGGCGACGATCGAGGAATATGAAACCGCGCTCGAGGAGCTGAAATCGTCCAACGAAGAGCTGGTTTCCGTCAACGAGGAGATGCAGTCGACCAACGAGGAGTTGGAGGCTTCCAAGGAAGAGCTGCAGTCGGTCAACGAAGAGCTGCACACGGTCAACATGGAGCTCAGCCGCAAGGTCGAAGAACTCAACCGGGCGAACAGCGACCTCCAGAACCTGTTCGAAAGCACCGACGTCGCGACGATATTCCTGGACAAGGATCTGTCGATCAGAAGCTTCACGCCGGCAGTCGTGAAGATCTTCGCCATCCGCACGACGGACAAAGGCCGGCCGATCACCGATTTTTCCAGCAAGCTCGCGCTGGTCGGCTTCGCCGACGACATTCAGAAGGTGTTCTCCGAGGGCGTTGCGATCGAACGGCGGATCGAGACCGACGATCATCTCACCCATTATCTTGTCCGCCTGGCTCCCTATCGAAACGCCAGCGCGGTGGTCGAGGGCGTCGTCGTGACGTTCATCGATGTGACCACGCTGACCAAGTCGCAGGCGCGGCAACGCATGCTGATCGGCGAACTTCAGCATCGCACGCGCAACCTCCTCGCCGTCGTGCAGGCGACGGCGCAGAAGACGCTCGGAAAGGGCGGTTCGCTCGAAGATTTTTCCACCCGGCTCGCCGCGCTCGGGCGGGTGCAGAGCTTCATCGGCGGAGCGCACGACGAACAGGTCGATTTCGGCGATGTGGTCCGGATGGAGTTCGACGCGGTCGCCGGTCCTGACGGCAAGGTCTCGATGGCCGGGCCAGCAGTCGCGCTCAACTTCGATCAGGTCCAGACGCTGGGACTCGCGGTCCATGAACTGGCGACGAACGCGGTCAAGCACGGCGCGCTCAAGCAGGAGGGCGGTCGGATCGACATCACCTGGACGGTGCGCAACGACAGTGCGGATGGCTCCACGCTGGTGTTCGACTGGCGGGAGCACGGCGTCGCCGACGTCCAGGAGCCTACGCGGAAGGGGTTTGGCGCCGAACTGATCGAGAAGGCGCTTCAATTCACGCTGCGCGCCAAGGCGGAGCTGACGTTCCACGGCGACGGCGTGTCCTGCCACATCGAGTTGCCGTTGCCGGCCAAGAACGGGAGCTGACAACGCGCCAGAGGAGCTGAGACATGGCCCAGAAAAGGGCGCCGCTCGAGAACCTCCGAATTCTTGTCGTCGAAGACGACTATCTGGTCGCCCGGGCGATGGTCGAATCCCTCGAAGGGGCCGGCGCCGAGGTGCTCGGGCCGATCGGCTGGATCGACGAGGCGGTCGCCTTTCTCGAAAGCTACGCCGACAGGCTCGACGCCGCCGTCCTCGACATCAATCTGCACGGCCAACGATCCGACAGGGTCGCCGATGCGCTGATTGCGCGCTCCGTCCGGCTGATCTTCGCCACCGGGTATGGCGTCGGCGTCACCGAAGGCCGCTACGGAAAGGTTCCCCGCTTCGAAAAGCCGTTCAATCTGAGCGCGGTGATCGCCGCCCTCACGCCCGGCCGACCCGAAGCGCCCGCAGGGTGAGCGCCAGCACCGTGTCGAACCGTGCCGCCACCGCCTGCGCCGGGCTGTCCCTGTCGAGCCGCAGCGCGACTGGATGGATGAAGCGGTGCGTGGCGTCGAAGATCAGCGACATCGCGCGCCGGCGGTCGGTCATGGCGAAGGCGCCCGAGGCGACGCCCTCCTCGTAGACGCGCTGGATCTCGGTCTGCACCCGGGCGCGGTGCTTGCGCGCGCTGGTGCGGTTGCGGCCGAGCGCGTCGATCAGCAGGTCGAACAGCTCCGGATCGTTGTCGAGCTTGCCGCGATAGTCGCGGTGAACGGCGGCGAGCATGCGCTCGAGCTTGTCGATGGCCGGGTCCGCGCCTTCGGCGGCTTCGTGCAGGCGCGCCTCGAGCGGCCTGAGCCCGCTCGCGACGACCTCGTCGAGCAGCGCCGTGCGCGAGGCGAAATAGCGGTAGACGTTGGCGTGGGTCATGCCGGCCTCGGCCGCGACCCCGACGACGGTGGTGCGGGCGTGGCCGAACTTGC
>CAMFKX010000324.1 GCA_945957375.1 uncultured Roseiarcus sp.
CCCCCAGAGGCCGAGCAGCGGCAGGGCGGCGAGCGCCAGCATCGTGCCGGCGGCGACGACCGCCCGCCGCAGACGGGACGGCGTCTGCGTCTCGGAGTCGCGGTAGATCAGGCGGCGGGCGAGGAGTTGAACCGGCGCCGGGACGATTGCGAGGAGGAGCAACGCGGCCGCGATGCCGAGCGCTTCCAGCGCCGTCACGCGGCTGGCGGCGCGGACGAACCAGTCCTGCACGATCGTCGTAATCGCGCGCGCGTCGGCCGGAAGCTCGCGCGATACGCTGATCCACATTTGCGGATTGAAGATGGAGGACGACCGGGCGAAGGTCTCCCGCGCGAACATCTCGCGCCGCTTCGCGCCGATCCGGGTCGAAAGGTCGTCGACCTCGAGCAGCATCGCGCGCGCGGCGCGCAGACTGGCGTCGAGCGCGTCGTGTTTCTGCTTCTCGTTGGCGAGTTCGGCCGCCGCGGCGTCGGTCTCGGGCGCGGGGGCCGCGGCGTCCTTCGACTTGGGCGTGAGTTCGGCCAGACGCTTGGCCGAACCCGCGAGCCGCGGCGTGAGGTCCGCGATCGCCGCCTGCAGCGCGACGGCGATCGCGTCGGCCTGCCCGCGCAGCTGCAACAGGTCGGCGTCGGTCGGATGGGATTGCTTCAGCGCCCCCTCGATTTGCGTCAGCGCGCTGCGCGTCGCCTCCGGATCGAAGGCGCGCTGGTCGTCGGCGGCCCCGGCCGCCGACAGGGCCAGCGCGAACGCGAGCGGAAGCCATCGGAGGATGCGCAGGATCCGGTGAAGCGTCGTCACGGACACGAGGGCCGACCTGATGATTCGGGGAGCAAATCGCCCTGTCGCATCCGACCATGGCTCGGGCGTGGCGGCAATCCGCAACCGGCCCGTTCACCTTCGGACGGAAAAAACGCTGCGCCCGGCGCGTCGCCTTGATAAAGGGACGGCCATTCGAGGATGTCCCCGAGGATCCGCCGTTGAACGCCGCCCTGCTCGACGCTACGCTTCCCATCGCCCGCAGCGCCGGCGAGCGGGCGCTCGAACATTTTCTCACCGCGGGCTTCCGCCGGATCGAGCCGGCCATTCTCCATCCCGCCTCGATCTTTCTCGACATGTCGGGCGAGGCGATCCGCGGGCGGCTGTTCCTGACCGCCGGCGCCGCGGGCGAAGAGCTGTGCCTCCGGCCCGAATACACGATCCCGGTCTGCCGCGCCTATCTGGCTTCGGACAAGGCCGGGCAGGTCGCCGAATTCGCCTATCTCGGCCCGGTCTTCCGCGCCCAGCCCGAGGGCGGCGGCGAACGCGCCCAGACCGGCCTCGAAAGCTTCGGGCGCAGCGACGCCGAGGCCGCCGACGCCGAAGTGTTCGCGCTGGCGATGGAGGCCGCCTCCGCCGCCGGCGGCAAGCTCGCCGCCCGGCTCGGCGACGCTGGGCTGTTCGACGCCCTGCTTTCCGCCCTCGCTCTGCCGCCGATCTGGCGGCGGCGGCTCATGCGCGGTCTCGCCGAGGGGCGCAGCCTGTCCGCCATTCTCGACGCGCCCCTGCAGGGCTCGATCGTTCAGCCGGGCGTCCTCGCCGCCATGGAGAGCGCCGACCACGACGGCGCCCGGGCGCTGGTGCAGGACCTGCTCACCATCGCCGGCATCGACGCGGTCGGCGGGCGCAGCGCGAGCGAGATCGCCGACCGCTTCCTCGAACAGGCGGCGCTGCGGTCGAGCGCGGCGATCGGCGCCGAGAAGCGGCAGGTGCTCGAATCCTGGCTCGCCGTCTCGGGCGACCCGGACGAGGCGGCCGAAACCTTGCGCGCCCTCGCCGACGCCGCGAGGCTCGATCTTTCCGCCGCGCTCGACGCGTTCGAGCAGCGCAACGGCTTCATCGCCGCGCGCGGCGTGGCGATCGCCGAGACCCGGTTCTCCGCGGCCTTCGTGCGCGACTTCGAATATTACACCGGCTTCGTCTTCGAGGCCCGCGACCGGGATCGGCCCGACGCGCGTCCCGCGCTCGCCGGCGGCCGCTACGACGGCCTCGCCCGCAAGCTCGGCGCGGCGGCGGACATTCCCGCCGTCGGCGCGGCGATCACCCTCGACCGGCTGCCGGGAGCGCGCTGATGACCTCCGCGCAGCCCTTCGTCCTCGCCGTCCCGTCCAAGGGGCGGCTGCAGGAGAACGCCTCCGCCTTTTTCGCCCGCGCCGGCCTCGATCTCGCGCAGGGGCGCGGGGCGCGGGACTATCGCGGCGCGGTCGCCGGTCTGCCCGGCGTCGAGGTCGCCTATCTCTCGGCCTCCGAGATCGTCGGCCAACTGGCGGCCGGCGCCGCGCATTTCGGCGTCACCGGCGAGGACCTGGTGCGCGAGAAGGTGGCGGACGCGGACGCCCGGCTCGAACTGGTCGCCCCGCTCGGCTTCGGCCGGGCCGACGTCGTGGTCGCGGCGCCGCAGGCCTGGATCGACGTGCGCACCATGGCCGATCTCGAGGACGTCGCCTCCGCCTATCGCGCGCGGCGCGGCGAGCGGATGCGGGTCGCGACCAAATACGTTAACCTGACGCGCCGCTATTTCGCCGAGCACGGCGTCGGCGACTACCGGATCGTCGAGAGCCTCGGCGCGACCGAGGGCGCGCC
Organism: uncultured Roseiarcus sp.; assembly: GCA_945957375.1. Classification (GTDB taxonomy): domain Bacteria; phylum Pseudomonadota; class Alphaproteobacteria; order Rhizobiales; family Beijerinckiaceae; genus Roseiarcus. Next base: position 2,620 of record CAMFKX010000324.1, read on the forward strand.
CGCGGCGGGCGCCGCCGAGGTGATCGTCGACATCACCACGACCGGGGCGACGCTGGCCGCCAACGCGCTGAAGCCGCTGGAAGACGGGCCGATCCTGCGCTCGCAGGCGATGCTGGTCGCCTCGCTCGCCGCGCCCTGGGGGCCGGAGGCGCGCCGGAGCGCGCGGATCATCCTCGACCGGATCGCGGCGGCGGAGGAGGCGCGCCGCTCGCGGGAGGTGCGCGCGCGGCTGCCGGGTCCGGCCAACGGCCTGTTCGACGAGGCGCGGGCGCGCTTCGGCGCCGTGCCGGCGTTCGGCGAGGCGCCCGACCCGCGCGGCTTCGTCGCGCTCCACTGCGCCAAGGCGGCCGCGGCCGATCTGGCGGGCTTCCTGCTCGAACACGGGGCCGAGCGGGTCAGCGTGGTCGCGCTCGAGCACGTATTCGACGCAAGAAACCCGCTGTACGAGGCGCTGGAGAAGCGGATCGGCAGGTGACCTGTAGGCGGGGTCGTCGACCCCGCCTACAACGGGTCGTCGACCCGCCCTACGACTCGACGACCCCGCCCTACAACGCATCGTCGACCCCACCCTGCAATACGCCTCGCCTTCGCTCCGTTCCCGCCCGAGAAGCGCCCGGTTCCTGAATAAGCTGCCGGCGTGCGCTGGAATGGCGCGGTCCGGAGGGCTCATGCAGGACCACGGCGAACCCAGATCGACGCCCGAACACCCGAGCGCGCCGGCGCAGCCCGAACAACCCGAACCCTTCGCCATCGCCGCGACCGCCTCCCTCAACGAGGCCCGGCCGCTCGTCCTGAAATACGGCGACGGGTTCGCCGTCTTCGACGGCAACGGCGACGTGCGCTCGGCGCCCGGCGGCGCCGAAGGCCTTTACTTCCGCGACACGCGCCATCTTTCCGGCTTCGCGATGAAGATCGACGGGCGGCGGCCGATCCTGCTGAGTTCGAGCCTGCGCGACGACAACGCCACCCTGACCTGCGACCTGACCAACCCGGACCTGTTCGATGGCGAGGGAAAGCTCACGCTGGCGCATGACCTCATCCACGTCCGGCGCACCCGTTTCCTGTGGAAGACCGCCTGCTTCGAGCGGATCAACATCCGCAATTTCGACGAGCGGCCGCGCAGGGTCGAAATCGAAGTCGACTTCGTCGCCGACTTCGCCGACCTGTTCGAGGTGCGCGGCTTTCATCGCCCGCATCGCGGCGTGCTGCACCCTCCCCGGGTCGAAGGCGCCAGCGTCGTTCTGAGCTACACGGGTCTCGACCGGGTGCTGCGATCGACCTCGCTCCACTTCGATCCGGCCCCGGCCTCGCTCGGGCGAGCCCGGGCGACCTACGTCCGGCATCTCGAAGCCGGCCAGTCCGCCTCGATATTTCTTGAAATCCAGTGCCGCCAGGACGCGGCCGCCGGCCAGGCGCACCGCGACTATTTCATCGCCTTGCGCGACGCGCGCCGGGAGCTCCACGCCTCCTCGTCGCGCGCGGCCGCGATCGCGACCTCGAACGAGATCTTCAATGAGGCCGCCGGCCGCTCGATCGCCGACCTCTACATGCTGATGACCCACCTGCCGGAGGGACCTTACCCTTACGCCGGCATCCCGTGGTTCAGCACGGTGTTCGGACGCGACGCGATCATCACCGCGCTGGAAATGCTGTGGGTCGACCCGGCGGTCGCGCGCGGCGTGCTGCGCCGCCTCGCGGCGACCCAGGCGACGGCGATCGACGACGTCTCCGACGCCGAGCCCGGCAAGATCGTGCACGAGGAGCGGCATGGGGAGATGGCGGATCTGGGCGAAGTGCCGTTCCGCCGCTATTACGGCAGCATCGATTCCACGCCGCTGTTCGTCATGCTTGCGGGCGCCTACCTCGATCGCACCGGCGACCTCGAGACGGTTCGCGCGCTCTGGCCCAACGTGCTCGCGGCGCTCGAGTGGATCGTGCGCTACGGCGACCGGGACGGCGACGGCTTCGTCGAATACGCGCGGCGCACGCACGAGGGGCTGTTCAACCAGGGCTGGAAGGACAGCCACGATTCGATCTCGCACGCCGACGGGTCGCTGGCGCGGCCGCCGATCGCCCTCGCCGAGGTGCAGGGCTACGTCTACGCCGCCTGGCGCGCGGCGGCCGACATCGCCAGGCGCCTCGGGCGCGAGGCCGAGGCGCAGGATTACGACGACAAGGCGGCGGTGATCCGGGAACGGTTCGACCGCCAGTTCTTCGACGAGGCGCTCGGCACCTACGTGCTCGCGCTCGACGGCGACAAGCGCCCGTGCCGGGTGCGCTCGTCCAACGCCGGGCATGCGCTGTTCACCGGCATCGCGCTGCCCGAGCGTGCGGCGGCCGTGGTGGCGACGCTGATGGACAGTTCGAGCTTCTGCGGCTGGGGCGTGCGCACGCTCGCCTCGACCGAGGCGCGCTACAATCCGATGAGCTACCACAACGGCTCGGTCTGGCCGCACGACAACGCGCTGATCGCCGCGGGCTTCGCCCGTTACGGCTTCCGCCACGAGGCGGCCAGGGTGTTCGAGGGGCTTTTCCGCGCCTCGACCTATGTCGACCTGCGCCGCCTGCCCGAACTCCTGTGCGGCTTCCCGCGCAAGCAGGGGCGCGGGCCGACCTTCTATCCGGTGGCCTGCGCGCCGCAGGCCTGGGCGGCGGCGGCGCCGCTGTCGCTCCTCCAGTCCTGCCTGGGACTCACCTTCGATCCGGCGGGCCCCCGGATCACCTTCACCGACCCGGCCCTGCCCGCGTTCCTCGACGTGGTGGTGCTGAACGGGCTGAAGGTCGCAGGAGCCGAAGCCGACATCACCCTCATCCGATCGGACCGGAGGGTCGTGGTCGACGTGCTCGGGCGGCGCGGCCCGGTCACGGTGGTCACCACGACCTGACTG
>CAMFKX010000325.1 GCA_945957375.1 uncultured Roseiarcus sp.
TGGTCATCACCGAGCCCTGCGCCTCGAGCACCGCCTTGGAGACGATGTTCTCCGAGGCGATCAGCTCGATCTCGTCGCGCTGCCGACCGAGCTCGAGCGCGATCGCCTGGGCGATTTCCGGATCGGCGGCGGCGAGCGGGGCGGAGAAGAACGAGTTCGAACGGATCGGCGCAGTGGCGTTCATGGAGGACCTTCCTCTTCGGGGGGACGGCGCGTACGCCGCGCCCATAGCACGAGCCGGGCGCGAGAACCACAGCGACGCCGGCCTGTCGGTTACTGAGGCGCCCGCTTTCGGATGGGCTGCGCTTTCGCGCGCCCCCTTCCGTTCGCCGCGTCCCGTGGCATAAGGGCGGCCGCGAAATCCATCGGGCCCCTCCTCGATCATGATCCGTCTCGAAAGCATCTCCAAGCAGAACGGCCAGCACCTGCTCTTCATCGAAGCCTCGGCGGCGCTGATGAAGGGCGAGAAGATCGGCCTCGTCGGGCCGAACGGCGCCGGCAAGACCACCCTCTTCCGCATGATCACCGGGCAGGAGCCGCCCGACGAAGGCCAGATCTCGGTCGATCGCGGCGTGACCATCGGCTACTTCAGCCAGGACGTCGGCGAAATGGCGGGGCGGAGCGCCGTCGCCGAAGTGATGGACGGCGCGGGCCCGGTGAGCGAGGTCGCCGCCGAGCTCGCCGAACTCGAAACCGCCATGGCCGATCCCGACAAGGCCGACGAAATGGAGGCGATCATCGAGGCTTACGGCGAGGCGCAGCACCGCTTCGAGGAGCTCGGCGGCTACGCCCTCGAAGGTCGCGCGCGCGAGGTGCTCGCCGGCCTCAACTTCAGCGAAGCGATGATGGACGGCGACGTCGGCGCGCTCTCGGGCGGCTGGAAGATGCGCGTCGCGCTCGCCCGCATCCTGCTCATGCGTCCCGACGCCATGCTGCTCGACGAGCCGAGCAACCACCTCGACCTCGAGAGTCTGATCTGGCTCGAGACCTTCCTCAAGGGCTACGACGGCGGGCTCCTGATGACCTCGCACGACCGCGAGTTCATGAACCGCATCGTCAACAAGATCGTCGAGATCGACGGCGGGTCGCTCACCACCTATTCCGGCGATTACGAGTTCTACGAGCGACAGCGCGCCGAGGGGCAGAAGCAGCAGCAGGCGCAGTTCGAGCGCCAGCAGGCGATGCTGGCGAAGGAGATCAAGTTCATCGAGCGCTTCAAGGCGCGCGCCTCGCATGCGGCGCAGGTGCAGAGCCGGGTCAAGAAGCTCGACAAGATCGAACGGGTCGAACCGCCGCGGCGCCGCCAGGCGGTGCAGTTCGAGTTCCGCCCCGCGCCGCGCTCGGGCGAGGACGTCGCGAGCCTCAAGGCCGTGTCCAAGGGCTACGGCGACAAGCGCATCTACGACGAGCTCGATTTCCAGGTGCGCCGGCGCGAGCGCTGGTGCGTGATGGGGGTCAACGGCGCCGGCAAGTCGACGCTGCTGAAGCTGGTCGCCGGCGCCTCCGAGCCCGACCGCGGCTCGGTCGCGCTCGGGGCGAGCGTCAAGATGGGTTATTTCGCCCAGCACGCGATGGACCTGCTCGACGGCGACCGCACCGTGTTCCAGTCGCTCGAAGACGCCTTTCCGCAGGCCGGCCAGGGGTCGCTGCGCACGCTCGCCGGCTGTTTCGGCTTCTCCGGCGACGACGTCGAGAAGAAGTGCCGGGTGCTGTCAGGCGGCGAGAAGGCGCGCCTCGTTATGGCGAAAATGCTGTTCGATCCGCCGAACTTCCTGGTGCTCGACGAGCCGACCAACCATCTCGACCTCCTGACCAAGGAAATGCTGATCGCGGCGCTGTCGCAATACGAGGGCGCGATGCTGTTCGTCTCGCACGACCGGCATTTTCTCGCGGCGCTGTCGAACCGGGTGCTGGAGCTGACGCCGGAAGGGATTCACCAATATTCCGGCGGCTACAGCGAATATGTCGCCCGCACCGGCCACGAGGCTCCGGGACTGCACGCGTAAAGGCGCGGCGCCTCGCGCTTCAGCGCGCCTTCTTCGGCGCGGTGAAGATCACCACCTCGTCCTTGCCGATGCGGTCGAGTTGCAGGTGCGCCTCTTCCTCGAGCAAGTCGCGGTCGACGGTGTCGGGGCGGAGCGCTGCGACCCGGCGCTGCCAGCGCGCGCGCTCGTCCTTGAGCGTCTTCAGTTCATCCTGGAGGGCGACCGCCTGGGCGGCGGCCTGCTCGGCGGCCTTAAGGCCGTGGGGGCCGTTCGAGGCGCCCCAGACCAGATAGCCGCTCGCGACCCCGAGCACGAGGTAGAACGCAATCGGCACGACGATCGAGCGCAGGCGGGTTCTGACGACCATGCGCGGATCGTGGCCGAGCCGTGGTTAAGGTCGCGTTACTCTCACTTCGCCCGGATCGCGGCGCGCCCGGCGTAGCGGGCCTGCTCGCCGAGCTCCTCCTCGATGCGGATGAGCTGGTTGTACTTGGCGAGACGGTCGGAGCGCGACAGCGAGCCGGTCTTGATCTGCCCGCAATTGGTGGCGACGGCGAGGTCGGCGATGGTCGAATCCTCGGTCTCGCCCGAGCGGTGCGACATGACGGCGGTGTAGGACGCCCGGTGGGCCATGTCGACGGCGGCCAGCGTCTCGGTCAGCGAGCCGATCTGGTTGACCTTGATCAGGATCGAGTTGGCGACGCCTTCCTTGATGCCGCGGCTCAGGATCTCGGTGTTGGTGACGAAGATGTCGTCGCCGACCAGCTGGATCTTCGCGCCGAGCTTGTCGGTCAGGAGCTTCCAGCCGACCCAGTCCTGCTCGGCCATGCCGTCCTCGATCGTCAGGATCGGGTAGGCGCCGGCGAGCTTGGCGAGATACTCGACCTGCTCCTCGACCGAACGGACCGTCTTCTCGCCCTCGTAGTCGTACTTGCCGTCCTTGAAGAACTCGGAGGCGGCGCAGTCGAGGCCGAGCGCGATGTCGTCGCCGGGCTTGAAGCCCGCCGCCTCGATCGCCTTGAGGCAGAAGTCGAGCGCGGCCTCAGCCGACGGCAGATTCGGGGCGAAGCCGCCCTCGTCGCCGACATTGGTGTTGTGGCCGGCCTTCTTGAGCGCGCTCCTGAGCGCATGGAAGGTTTCGGCGCCCCAGCGCACCGCGTCCGAGAACGACGGCGCGCCGACCGGGAGAATCATGAATTCCTGGAAGTCGATCGGGTTGTCGGCGTGGGCCCCGCCATTGACGACGTTCATCATCGGGGTCGGCAGCACGCGCGCCGTCGTTCCGCCGACATACCGGTAGAGCGGCAGCCCGGAGGACTCGGCCGCGGCCTTGGCGACGGCGAGCGATACGCCGAGCACGGCGTTGGCGCCGAGGCGGGACTTGTTGGCCGTGCCGTCGAGGGCGATCATGGTCTCGTCGACCTTGATCTGGTCTTCCGCGTCGAGGCCGGAGACGGCGTCGAAGATGTCGCGGTTGACCGCCTCGACCGCGCGCAGAACGCCCTTGCCGCCGAAGCGGGCTTTGTCGCCGTCACGCAACTCCACGGCTTCGCGGGTGCCGGTCGAAGCGCCCGAGGGGACGGCCGCGCGCCCCATCGAACCGTCCTCGAGCACCACATCCACCTCGACAGTCGGATTGCCGCGACTGTCGAGAATTTCACGGGCGACGACGTTGACGATAGCAGTCATGACCGGCTTCCTTGTTGGCGTTTTCCGGGCGGGCTTTTACGCCATTCGCATGGCCTGCGGAAGGGCGACGAAATGCGCAACCGCGGCTGCACATTTGATTGTTTTGAAAAGCAATTGACCAATCAACCAGTTGCCAGAAATTTTTTGCATGGCAGGGGCGCTTGCCTCGTGACAGGGGGCCAAAAGTGGAATAGCACTGTCGGCGCGAAAAGGAGGCCGCTGCCAAGTCTTTTTGGCGCCGGACGCCGCAAAGTCTGTGGGAGGACGATACGCACCGCCGCCTCGACCCGGAGACCATATTCCTCCGGGACATAAGAAAATAATCGAAGGCTGCTAGCGTTTACGAGGATGGAAACGAGGGGCGAGACGCGAGACGCGACTCGCCCCTTGCATGTTTTCGGGGCTGCGCCAACGCCGGTCGAGCGCGCGTGATGACACCGCAACCTGCGACTCCGCCCCCCCCCGGCCGGAAAACCGAGCAGCGCCCCCTTTTCGCGCGTCAGGCGCCCGCGGATTCGCCCTCCGCCCAGCCGCGGCGCGTGTCCTCGACATAGGCGTCGAGACGTCCCTCGGCGATCGCCGCTCGCGCGCCCGCCATCAGTTCCTGATAGTAGGCCAGGTTGATCTCGGTGAGGCCCATCATCGCCAGGATCTCGCCCGACTTCACCAGATGGCGCCAATAGGCGCGCGAATAGATTCGCGCCATCGGCGACGTCGAGAGCGGGTCGATCGGCCGCGGATCGTCGGCGAAGCGGGCGTTGCGCAGATTCATGCGCCCATGCCGGGTGAACGCCATCCCGTGCCGGCCGGCTCGGGTCGGCATGACGCAATCGAACATGTCGACGCCGCGCCTGAGCGATTGCAGCAGGTCGTCGGGCGTGCCGACGCCCATCAGGTAGCGCGGCTTGTCGTCGGGCAGATGGGGGATGACGGTCTCGATCATCGCCAGCATGTCCGCCTGCGGTTCGCCGACCGCGAGGCCGCCGATCGCGTAGCCGTGAAAGCCGATGCCGACCAGCGCCCGAGCGCTCTCGATTCGCAGATCCTTCTCCACGCCGCCCTGCACGATGCCGAACGCCGCCCGGCCCGGCTGCTCGCCGAACGCCGCCTTGGACCGCTCCGCCCAGCGCAGCGACAGGCGCATGGCGCGCTCGGCCTCCTCCGGCGGACACGGCAGGTTCACGCATTCGTCGAACTGCATCTGGATGTCGGAGCCGAGCAGGCGCTGGATCTCCATCGAGCGCTCGGGCGTCAGTTCGTGGCGCGACCCGTCGGTGTGGGACTGGAAGGTCACGCCGTTCTCGCTGACCTTGCGCAGCTTCGACAGGCTCATGACCTGGAAGCCGCCCGAGTCGGTCAGAATCGGATGCGGCCAGTTCATGAAGCGGTGCAGGCCGCCGAGCGCCGCGATCCGCTCGGCGCCGGGCGCGAGCATCAGGTGATAGGTGTTGGACAGCACGACGTCGGCGCCGGTGGCGCGAACGTCCTCGGGCCGCATCGCCTTGACGGTCGCGGCCGTGCCGACCGGCATGAACGCAGGCGTGCGGATGTCGCCGCGAGGGGTATGCAGGGTCCCTTGCCGGGCGGCGCCGTCGCGGGCGTGGATGGAGAGAGTAATTGCGTCGGTCATGGCGCAGGGTTTGGCGCCGGCGCGCGAAAAAGCAAACAGGCGTCGCCGTAGGAATAGAAGCGATAGCCGGCCGCGACCGCGTGGGCGTAGGCGGCCTTCATCGCCGCGAGCCCGCTGAAGGCCGAAACCAGCATGAACAGCGTCGAGCGCGGCAGGTGGAAATTGGTCATCAGGACGTCGACGGCGCGGAAGCGGTAGCCGG
>CAMFKX010000326.1 GCA_945957375.1 uncultured Roseiarcus sp.
CCGCCGGACAACCTCGGCGAGCGGCTCGACGCCATGCGCACGGCGCTAGCCGCGCCGATCAGCTTCGGCGAACGCGAGATTGCGCTCACCGTCTCGATCGGCGCCGCGGTCTACGAGGCGAAGCTCCACGCCAAGGGCCGGGACCTGCTCGGCGACGCCCAACTGGCGCTCGCCAACGCCAAGAAGGCGGGCGGCGACCGGGTCGAAGCCTTCACCCTCGCGCTGCGATCGCAGCGCTCAAGCCGCCAGACGCTCGAAGCCGACATCCGCGGCGCGCTCGAGCGCGGCGAGTTCATGGTGCTGTTCCGGCCCGTGGTCCGCCTGGAGGATCGCACCGTCGCCGGATTCCAGGCGATCACCCGCTGGCGCCACCCCAAGCTCGGCGTGCTCGACGAAACCGAATTCGGCGAGGCCGCCGACGCGACCGGCGCCGTGATCGACATCGGCGCCTTCGTACTCGAGACGGCCGCGCGCGAGCTGGCCGCCTGGCAGAAGGCGCTCGAGGTCAATCCGCCGATCTTCGCCACCGTCGCCGCCTCGTCGCGCCAGATGCTCGGTCACGACCTCCTGATCGACGTGCGCACCGCGGTCAGCCGAAACTACGTCCAGCGCGGCTCGCTGAAGATCGCCGTCGCCGAGAACCTGGTGATGGAGAACCCGGAATACGCGGCCGCCCTGCTCAGGCGGGTGCGCGAGATGGGAGCGGCGCTGATGCTCGACCGTTTCGGCGCCGGCTACACCTCGCTCGGCCACCTGCCGCAATACCGGTTCGACGCCATGCGCATCGACGCCTCGCTGGTCCGGCCGAACGCGGTCGGCCAGCGCTCGCCGATCCTGCGCTCGGTGGTGGCGATGGCGCATGAAATCGGCATGGACGTGATCTCGGAAGGCGCGGAGACGGAATCGGACGCCGTCGAACTCGCCCAGATCGGCTGTCAGTTCGCGCAAGGGGCGGCGTTCGGCCAGCCGATGAGCCCGGCCGCGGCGCGCAAGCTGATGGGCGCGGAGCCTGTCTGAAACCGCTCAACCGCGCCGGCGCGCGAGGACTTGCGTCAGCAGGTCGACGTCGACCGGCTTGGTCAGGTGGTCGTCGAACCCGGCGTCGCGGGTTCTTCGCCGATCGTCGGCCTGGCCCCAGCCGGTCAAGGCGAGCAGGATCATGTTCGGGCCGTTCGGCAGCTGACGGAGGCGGCGGGCGGTCTCGAAACCGTCCATCTTCGGCATCCCGAGATCGAGGAATACGATCTCCGGCTCGAAATCGGCGGCGATGCCGAGAGCCGTCGCGCCTGCGTGGGCGACGCGGACGTCCATGTCCAGGTATTCGAGCAGCATGGCGAGGCTGTCGGCGACGTCGTGGTCGTCGTCGACCACCAGGACGCGCCGCGTCGGCGTCGCGGATTGCGGCGCGTCGGACGGCTCGGCCTCGGCCGGGTCCGACCTGGCAAGCGGGAGACGGACGATGAATTGACTGCCCCTGCCGGGGCCCTCGCTGCGGGCCTCGATACGGCCGCCGTGCATGTCGACCAGGCGGCGCGCCAAGGTCAGGCCGACGCCGAGCCCGCTCTGCATCGTGTCGCTGTTCGTCTCGATGCGGGTGAACAGGTCAAACACGCGCTGCAGCGCGTCAGCCGGGATCCCGACGCCGTCGTCTTCGACCGACACGACCGCCTCGCCGTCTTCCGTCCGCGCCGAAATCCGGATCTGGCCGCCGGGTTCGGTGAACTTCGCCGCGTTGTTGATCAGGTTGATCAGCACCTGGGCCAGGCGCGTCGGATCGGCGTCGAGCGCCACAGGCGCGGGCGGCAGCGACACCGTCAGGCGATGGCGACGCTCGTCGATCAGCGGTCGGCAGACCGCGACCGCGTCGCTGACCGCCTCGCCGAGGTCGATCCGGCTCTGGCGCAATTCGATCAGCCCGCGGCTCGCCCGCGAAACCTCCAGAAGATCGTCGACGATCCGCACCAGGTGATCGACCTGGCGGGCCATCATGTCGCGAACCTGCGCCGCCTTCGCGCCGTCGCCCCCGGCCAGCTTCAGGACTTCGAGACCGCTGCGGATCGGCGCCAGCGGATTGCGCAACTCATGCGCCAGCGTGGCCAGAAATTCGTCCTTGCGGCGGTCGGCCTCGCGCAGGGCTTCAGTGGCTTCGACGCGGGCGGTGATGTCCTCGACCAGCGAAATGAGCCATCGCGGCGCGCCGTCGGCGCCGCGAACGGCGGAGACGCTCTTGCGTACCCAGATGGTGTCCCCGCCTTTCCGGACGTAGCGGTTCTCGACGACATAGCCCGGGATGCGGCCGGCGATCATCACTTCCTGCAACGCCATGTCGGCGGCCTGGTCGTCGGGATGAATCAGCGGCCTGGAGGCGTGTTCGCGGAGCTCCGAAAGGCTGTAGCCGGTGATCGCGCAGAAGGCCGGGTTGGCGTCGAGGACGCGCCCGTCCGGCGAGGCCATCGAGAACCCGATCGAGGCATGGGCGAAGGACGTTCGAAAGCGCTCCTCGCTGTCCTGCAACGCCGCCTCCGCCCGGGCGCGCTGGACCGCGTCCCAGCAGCGCTCCCCGACTTCCCGGACGAGATCCGCCTCCTGCTTCGTCCACGCGCGCGGCGTCCTGGACGTCGCGGTCAGCCGCCACGCCAGCTTGCCCGCCTTGATCAGAGGGACCGTCAGGACGGCGGCGAAGTCGAGCTCTGCATAGCGTTTCCTGGTTTCCTCTGAAAACGAGCTCGAATGTTGCGCGTCCGAAACGATGAAATCCGCCCCGGACATCAGGGTTTCGATCAACTGCGGGAAGCTCTCTTGCGAATAATGCCCGGCCCGGCTGGGGCCGCCGCCGCGGATGTATTCGGAGCCAATGCTGAATTCGCCCGCTTCCGGATCGACCGGCCCGAAAAAGACGCGGTCGGCTTGCAGCGCCTCTCCGAGAAGGCGCGCGGCGGCGGACTCGATTTCGGCCGCGTCAGCGAGCGGCCGCAGCGCATCGCTGAGCTTCAGCAGAAGCGCTTTCCGCTCCTCGCTCTCGCGCAGCGCCGCCGCGGCGCGCTTGGCCTCGGTGACGTCGCGGGCGACGCCGATCAGCCCGACCACCTCGCCCGCGGCGTCGCGGAAGGGCGCCTTGTTGTTGAGGAAGCAGCGCAGCCCCGCGTCGGTGACGACCATTTCCTCCAGAACTTCGGCCCGGCCCGACTCCATGATGCGGCGGTCGTTGGCCATGATCACGCGGCCGTCGTCGGGATTGGGGAGAAATTCCGCGTCGGTCCGGCCGATCACCGCTTCGGCCGGCCGGCCGATGGCGGCGAGCACGACCGGATTGGCGACCAGCAACCGGCTTTCCCGATCCTTCAGGTAGATCGCGTCGGGGCTGCCGTCGACGATCGCCCTCAGCCGCGCCTCGCTGTCTTGCAGTCGCTTTTCCGCGGCCTTCATCTCCGTGATCTCGCGCGCCGCGATGACGGCGCCGACGATCGACCCTGTCGCGTCGCGGATCGGCGAGAAATTGTAGCTGCCCCACCAGCTTTCGCCGCTGTCCTTGCGATTGAGGCGATACTGGACGTTGGTTCCGGTTTCGCCGGCGAGCGCGCGCGTGATCGCCATGTCTTCCCGGCGCGCCGGGCGGCCGTCCGGGAGCCGAATGTCAAAAAACCGGTCCCATTCCGCTGCGGCCCGGACCCATTCGCCCCGGTCCTTGCAACGATAGTAACCAAGGCAACCGTCATTGAAATCCACGACGCGCCCCGCGGCGTCGGCGACGACCAACGCCTCCGCCAGCGTCTCGAACACGGCCTCTCGTGGCAATGCCGCTTCCGGGCGTCGATCCGGTTCGCACATCAGCAGCGATCCATTGCAGCGATCCATTGGGCATCAAAGGCTACCGCAGAGGCTCGCGATATGGAAAGCCAGATTGACGGTCGGGCCCGGCCGCTTGACAGCGGGAGGACGACCGCGACCGGCTTTTCTCGCGCCTCGCCATGGCGAGGGGCGAGCCGCCGTCGTTCATCGGCGCCGATCTCTCCGGGACGGACGCGGGCGGCGATCTCGCCGAGCCCCGGCCGCGCCGCTGACGGGGCTCTCGTCTTCGACGGGAGCCGCGTTGACGAAATCGGGGGACAATCGCGCCCCGTCCTTGCCAAAGTTCGCGCCGCAGCCAATCTCATCCCCATGAAGTTTCCGCCTGCCTTCCTCGACGAGATCCGGGCCCGGCTGCCGGTCTCGGAAGTCGTCGCGCGGCGGGTCAAGCTGCGCAAGCAGGGCCGGGAATGGGCCGGCCTGTCGCCGTTCAACGCCGAAAAGACGCCGTCGTTTTTCGTCAACGACCAGAAGGGTTTCTATCACGACTTCTCGTCCGGCCGGCACGGCGACATCTTCAGGTTCCTGATGGAGACCGAAGGGATGAGCTTCCCGGACGCAGTCGAGCGTCTGGCCGGGCTCGCCGGCGTGCCGATGCCGAGGCTGACGACCGCCGACGTCGCGCAGGAGAAGAAGCGGGCGAGCCTGCTCGAGGTTCTGGCGATGGCGGCGCGCCGGTTCGAAGCCAATCTCAACGACCCGGCCGGCGCGAGGGCGCGCGGCTATCTCTCCGACCGCGCGCTCGGGCCGGCGGCGCAGCAGCGCTTCGGCCTCGGCTACGCGGCGCCTGACCGCTTCGCCCTGCGCGACGCGCTCGCGGCCCAGAACGTCGGCGTCGACCAGATGATCGAGGCCGGTCTCCTCATTCACGGCGACGACATCGCCGTCCCCTACGACCGCTTCCGCGACCGCGTGATGTTCCCGATCCACGACCGCGCCGGCAAGGTGGTCGCCTTCGGCGGACGGGCGATGGAGAAGGGCGCCAAGGCCAAGTACCTCAATTCGCCCGAGACGCCGCTGTTCCACAAGGGATCGTTGCTGTTCAACCATCACCGGGCGCGCAAGGCCGCCCATGATTCCGGCCGGATCGTGGCGGTCGAGGGTTACGTCGACGCGATCGCCATGAGCGAGGCGGGCTTTCCCTACGTCGTCGCGCCGCTCGGCACGGCGCTCACCGCCGACCAGTGCGCGCTGCTGTGGGCGATGGCCGACGAGCCGATCCTGTGCTTCGACGGCGACGGCGCCGGCCGCAAGGCGGCGTTCCGGGCGATCGAGACGGCGCTGCCGCTGATCGGCGCCGGCAAGAGCCTCCGCTTCGCGCTCCTCCCCGAAGGCCAGGACCCGGACGACCTGATCCGGACCAGCGGCCCGGCGGCGATGGCGGAGATCCTGAACGGCGCGCGGCCGCTGTCCGACATGCTGTTCCTGCGCGAGAGCGAGGACCGGCCGCTCGACACGCCGGAGACCCGCGCGGCGCTGGAGCGGCGGCTGACCGAGGCGGTGGCCGCGATCGGCGACGAGACGCTGCGCCGGCACTACCAGAGCGACGTGAAGCAGCGGCTGGCGGCGTTGTTCGGCGAGGGCCGGACCGGGGGCGGCGGCGGGCGGCCGCGAGAGCCGCGGGCCC
>CAMFKX010000327.1 GCA_945957375.1 uncultured Roseiarcus sp.
GCGCTGACCTGAGCGGCGGCCGATGGCGACGTCTTCACGATCACCTCGACCCCGGGGAAGGCGGCATTGATCTCCTTGGCGGCCGCCTGCGCATGGTAGACCACGCCGGCGGTCCAGCCGTGATCCGCCGCCGGGATCGACACCGCGATCACCTTCTTGTCGGCGGCCAACGCATGCCCGCTGACAGCCAGCATCGAGCAGACGCCGATGGCGGCGAGAACGCTATGCTTCAACATCGTTTGTCCTCCCTGAATGGACCCGTTAAGCCGTTACCGTCCGGTCCTTGACGGCTATTTCGACAATCTCTGGACGAGCATCGCGATGATGATGATCGCGCCTTGAACCGCGGCGACGAGGTATTCCGACACGAAGTCCGAAATCACCATAAGGTTCGCGATCAGCTCGAGGATCACGGCGCCCGCGACCGTTCCCCAGATGTGGCCCTTGCCGCCCCGCAACGCGGTGCCGCCGATGACAACCGCGGTGATGACCTGCAGCTCCCAGAGAAGGCCCGTCGTCGGCGTCGCGGCCCCGAGTCGGGGCACGTAGCAGATCGCGGCGATCGCGACACAGACGCCCTGGATCGCATAGGCGATCGTTCGCGTCTTGATGATCGATATTCCGGAGTAGCGGGCGACGTCCTCGTTTGCGCCGACTGCGGCGCATGCACGGCCGTATTTTGTCTTGTACAGGAGAAACGCCCCCGCCGCGGCCACGGCGAGCGCGCGGTCCGCCTGCCGGGCGACCAGCACGCCGTCGCGGCCGACGAGGCCTGCGCCGCCGCCGGCGAACGCCCACCCGCGCGGGTCGTCGGAGACGACGAACACCGGGGCCGCGGGCCCGAGCGCGAGCGAGATCTTGCCGGCGTCCGACCATTTGGCCGCAAGCACGAACGCGGGCGGCGGCCGGAGCGCCGGCGCGTCCAGCAGCGCGCTCCACTGGAAGGCTTCCAGGGTCGGGTCGGTCACGCCGGCGCGGAGCGGCAGGAGGCGCAGCGGCCACCCGGTCGAGGCCTGAACCGACACGAGGACGACGACCGCGGCGAGCAAGCCCGCGGACGCCGTCGCCCAGCGCGCCAGCGTCCGGTCGCGGGTTCCGCGCTCGGCCGCCCAGGCGCCCATCAGCGCGAAGACGAAGAACCAGCCCGGCATCGTCCAGTGCGGCAGGCCGCGCGCGGCCCACAGCGGCGTCACGGTGAACACGACGATCGGCGGCAGGGCGAGGCAGAGGAGGAACCGCCTGCGCTCGTCGGCAATGTTACGAAAAGCGTCGATCAGGCCGGCGATCAGCGGGACCGCGAGCCACGGCGACAGATAGGCGATTTCGCCGAGCGCCATTTGCAGCATCTGCGCCGGCTTCAGCCCGGTCGCCGGCGCCCCGCGGCCGCCCTGAAAGCCGAACGACACCCAGCCGTGCCGGGCGTTCCAGACGACGACCGGCATGACCATGAGGATTGCGACCGCCGCCGCGACCCAGGGGGCGGGGTCGGCGAGCCAGCGCCGCTGCTTCGGCGAGGAGGCGACGAAGGCGAGAAGCCCGGCCACGGTCAGCGCGGCGATGTATTTCGACAGGCCGGCGAGGCCCAGGGCGACGCCGGCCGCGAGCCACAGGCGCCAGACCGCCGGGCGCTCCGGCGGCGGGGTGAAGAAGATCCGCGCCAGCGCCCAGGTCGCCGCGGCGAGGGCGAACAGCAGCGGCCCGTCCGGCACGATCCAGGTCCCGGCGGAGGCGAAGAAGAACGGCGCGGCGTTGAGCGCGAACAGCGCGACCAGCGCCGCGCGCGCGTCGAACAGGCCGGCGACCGTCCGGTAATAGATCCACCCGGTCGCTGCGAACAGCAGGATGAACGGCAAACGCGCGCCGAAACCCTCGCCGAACGCGGCGGCGGCGAAGTGGCCGATCCACTGGTGCAGCGGCGGATGGTCGAAATAGGAGAGGTCGAGCGTGCGCGCGATCGCGAGCGTGTAGCTCTCGTCGACACCCGGGCCGAGCAGGGCGGCGAATGCGATCCGGGCGACGAGGAATCCCGCGACCACGAGCGCGGCGACCCGATCCGGGTTCGCCGCGGAGAGCGAAGCCGTCATTCGCGCACGTCCGCCCGTTCGGACGCCTGCGCGGCCGCGGTCGGCACGAACGCGTCGAACGCCGCCCAGAACTGGTCGCGCAGATCGTCGCGTTCGATCAGGATTTCGTGCTCGGCGCCGTCGACGATGCAGATCCGTCCGCCTTCGAGCCGCGCGGCGAGGCGTTCGGCGGCGACGCTGTCGGTCACCTGATCGGCGCCCGCCGCCACGATCAGGATCGGCGTGCGGGTGCGGAACTTCGGATGCTCGAAGCGCCGCATGGCGCGAAAGGCCGCGCGCGCCCAACCGATCGTCGGACCGCCGAGGAAGAGATGCGGCGAGGTCTCCACGAGACGGGCGATGCGGGCGAAGCGGGCCGGATCGGTGGTGAAGACGTTGCCCTCGAACGGGCGCGACCAGAAGCTGTCGCCGCCCGTGCCGGGGGCGAAGGCCCGGCCGAGGCCCAGCGCGCCGAGCGCGCCGACCAGCAGGCCGGTCGGCCCCTTGTGGGCGACCCCCTTCACCGCGATCATCGGCGAGGTAAGGATCAGCCGATCGAACGGGCATCTGCCCGCTTCATCGACGAGCAACAGGACCGCGGCCCCCATCGAGTGACCGAGGCCGAACCACGGTTTGGGACAGAAGGGCTCGAGGATCCGGGCGACGAACGCCTCGAGATCGCGCTCGAACCGGGAAAAGTCGCCGACATGGCCCTTCTTCGGGTTGCGCAGGAGCCGTTGCGAGCCGCCCTGGCCGCGCCAGTCGAGAATCGCGACCGCAAAGCCGCGCGCCAGCAGGTCTCCCGCCGCCTCGTAGTATTTTTCAGCGAATTCGCCGCGCCCGCCGAAGATCGCGACCGTGCCGCGGGTCGCGGAGGCCGGCGTCCAGCGCACCGTGCGAAGGCGCACGCCGTCGGCGGTGCGCACCTCTTCCTCGATCGCGCCCGGCGGGGCGGGGTTGTCGCTCTCAGGCGCCAAGGTCATCCGTCGCCTCGGGGACGGCTCGCACGGCCGCAACGCCGCGCGTCATACCAGCGGTTTCCTCGCCGCGCCACCCGCGGCCCGCGGTCGCGCTTGCCTGTCTCGGTCGCCATTCGCTACAACCGGTTTCAGATGAGCGAACCTGAAGGCCTCCGCGGACGCTGACGCGCGACGGGGACGACCCGGCGGTTCTGGAGGCTCGAACGGATGGATCAGGACCGACGCCGGTTGTCGGAGGCGGACCGCCGACTGCTGGACTCTCTGGTCCGGAAGCGCCTCGGCGCCCCCGCCGCAGCGCCCGATTCGGCGTCTTCGCCGGGCAAGCCGTCCGCCGACCATTCACGCTGGCTCGACTTCACCCGGCTGCCCGGCTACGCCGAACAACGCATGCTTCGCTCGGCCGCGTCCGCAATGGGCCTCCGGGATCCGTATTTCCTGCTGCACGAGGGCGACGCCGGCGCCGTCACCGTCATCGACGGGCGGCGGATGCTCAATTTCTCGTCCTACGACTATCTCGGGCTCAATCATCATCACGAGGTGCGCGCGGCGGCGAAAGCCGCGATCGACCGCTACGGCGTTTCGGCGTCGGCCAGCCGGCTCGTCGCGGGCGAGCGTCCGGTCCACCGCGCGCTCGAGAAAGCGCTCGCCGCCCATTACGGCCAGGAGGCCTGCCTCACGTTCGTGGGCGGCCATGCCGCCAACGTCTCCACCATCGGCGCGCTGCTCGGGCCGCGCGACCTGGTGGTGCACGATTCGCTCGCGCACAACAGCATCGTCATGGGCGCGCATCTCTCCCGCGCCGAACGTCGCCCCTTCCCGCACAACGATCTCGGCGCGCTCGATTCGATGCTCGAATCGATCCGCGACCAGTACGAGCGCGTGCTGATCGTCGCCGAGGGGCTCTACAGCATGGACGGCGACCTGTGCGACCTGCCCGGGCTGATCGCGATCAAGGAGCGCAGGCAGGCCTGGCTGATGATCGACGCCGCTCACGATCTCGGCGTCCTCGGGCGCCGGGGCGCGGGCGTGTTCGAGCACTACGGGGTGGAGCCGCGCCGGGTCGACATCTGGATGGGCACCTTGTCGAAGACGCTGTCGGCCTGCGGCGGCTACGTCGCCGGAGCGGCGCCGCTGGTCGACTACCTGAAGCACTCGGCCGGCGGCTTCGTCTACAGCGTCGGCATGCCGCCGCCGGTGGCCGCCGCGGCGCTCGCTGCGCTCGAGATCATGCATCGCGAGCCGGAACGGGTCGAGCGGCTGCGCGCCAACGCCCGCGCCTTCGCCGCGGCCTGCCGGCGCGCCGGTCTGGACGTGGGCTCGAGCGTCAGCGAGGCGATCGTCCCGGTGATGACCGGGGATTCGGTGCGCGCGGTGGCGCTGAGCCAGCGCCTGTTCGAGCGCGGGATCAACGTTCAGCCGATCATCGCCCCGGCGATCCCGGAGCGGCAGGCCCGGCTGCGATTCTTCCTCAGCTCCGAACACGCCCCGGCGGACCTGGCGGCGACCGCCCGCGCCATCGCCGACGAACTCGCTGAGGTCAGCGGCGCGGCCCCGTCCGCGCTCGTGCGGCGGTTCGGCGGCGCATGACCGATCTGCGGGTCGTCCCCGTCTCGGATCGGTCGGGGATCGCCGCCTTCATCGCCGCCGGACGAAGAGGGCAGGCGTCCAATCCGCGCTGGGTCGAGCCGCCGCACGACGAGATGCGGATGATCTTCAACCCCCGGCGCGCGCCGTTCCTGCGCGAGAACCGGGTGCAGCCGTTCGTCGCCTTCCGCGACGGCGAGCCGGTCGGGCGGATCGTCGCCACGATCGAGGCCGCGCATATCGCCAAATTCGCCGACGCCTCCGGCTTCTTCGGCTTCCTCGACGCGGTCGATGACCCGGCCGTGTTCGACGCCCTGTTCGCCGCGGCCGAATCGTTTCTGCGCGACGCGGGAATGCGGATCGCCCGGGGACCGTTCAGCCTGACGATCAATCACGAATCCGGCCTGCTCGTGGAAGGCTTCGACCAGCCGCACGTGGTGCGGACCAATCATGCGCCGCCGTTTTACGCGCGGCATGTCGAGCGGCTCGGCTATCGCAAGGTGATGGACCTGGTCGCCTTTGTGGCGCGGGTCGCCGAATGCGACGCGCCCGAGCGGGTGGCCAGGACGCTCGGGCGGAACCGCGATCCGGAGATCGAAATCCACAACCTGTCGCTGCGGACGTGGCGGCGCGACTTCGGCCGCGTCCTCAAGCTCTACAACGACGCCTGGTCGGACAACGCCTGGTCGACGCCGGTCGGCGCGGCCGAGGCGAAATTCATAGCCGATCTGACGCTGCCGGCGTGCCATCCGGGCTGGATCCGGATCGCCTCCTACCGCGGCGAGGATGTCGCGGTGTTCGTCCAGATCCCCGACGCCAACGACGCGCT
>CAMFKX010000328.1 GCA_945957375.1 uncultured Roseiarcus sp.
ACGGGGAGGAGCCGAGCCGCGGCGCCGCGGGCGTCGGGGCGAGGAGGGCCGTCGTCCGCTCGCGCCTCGATCGCACCGAAGGGGAATTCGCCCGGATGCTGGGAGTCCCGCCCGGCCTGTTGAGCGTGTGGGAGAGCGGCCGGAGACTCGGCGACGGCGATTTGCGCCGAATCGCCGAGGTGACCGACGCCTCGGCCGACTGGCTCGCCGGGCGCCCGGGCGCCGGGCCAGGCGGCGCTCAGCCTGACGCCGCCCTGGCGGCGGGCGAGGCGAGCGCCGCGGACCCCCACGCCAAGGCGCGCATCCGGGCGCGCCGGATCTGGATCGACGAATGGCCGAACCCGGAAGCCGCCGCGATGTGGCGCGCGCGCGCCGAACGCCCCTCGTCGAGCAAGCCGCCGTCGCGTCGTCCTTCGGCGCTCCTCCTCGACCTCGGCGGCGCGAGGATCCTCGACGGCGACAGGGCGGACGCCTATTGCGCGACAGGGGCCCCCGGCGCCCGCGGGGAACTCTGCCTGAACTATCCGCTCGAGGGCCGCCGCTGTTTCGAGCAGATGGGCCGCGCCGTCGAAGGCGGCGGCGAAAGCGCCGCGTTCGCGACCAGCCTCGAGCCCGGCCATTATTCCTATCGCGGCGGCGGCCGCTATCTATCCGTCCACGTGCCGGCCGCCCCGCTGCACCAGCGCATCGCCGGCCTCGACTCGCGCCTCGTGCGGCCGATCGCCTCGGAGGAACTGAAGTTCCTCAGGGCCTACGTGTCCGCGCTGATGAAGTCCGGGATCGACCGGGCGGCCGCGCCCGCCGTAGCCGACCATCTGATCGACCTCTGCGCGCTGCTGCTCGGCGCCCATGGCGACGAGCGGGCGCTCGCCGAGACGCGCGGCATGCGCGCCGCGCAGAAACTGGCGATCCGCGAGGCGATCGAGGCCGGCGCGGCCACGCCCGGCTTTTCCGTCCAGATCGTCGCCGAGCAGCTCGGCGTCGCGCCGCGCTACGTTCATTTCCTGCTCGAGGAGGACGGCGAAGGGTTCGGCCGCCTGGTCGCGGCGCGCAGGCTCGAGGTCGCCCGGGACCGGCTCGAGGACACGGCCTTTGACCGGATGACGATCCCCGAACTGGCCTTCGCCTGCGGTTTCGCCGACTTGAGCCGCTTTCATCGCCAGTTCGGCGCCCGCTTCGGCGCGCAGGCCCATGCGGTCCGAGCCAGACGGTGCGGTTCGAGCCGGTGACGGAGACGCCGGAGACGCGAATCCGGCCGCAGCGGATTTCGGTCGGCGCGCGCTTGCCGGCCGCGTTCGGCGGCCCGCGGGGGATTCGGCCGGACCAAACCGCGCAGACAGGCGGAGGATCCGTCGACAGGCTTCGCGCCCTTCATCTCGCCTTCTCCGGCGTGTCGATCGTCCTCGGCTCCAGGGCGCCGACCTACCGGATCGGCGGCGGCGTCAGCGAGGAGGTCATGCTGAACCTCGTCGTGCGGGGACGTCGGCGGTTTGAACTCGGCGGCCGGGAAACCGAAGGCGGCCCAGGAAGCGCGGTTGTGACCCCGACGCCAAACAGCGGCGCAGCCTGGTTCGAGCCCGGCGGGCGCTATCTCTCGCTCTTCGCGCCCGACCGGGCGGTGCGCGCCGGCGCGCCGGGAGTCCAGTTGGAAGGTCTGCGGGCGCTCGCGCCGACGATCCCGGCGCTGAAGTTGCTGACGAGCTACGTTGGCGGTCTGATGAAGGAGCAGGTCGGAGTGGATCGGACGAGCGCCGCCGCGATCGCAGACCATCTCGTCGATCTCTGTGCGCTTCTGCTCGGGGCGCAGGGCGACGCGCGCGAGCAGGCGGAACTGCGCGGGCTGCGCGCCGCGCAGCGCGCCGGGGTGATCGAGGCGATCAGGGCCGGCGCGGCGGTGCCGGGCTTCTCGCTCGAGATCGTCGCCGGGCAACTCGGCGTCGCGCCGCGCTGCGTCCTCGACCTCCTGGAGGAGGTCGGAGCCAGTTTCGACGCCTTCGTCGCCGCGCGCCGCCTCGACGTCGTCCGCGAGCGTCTCGACGACCCGGCTTACGACCGCATGACGGTCGCCGACCTCGCCTCGTCCTGCGGCTTCGCCGATCTCAAGGCGTTCCATCGCCAGTTCGCCGCGCGCTTTGGCGAACCGGCGGCGGCCGTTCGCTCGAACCGCGGCAAGCGGCGGTCCTGACCACCCGGGGACGCTTTCGTTCTTTTCAACCCGGTTAATTTGTGCTTACTATTGGGAAGCGGACGGTTCGGTCCGCCGGAAGTCGACCGGGGACGCTCCCGGCGCGAGCCGGAAGGGGTGCGCATGGCGAATGGACTTCCCGTCGAAGCCCGAGCGCTGTCGACAGGCGCGATTCCCCGGGGCCTTCGGGTCAAGGCGTTTCGCGAGTTCATCGTGCGCCTCGTCGGCGTCGTCGATGTCGAACTCGTTGAAGACGATCGGCCGTTCCGCTCGCGGGCGACAGTCTTCGAATTGCCGGACGTGGGCCTTGCGTTCGGGACGATGTCCGATTGCGACATGCGCTATTCCCGCGCGATGCGCCGTGCGCACGACGACAAGGAGATCGTGGCGCTGACCCTGCTGACCCGCGGTAGTCTGCAGGCCGTGCAATACGGCCGCGAGGCGTCGCTCGGCGGAAATGGTCTGCTCGTCTACACCGCCCCTTCGCAGATGCGCGTTCGCAATGGCTGCGAAAGCGCCACGGTCTTTCTTCCGCGCGCCCGCGTCCGGGAGGCGCTTCCCGCCTTCGACCCCGCCAAGCCGCTGGCCCTGTCCGGCGACCCTGCGCGAAGCGGCGCCGTGCGCCAGCTGGCGCTGTATTTGGGCATAGCCAGGCGCAGTCCGAAAGTCCTGAGCGCCGCCTATGCGCAGATCATGGCCGATCACCTGTTCGATCTCTCCGTCCTCGCGCTCGGCGCCGGGGGCGAAGCGGGCGCCGCGGCGTGGAGCCGAGGCGGCATGGCCGCGCGCGCGCAACGGGTGCTTCGGGAGACCGACGCGCGCGTCGCCGATCCTGGCCTGTCTCTGGCGGCGATCGCCAATCGGCTCGGCCTCCCCGAGGCGGAGGTCCGCGGCGTCTTCGACGCGACCGGCGACGCTTTTGGCGACCGCCTCGAGGCGCGCCGGCTCGATCTGGCGATGCAGCGCCTGCGCAACCCCGATTGGAGCGATCGCTCCATCGACGACATCGCCCGCCTCAGCGGTTTCGCCGACCCCGACCGGTTCCGCCGCCGCTTCGCCGCCCGCTTCGGCGACGGCCCGGCCGCGTTCCGCGGCAAATCGCTGAACTGACTTTTCAACGCCGCGCCGCGCCGCGTCGACGGGACCGCCCTCGGCGAATTCGAATTTCCTTTAAAATAAACTAAATTTGATAGTATAATAAGGACCGCCACAGGCGCGCGAGTCGCCAAAGAAATTGTCATCGTCCTCGGGAACCTCCTTCGAGACGCCGCCGCAGCCCGGGCTCCACGACGCGGTCGCGGAAACAGAATCGGGGCCTTGGTCTCCGCGTTGCAGATTTCGGCGCCGAACGCATTGATTTCGGCCGGCGGCGCACAATCGGCGGGCGGTCCCGGGCGCGTTTCGCCGCTGGCGCGCCCCGCCACGACCCGATAAGGCTGGCGGACCTCGAAAGCGCGAGCCCGCTTGAACGCCCCCTTGAACCCGCGCGACAAGACCCGGCCCGTCTTCACCGAGGGATCGTTGATGCGCCACGTCGCGGTGATGAGCGCGACCGGGGCGATCGGCCTGATGGCGGTGTTCGCCGTCGACCTGCTCTCGCTGTTCTGGGTGTCGCAACTCGGCGATCAGGCGTTCAAGGCCGCCATCGGCTACGCCGGCCTCGCGATGTTCTTCGCCATGTCCTTCAACATCGGCCTGACCATCGCGGCCTCCGCCACCGTGTCGCGCGCGGTCGGCGCCGGCGACCGCGCGCGCGGCCGCCGCCTCGCCGCCTCCGCGCTGATCATCGCGGCCGCCGTCTCCTGCCTGGTGTCGGGCGCGATGTTCGTCTACCGCGACTGGGCCCTGCTGCACGTCGTTCACGCCGCGGGCGCGCCCATGGCGGTCGCCTCGAAATTCCTCGCCATCACCCTGCCGGCGAACCTGCCGATGACGCTCGGCATGGTGCTGTCGGGCGTCCTGCGCGCGGTCGGCGACGCCCGCCGCGCCATGTATGTCACGCTGGCGGGCGCGATCCTCACCGCCTTCCTCGATCCCCTGCTGATCTTCGGCCTTCATCTCGGCGTCTACGGCGCGGCCTGGGCGACCGTCGCCTCGCGCCTGACTTTCCTCGTGGTCGGCTGGCGCGGCGCCGTCGGGGTGCACGACATGGTGGCGCGCCCGAGCCTCGCGGCGGCGCGGCGCGACTTCGGGCCGATCATGGCGATCGGCGTGCCGGCGATCCTGGCCAATCTCGCGACGCCGGTCGGGACGGCCTATGCGATCCGGGTGTTCTCCGACGTGGGCGAGGCGGCGATCGCGGCGAGCGCGATCATCGACCGGGTCACGCCCTTCGCCTTCGGCGTCGTCTTCGCCCTGACCGGTTCGATCGGGCCGATCATCGGCCAGAACTACGGCGCGCGGCTGATGGCGCGGGTGCAGCGCACCCTGACCGATTCGTTCATTCTGTCGATCGGCTACGTCCTGCTCGCCTGGGCGGCGCTGGCGCTCGCCGCGCCGACCATCGCCGCAATCTTCGACGCGACCGGCGACAGCGCCGACTACGTGATCTTCTACTGCCGTTACGGCGTCGTGGCCTGGCTGTTCCTGGCGTGCCTGTTCGTCGCCAACACGTCGTTCAACAATCTCGGCTTTCCGACGTTCAGCATGGTCTTCAACTGGGGCCGGGCGACGCTCGGCACGATTCCGTTCGTGACCTGGGGCGTGCGATATGGTGGAGTGAAGGGCGGGCTCGTCGGGATCGCGCTCGGTGCGGCCGTGTTCGGTCTCGCCGCCGTCGCGGCGGCCTACTGGACCATCGCACGTCTGGCGCAGCGCTTCGAGCCGCCCGCCCAGCCGGCCGGAGGAGAGAGGGCAGCGCCATGACGCTCAACGACATTCTGCGGGACGCCCAGGGCGGCCGCGCGGCCGACAGTCTCGCCGCGCGCTTCGGCGTCGAGCCGGACCAGGCGGCCGCCGCGACGCAAGCCATGCTTCCGGCTTTCGCCGCCGCGTTCGATCAGCTCAAGACCCATCCCGAGGCGTTCGGCGGCCTGGTCGCCGAGCTCGCCGGCGGCGGCCATGGCGCCGCCTTTGAGCAGGGCGCGGCGCCGGAGACGGCGGACGCGGCGGCGCTGCGGATCTTCGGGTCGCAGGACAAGATCCGCGCCGTGGCCGAACAGGCTGCGCAGGCCTCGGGGATCGCGCCGGCGACCGCGGCGGCGATGCTGCCGCAGGTCGCCTCGATCCTGCTCGGCGGCCTCGCCCACGCGATGGCCAAGGGCGGCCA
>CAMFKX010000329.1 GCA_945957375.1 uncultured Roseiarcus sp.
GCCTCGGCGAGCGACCACACTTCGCGGACCTTGAAGCGGACGCGGGCGCGCGCGTGCTTCTGCGCCTGCCGGGCGTAGGCCGCGAGGAGGTCGTAGAGGCTGCTTTCCCACTGCGAGCGCCGCGCGACCGCCACCGCCTCCGGCGCGCCGCGGCCGAAGACGTCGCGCCCGAGGCGCGTCCGGTCGAACAGCAGTCCCGCCGCCCTTCGGATCGCCTCGAGCTTGCGCAGTCGCTGGGCGAGCGCCTCGGCCATTTCCGCAGCGTCCGGCTCGGCCGCCTGCGGCGGCGACGGCAACAGCAGGCGTGATTTCAGGAAGGCGAGCCAGGCCGCCATGACGAGATAATCGGCGGCGAGTTCGAGGCGCTGCTTGCGCGCCGCTTCGACGAAGGCGAGATATTGCTCTGCGAGGTCGAGGATCGAGATGCGCGCGAGATCCACCTTCTGACGCCGGGCAAGCTCGAGCAGAAGGTCGAGCGGCCCCTCGAACCCGTCCAGATCGACGGTGAAAGCCAGCTCGCCGGCGACCGGCTGGTCCTCGAAATCGTTGCCGACCTGCGCCTCCGCGGGCACGAATCACCTCCATGCGTCAGACCCTTGTCTGGCGCAGGCCCCGGGATGCGGCAAGGCCGGGCCGGAGGCCGTCAACAGGGAGTCCGGGCAGGGCCGCGAACGGCGCCGAGCGTGCCGGAAATTCAGTAGCGGCGAAACAGGCTCACCATTTTCCCCTGCACCCGAACCCGGTCCGGTCCGAAAATCCGCGTCTCGTAGGCCGGGTTGGCGGCCTCGAGCGCGATCGAGGCGCCGCGCTTGCGCAGCCGCTTCAGCGTCGCCTCCTCGTCGTCGATCAGCGCCACGACGATGTCGCCGGTTTCGGCCGAATCCTGCTTGCGGATGATCACCATGTCGTCCTCGAGGATGCCGGCCTCGATCATCGAGTCGCCGCGCACTTCGAGGGCGAAATGTTCGCCGGGGCCGAGGAACTCCGGCGGCAGCGCGATCGTGTCGGTCCGGGTCTGGATCGCCGAGATCGGCGTGCCGGCCGCGATCCGGCCCATCAGCGGCACCATCGCCGGCGCGCGGCTCTCCGGCCCGCCGGCGCTGGCCGGCTGCGGCGCCCGGATCCGCCCGAGATCCCCCTTGATCACGCTCGGCGAGAATTTCTGCGGGCGCGGCGCGGCGACGGTCGCGGATTCGGGCAGGCGCAGGACCTCGATTGCGCGGGCGCGATTGGCCAAACGCCGGATGAACCCGCGCTCCTCCAGCGCCATGATCAGCCGGTGGATGCCCGATTTGGAGCGCAGGTCCAGCGCGTCCTTCATCTCGTCGAACGACGGCGGCACCCCCTCCTCCTGAAGGCGTTCGTGGATGAAGCGCAGGAGTTCGCTCTGTTTCTTGGTCAGCATGGAACCCTCCGCATGGGCGCGGCGTGATTCGCTGGCCCTGTCGAACCGCGACAGAATCACCGCGCGCCGTAAACAAATCACGAACGAGAGGCTAGCTGTTCATGCTGTGTTCTGCAAGGAATTTTCGCTGTTCGGGAGCGGGAGCCAATCACCCTTCCGGCGCGCCGTGTCGCGGCGTCGCGGCGTTCTCGCCGATCGAGCAGGCGCAGATGCGCGACAGCCAGACGTAGGGCAGGCCGGTCTCCTCGGCCCAGGCGTTGAACTGGCCCTGGATCTTGCGCAGGTCGGCCTTCGACTTCGGCTCCTCGGCGATGTCGAGGCCGGCGTCGCGCAGGCACGCGACGATGTCGCGCGAGGTCGTGAACCCGTCCCAGCCGAGCGTGCGCAGCAGCATCTGCCCCGTCATGCCGCCCAGACGATCTCCGCGCGTCGCGAGGAAATCGAGGAGGCCGACCTCGTCCGAGGACGGCCAGGCCGCGAGGAACGCGCCGAAGCCGCCGTGCTCGCGCGCAACCGTCTGGACGAAGGCGGCGTTACGCCGGACCGACTGGATCTTCGCGCCGTTGCGGACGATGCGGGCGTCGCGGGTCAGCGCGTCCCAGAAGTCGTCGGGTTCGAAGGCGAGCCGCGCCGGGGAGAAGCCGAGGAACGCCTCCTCGAAGCCCGGCCATTTGGCGTCGATCACGCTCCAGGCGAAGCCGGCCGAGAAGACGCGGCGCGCCATCTCGGCGAGGATGCGGTCGTCCGGCAGGCGCCGCAGCGCCGCCGGGTCGGGCCTGGCGGGCAAGAACGCCGCGAGCTTTTCCGATCCGCCCTTGCGCGCTTCGGCGCGGGCGCGGATCTCTGCGAACGGCGTCATGGCGTTCCTTTGCGGCCGGGAGGGAAATCTGCCGCCGCGCGGGCGCGGCGTCAACAAGGCGGGGGCGCGCCGACGCTCGAGCCGGTCTTGTGGCTTTTCAAGCCTTGCGCGGCGGTTGCGAGCGAATGGAACGCCTTCGGCAGCGTCCCCAAACCTCGTCCTGAGCCTGTCGAAGGACGCTCCAGATGGCGGCGCCGGTGGAAGCCGCTGGATCTTCGACAGGCTCAGGATGAGGTCCTGCCGGCGAGCGTCAGCGACCCGGGCGCGCTTGGCCCGAGCCGCTCGGCGCCGCCGTTCAGTAAAGCTCCATCTCCGGCACGTCGCCCTCGACGATCAGCTTCGCCCCGGTCGCCTCGCGGATCGCCGCCACCGAACAGCCGGGGCCGCGCTCCCTGAGCACGAGGCCGCGCTCGGTCGGCTCGATCACCGCCATCTCGGTGACGATCAGGCTCACCCGGCGGGTCGCGGTCAGCGGCAGGGTGCAGCGCTCGACGATCTTGTGCGCGCCCTTGGCGGTGTGGACCATGGCGACGATGACGTGCTTCGCGCCGGCGACGAGGTCCATCGCCCCGCCCATGCCCGGCACCATCTTGCCCGGCACCATCCAGTTGGCGAGATAGCCGCGCTCGTCGACCTGGAGGCCGCCGAGCACCGTCATGTCGAGGTGGCCGCCGCGGATCAGGGCGAAGCTCATGGCGCTGTCGATCGAGGCCGCCCCGGGCATGGCGGTGACGAAGCCGCCGCCGGCGTCGGTCAGGTCCTCGTCCTCCATCCCCTCGGGCGGCCGCGGCCCGAGGCCGATCACGCCGTTCTCGGCCTGGAAGAACACGTGCACGTCGCGCGGCAGGTGGTTGGCGACCAGGCTCGGCAGGCCGATGCCGAGATTGACCAGCATCTCCGGCTTGATCTCGCGGGCGACCCGCTTGGCGATGATGTCCTTCTCGTCCATCAGATGGCCCTCTCGATAAGGTGGGTGACCAGCACGCCCGGGGTCTTGACGTCGTCGGGGGAGATGACGCCGACCGGCACGATGTGATGCGGCTCGGCGATCACCACTTCGCCCGCCAGCGCCATGGTCGGATTGAAATTGTGGGCGGTCAGCGAATATTCGAGGTTGCCGTAGTAGTCGGCCTGCTTGCAGCCGATCAGGGCGAAGTCGCCCTTGATCGGCTTCTCGAGCAGGTAGGGCTTGCCGTCGACTTCGACGATCTGTTTGCCCTTTTCGACCAGCGTGCCGATGCCGGTCGCAGTCAGCACGCCGCCGAGGCCGACGCCGCCGGCGCGGATGCGCTCGATCAACGTGCCCTGCGGCGAAAGCTCGACCTCGAGTTCGCCGGCGATCATCTTCTTCTGCGTCTCGGGATTGAGCCCGATATGCGAGGCGATCACCTTGCGGACGGCGCCCGCGGTGATCAGCTTGCCGATGCCCTTGCCCGGCATGGCGGTGTCGTTGGCGACGATGGTCAGATGCCTGGCGCCGCGCCGGACCAGCGCGTCGATCAGGCGATGGGGCGAGCCCACCCCCATGAATCCGCCGATCAGGCAGATCGCGCCGTCGGGTATCAGGGCAGCCGCCGCATCGGGGCTGATCGCGGTCTTCATGAATGTCCCCCTCTCGTCTCGCCCGGCGCGCGTCGGCGCGCGCAGATCCCGCAGAACTCGTAGTGCAATTCCAGCCGGGGCGAAATGCGGGAAACTGCGCGCGATTGTCGCGGGAAGCCCAAGTCGATGCGAAACTCGGCGATCGCGCTGACAGGCGTGTGACGCGGGTTGCCCGGCGCCGGGCGCACGGGCAAAACTGGAGCCCGTTTCGCCGAAGAGGACGCCGCCGATGACCGAACCCGTGACGCCTGCCGCCGCAATGTGGGACGAGCGCTATCGTGCCGCGGCTTACGCCTACGGGCTCGCGCCGAACGCGTTCCTCGCAGCCCAATCCGGCCGGCTGAGGGCGGGGATGCGGGCGCTGGTCCCCGGCGACGGCGAGGGGCGCAACGGCGTGTGGCTCGCGGGGCTGGGGCTCGAGGTCGATTCGTTCGACCTGTCGTCGTTCGGCGTCGCCAAGGCGCAGGCGCTGGCGGCCGAGCGCGCCGCGGCGATCAACGTGTTTGCCGCCGACGCGCTGACCTGGGACTGGCCGGAAGCGCGCTACGACCTGATCGCGCTGATCTATTTGCATCTCGTGGAGCCGGAGCGGCGCATCGTCCACCGCCGCGCGCTGGCGGCGCTCAGGCCCGGCGGCCTGATCGTGCTCGAGGCCTTTCGCCCGGAGCAGATCGAGCGCCAGGCGGCCGGCGCCCGCGGCGGCCCGCGCGATCCGGCGCTGCTCTATTCGGTCGAGGCGCTGCGCGAGGATTTTTCCAGCGAAGAGATCGTCGTCCTGGAAGCCGCCGAGGCGCGGGTCGACGAGGGGCGTTTGCACGTCGGCGACAGCGCGGTGGCGCGGGCGGTCGTGCGGAAGCGGTGAGGGCGCGGGTTCGCTTCTCCCGCTTGCGGGAGAAGGTGGCCCGAAGGGCCGGATGAGGGCTTGCGCGGCGTTAACGCCCGGCCAATCCGCGCCCACAGCCGCGCCGCCTGCATTTGCGCTTCGAAAAAGGTGACACTTCGAAAAAGGTGGGGAAAAAGGTGACACTTACTTCAATTACGAATTGCGTTGTTGCCCGAGCCCGAGCCCGAGCCCGAGAAGGAAATAGTAATTAAAGTAAGTGTCACCGTTTACCCGCTTACTTGATTTTTGTCTCTGTAGGCCATCTGCGCATGTACTTCAGCGACGCGCGGCGGCGCGGGCTCTGATGCGGAAGCGCTGAGCAAGCGGCGTCCCTCTCCCACGAGCAGGACGTGGAGGCGCCGCGGCTTGCGGCCGGACGAGAGCGTCGCCCGCGCGCTACCCGACCGCCATCCGCGCCCACAGCCGCGCCGCCTGCATTTGCGCTTCGGCCCGGATGCGCGCGAAATCGCCGGTCGCGAGCGCGCCGTCCTTGACCGCGATCCGGCCGCCGACGACCACGTGCCGGACCGCGCCGTCGCGGCGCACGACGAGATCGCCGAGCGCGCCGGGCGCGAGCGGCGTCGGCGCCGCCCCGAAGCGTTCGGCTGCGAGCGCATGCCCCGCCTCCAGCC
>CAMFKX010000330.1 GCA_945957375.1 uncultured Roseiarcus sp.
GTCAAGCCGTTCGCGTTCGACGAGTTGATGGCGCGCCTCGCCGCGCTCGCGCGCCGTCCGACGCTCGGCGCGACGCAGACCGCGCTCAACGTCGGCGATCTGGAAATGGACCTCGTCGCGCGCACGGTGCGGCGCGCCGGGGAATCGATCGATCTGCAGCCGCGCGAGTTCCGCCTGCTCGAGGTGCTGATGCGCAGCGAGGGCCGGATCGTGACCCGCAAGATGCTGCTCGAGCAGGTGTGGGAGTTTCATTTCGATCCGAAGACCAACATCGTCGAGACGCACATCAGCCGCCTGCGCGGCAAGATCGACCGCGCTGGCGCGCCGCTGATCCAGACCGTGCGCGGCGCCGGCTATTTGCTCCGTGCCCCAAATCCGTCTGCTTAGGACCGCCAGCTTCCGGCTGGCGCTCCTCTATCTCGCGCTGTTCACCGCCTCGGCGCTGGCGCTCGGCGCCTTCGTCTATGTGTCGGTGCGGCGCGAGATTATCGCGGATTTCGACGACCGGATCATCGAGGAGACCGACGCCCTGAAGGCCGACTTCGCGGCCGGCGGCAGACAAAAGCTCACCGAGATCATCGCGATCCGGGGGAGCGGAAGCGCCGGCTTCTCGTACGGCCTTCTCGACGCCGACGGGAAGGCGCTCGCCGGCGTCCTGCGCGTCCCGCCCTCCGGCGTCGACTCCCGCGGCTGGACGGAGGGGAAGGAAGTCGACGGCGACGAACCCGCCGAATCGCGCCCCGAGGTGCTCCGTACCCTCGTCACGCCGCTCGGCGACGGCTCGACCCTGCTCGTCGGCGACGAACAGCGCCGGATCGACACGATCCTCGACGGCGTCCTGGCCGCCTTCGGCTGGGCGGTCGCGGCCACGCTCGCCCTCGGAACCGCGGGCGGCCTCTGGCTCAGCGCGCAGTTCCTGAAACGGATCGACTCGATGCGGATGACCGCGCGACGGCTGATGGACGGCGACTGGACCCGGCGAATCCCGCTCACCGGCGCCGACGACCTGACCGCGCTGGCGCGCACCTTCAACCGCCTGTTCGACCGCATCGAAAAGCTGTTGCAGGCGAACCGGCAGGTCAGCGCCGACATCGCCCACGATCTCCGCAAACCCCTCGCCGGGGTGCTGCGCAGCCTCGAAGCCGCCCGCGTCGCGCCCGCGCCCGACGCCGCCCGCGCCATGATCGAGAAGGCGGCCGCCGATGTGGAGGGCGTGCTGGAAACCTTCAACGCGCTCCTGCGCATCGGTCAGGTCGAGGCCGGCGCGCGCCGCGCGGCTTTTCGTCCGCTCGACCTTGCGGAGATCGCCCGCGAGGTCGTGGAGGCGTTCGCGCCGGCGGCGGAAGACGAGGGCAAGCAGCTCATCGCCCGGCTGGCCGCGCCGCTGCCGCTCGCCGGCGACCGGGAGCTGCTGGTCCAGATGATCGCAAATCTGCTCGACAATGCGCTCCGCCATACGCCCAGCGGCGTCCGCATCGAAGTGGCCGGCGAGCCGACACCCGAGGGGATCATCTTCACCGTCGCCGACGACGGTCCGGGCGTCGCGCCGGAGCAAAGGACGGCGATCTTCAACCGCTTCTTTCGCGCCGACGAAGCGAAAGGCACGCCGGGGACCGGGCTCGGCCTCGCGCTGGTCGCGGCGATCGCCGAACTGCACGGCTTATCCTGCCGCGCCTCGGACAATGGTCCGGGACTGCGGATCACCGTAGCGAGCGCAGGCGAGGCCGACTGACCGGCGCCGCCTCAGACCGCCGCCTCGCGCTCCGCCGCGGTCAGGGCGGTCGAAAGCTCTGCGATCATCGCCCTGGCGATGTCGATCGACAGGATGATGGCGATCGACTGGGCGCGGCCCGGAGAGTCCGGGACGGCGGCGGTGACCGTCAGATAGATGTCGTCGTCGATCGCGGTCGCCCTGGGCCCCGGCCCGGTCGCATAGACGAACGGCGCGCCGATTTGCTGCGTCTCGAACATGGTCCCCTCACCCTATTCAGTCGACGTCGCCCGCCGCCGCCGCGCGCTTGACGCCGACGATCATCGAGCGAACCAGATTTTCGTGATGGCGCAGGCTCGCCAGCGCCACGCCGGCGACGTGAAGCCCGATCAGCGCGAGCGCGCCGTTGGCGAGAACCGCGTGAACGGCCTGCAGCGTCTCGGAGCCCCAGAAGGCGTCGGTCGTCAGCAGCCAGCCGCTGACCGCGGTCGCCGCGATCACCGCGAGCAGGACGAGGATCATCGCTCCGCCGGCGGGGTTGTGGCCGATGTAGCGGGGCTCGGTCCCCGCGCGGATCGCGCCGAGGTAGGCGACCACGACCGCGGGAGGGCGCACGAACTGGGCGAAGCGCGCATAGCGCGGGCCGGCGAAGCCCCAGACGATCCGGAACGCGACCAGCGCCCCCGCGAAATAGCCGAGGGCGGCATGGACGCCCTCGGATTCCGAGCTGAGCCATGCGCCGGCGAAGCTCGCCGCGAGCGCCCAGTGAAAGACCCGGACGGCCGGGTCCCACACGCGGATCATGGCGGCCGCTCCCGCCGGCTACTTCTCGCCCGCTTCGGCGTTGTCGAGCTTCTCCAGCGTCTCGGCGTTGTAGGCCATGTTGGCGCGCTTGCCGTCCTTGTCGGTGGCGTAGACCTCGTAGCAGCCGCCTTCGACCTTGATCTGGCGCACCTTGTAGCCGTCGGCCTGCAGCTGCGCTTCGAGGGCGGCCTTGGGCTGCCACTTCGACTTCGATCCGGTCGCGCACTTGCCTTCGGCGAAGGCGGGTCCGGCGGCGGCGACGACGGCGACCAGGGCGAGTGCGAACAGCGACTTCATTGGGATCTCCAGATTCCAGACCTTCGGGAACCGGAAAACCCGTCCCGCTCCGGTCGCAATCGCCTTCGCGTCCGGCGATTTTGGGTTGGAGAGATTACCGATCGCCAATGTTCGACGGCCGGCCGGCGTCTAGCGCTCGGCGAGCAGGCGCATCGCCGAACCCCAGGCGAAGTACAGCATCAGCGCGCCGGTCGCCGCCTCGACCAGGATCGTCCACCAGCGCCGGGCGGCGCCGTCGAGCGCGCCGTGGACGGCCTTGTTGAATAGCGCCCAGAGGATCCCCCAGGTCAGCGCGCCGGCGATCACCGCGCCCGCCATCGCCAGGAGATGCGCGGCGTCGACCCCGGCGAGCTCCGGCCGCCCCATCGCCGCCAGCCAGAAGGCCACGTTCCACGGGCTGGTCAGCGCCATCGCCATGCCGAGCGCATAGGCGCCGCCGGGCCCGTCAACCCGCGCCTTGGCCGGCGCGGGGGCTTCGCGCGCCGAGAACGCCGCCCAGGCGCCGCGCAGGAACAGGAAGGCGAGCGCCAGCAGCAACGCAATCGACACGCCGCCCATGATCAGCCGCGCCGTCGGCCCGGAAAACAGCACGCCGATCCCGAGCGAGACGCCGAGCGCCCAGATCGCGTCGCCCGACGACGCGCCGGCCAGCACCGCGAGCCCGGAGCGGAAACGTCCCGAC
This sequence comes from uncultured Roseiarcus sp., assembly GCA_945957375.1. GTDB lineage: Bacteria > Pseudomonadota > Alphaproteobacteria > Rhizobiales > Beijerinckiaceae > Roseiarcus. The sequence goes on from CAMFKX010000330.1 coordinate 3,495, forward strand.
GACGCGCGCCGCGCGATCTCGGCGTTGATCGGCCCCGGCGGCCAGGCGACCGACCAGCCGAGCAGAAAGCCGACGAGGAGCAGGGAGGGGTAGGAAACCATGTCTTGGCGGACTCGCTTCTCCCGGCGCGGCGCGCCGGACGACCCGTCGTCGAACTCGGGAAGGGTTTGCCTCGGTCCAGCGGAAACCGGGTTTCGTCGACGATGGCCGGAGGCGCTCGGCGGCGTTTAGCACGCCCGGTCAGCCGATCAAATCGGATCGCGCGATGCGCCCTCCCAGCGCGTCACGCCGTCGTCGCCGATGGCGCGGGCCGCGTCGATCACCCGGACGCCGTTGATCGTCCGCTCCGGGTCGATCTCGGCGAGCGGAATCAGGACGAAGGCGCGGCGCAGGATCTCCTTGTGCGGCAGGATCAGGCGCTCGTCCGCGATCGCCGCTTCGCCGTAAAAGAGAATGTCGATGTCGATCACGCGCGGGCCCCAGCGCAGCGTCTCGACCCGTCCAAGATCGCGCTCGATCGTCTTGACCGCATCGAGCAGATCGAGCGGCGCGAGGCGAGTCACGCCGATCGCGCAGGCGTTGGCGTAGTCAGCCTGTTCGACGCCGCCCCAGGGCGCCGTCCGGTAGATCGACGAGACGGCGCCCACGGCGACGATTCCGCGCTTGTCCAGCGCGTCGAGCGCGGCGCGGATCGACGCGACGGGATCGCCGACGTTGCCGCCGAGCCCGAGGCCGACCTCGACCGCGTCAGGCATCGTCGATGGCCTGGAGAACCTTGAAGGCCGCGGCGTGTTCGGCCGCGTCGTGGACGCGGAACACCGCGGCGCCGCGGGCGAGCGTCGCGAGGTTGGCGGCGATCGTCCCGATCAGCCGCCCGTCGACGCCGGCGCCGAGCAGGTCGCCGAACATCCGCTTGCGCGACACCCCGATCAGCACCGGCAGGCCGAAGGCGGCGCGCAAACGCCCGGTCGCCTGAAGCGCCTTCAGGTTCTGCGCCTTGTCCTTGCCGAAGCCGATGCCCGGATCGACCAGGATTCGCGCGCGCGGAACGCCGGCCTTGTCGGCGAGCGCGAGCGAGCGCTCGAGGAAGCGAAGAATGTCGGACACGATGTCGATCGTGGGATCGACGGTCTCGCGGTTGTGCATGAGGACGACCGCGGCGCCGCTCTCGGCGACGACGCCGGCCATGTCCGGGTCCTTCTGCAGCCCCCAGACGTCGTTGACGACGGAGACGCCGAGCGCCGTCGCGCGGCGCGCGATCTCGGCCTTGGTGGTGTCGATCGACACAGCCGCGGCGACGGCGCGCAGCAGCGGGCCGAGGAGCGGTTCGAGCCGTCGCCACTCCTCGTCGAACGGGAGCGGCGTGTGTCCCGGCCGGGTCGATTCGGCGCCGACGTCGACGATGTCGGCGCCGTCGGCGACCAGCTTCGCCGCCTGCGCCAGCGCGGCGTCGAAAGCGGCGAAGCGCCCGCCGTCGGAAAACGAATCCGGCGTGACGTTGAGGATGCCCATGATCGCCGGCCTGACGCCGACGAGGCCGAGAAAGGCGTCGAGGCGGCGGTCGCGCTCCGCTTGGCTCAAGGCCTCGATCGCCGTCTCCGTCATGACGGGGACACTAGACCGGCCCCGGCGCGGTTCCAAGCCGGTCGCCCCTGGCGCGGCAAATGGGTAGAAGGCCGCATGAAGATCCTCGTCGCCACCTACGGCACGGAGGGCGACGCCCGCCCGTTCGCGGCGCTGTGCCGCGGCCTGATCGACGCCGGTCACGAGGCGGTGCTGCTGGCCGACGCCGGCACGCTCGGCGGCGCCGAGGCGCTCGGCGTGCCGACGACGGCGCTCGCCGGCGATATCCGCGCGGTGCTCGCCCGCGACCACGCCCGCCT
>CAMFKX010000331.1 GCA_945957375.1 uncultured Roseiarcus sp.
TCGCGATCCCGCGCTCGGCGTCGCGCCCGCCGATGCGCGCCTGGCCGAACAGGGCGGGCGCGTCGGGGCGCGCGACCAGGCCGATCGCAAACGAGGCGTCGGGCGCGAGATGAAGCGCGATGTCGCCGCCGTTGTTGACGTAGGCGCGCTCGAGGTCCGCCGCGTCGGTCATCGCTTCGAGAACCTCCTCGGCGACCGCGCCCGCCACCGCGGCCATCGGCGTGAGAAAGCGGTCGGCCGCGAACGCGGCCGCAGCCTCGGCCATGCGCCGCGCGACCGTTCCCTCCGGGCGCGGCCCGCCCGCCGGGGCGCGCAAGAGCGGCAGTTCGGCGCAGAGTTCGTCGAGCACGGTCGCGAAGCGCCGCGCCGCGGCCGCGTAGGCGCTCGAAAGCTCGCTGGGCGCGCCAAAACCTTCGAGGACGAGGTCGATCGGCCCGTCGTGGAAATGGCGCCGCCCGTCGGGCAGGACGGCGAATTGCGCCCGCACGCTCACCGCGCGCCCGCCGCGCGCGCGATGGCGCCCTCGACGAACACGTTGGTGTCCCGTTCGCGATGGCGCGCGACCACGTCTTCGAGCGTGCGCACCTGGTCGCCGTGGCCGCCGAGCGCGAGATAGTCGTCGAGCCGCATCGTGAACTCGATCGGCGCGACGATCGCCGGCGTGGGGACGGAGCCGAAGGCGTGTTTCGGCAGGAGGGTGACGTCGACCATGAAGGTGATGCCGCCGCCGGGCCACATGTACACCGGCGCGCCGCCCGCCGTCACCGTCGTCAGCGCGCCGTGCACCGCGCGCGTCAGCCGCACCGGATTCTCCGTCACACCCGCCCGCAGGGAGCCGCCCGCGCCGGCCATGAACAGCACGGTGCAGAGCGCCGGCTCGCAGTTCTCGGCGATGCGCTCGACCGACTCGCGCAAGGTCTCCGGCAGATCCTCCTGCACCGGCCGCAGCGCCGCGTCGAGCCGATAGAATGCGTGCTGCTCGCCGGTGGTCGACACCATAAGCATCGTCATGCCCGCCCGGGCCGCCTTAGGATCGAAGCCCGCGACGATCTCGAGCGGATCGTCGATCGCCGCCCCGCCCCATCCCGTCCCCGGCTCGGCGACATGGAAATAACGGCCCGGCGTCGAGCGCCGGCCCTTCATCCGGATGCCGGTCGGACGCGCCCCGAGCAGCTTGCCCGCCTGATGCTCGGAGAGCACGCCGGTGATGTGGTCGTCCACCACGACGACCTCGTCGACCTTGCCGAACCATTGCCGCGCGAAGATCCCGATCGTCGCCGAGCCGCAGCCGACGCGCATCCGGTTCTCGCGTCGCCTGTTGACGACGGGCGCCTTGCCCGCCTCGACCACGACCGTCGCGCCGCCGTCGACCGCGAGCTCGACCGGCTTGCCGTTGCAGAGGTCAAGCAGCGTCCGGCAGGTGACCCGGCCCTCGTTCTTGCCGCCGTGGGTCAGGTGGTTGACCCCGCCGAGCGACAGCATCTGCGAGCCGTATTCGCCGGTCGTCACGTGCCCGACCGGCTCGCCCTCGGCGCGCACGAGCGCGCATTCGGCTCCCAGATGCCGGTCCGTGTCGATCTTCAGCTTGACGCCGCAATAGGAATAGATGCCCTCGGTGACGACGGTCACCATGTCGACGCCGTGGGTCTTGCTCGATACGATGAAGGGCGCCGGCTTGTAGTCGGGATAGGTGGTGCCCGCGCCGATCGCGGTCACGAACAGTTCGCGCCCGCCGACGATGTCGCCGTCCCAGTCCCCGGCCGCGCTGGCGAAGGGGGCGATCCGGCCCCCGCTGTCGACGGCGCGCTCGAGCAGGACGTGCGGGTCGACGCGGACGAGCAGCCCGTTCTCGTTGGCGTAGCGGTCGCAGGCGCCCGCCATGCCGGGGCGGATGTAGCACATGACCGGACAGGCGTCGCAGCGGATCTTGTCGTCGGCCTTTTCCTGGGTCTCGCTCATGGCGCCCCCCTCGCCGCCGCGATCGCGGCGCGCACCCGCTCCGGAGTCGCGGGCGCGCGGACAATGCGCGCCCCGGTCGCGTGACGGATCGCATTGAAGATCGCCGGCGCCGTCGGGATCAGCGCCTGCTCGCCGACGCCCTTGGCGCCGTAGGGCCCCTCGGACGACGGGTCCTCGATCAGGATGCACTCGACCGGCGGCATGTCGCCGACGGTCGGGATCAGATAGTCGTGCAGGTTTTCGCTGCGGTGGGGAACGTATTCCTCCATCAGGGCGAAGCCGAGCCCCTGCGCCGCGCCGCCTTGGATCTGGCCCTCGACCAGCGTCGGGTTGATCGCGCGGCCGACGTCGTGGGCGCAGGCGAGGCCGGTCACGCGCACGCGGCCGAGTTCGACGTCCACTTCGATCTCCGCGAGATGCGCGCCCGAGCCGAACACCGCGTAGGGCTCGCCCTGCCCGTCGGCGTCGAGCGGACTGGTCGGCGGATCGTAGGTCTCGGCGCATTCGAGGACGAAGCCCGCGCGATTGACCGGCAACGCCTCGAGGTCGATCCGCGTGTCGACGCCGGCGCCGCCGATCACGAGCGCGCCGCGAACGAAGGCGATCGTCCCGTCCTCGCCGGCGTTGGCGAGCCGCAGGATCTGCGCCCGCAAGGCGCGGCCGGCGCGCAGCGCGGCGTTGCCGCTGACGAAGGTCTGGCGCGAGGCCGAGGTCTTGCCGCAGTCCGGCGTGACGTCGGTGTCGGCGCCGAGCCTGTCGATCGCCTCGACCGGCGCGCCGAGCGCGTCGGCGAAGATCTGGGTGATCACCGTGTTCGAGCCCTGGCCGAGGTCGACGGCGCCCTGGAAGAGCGTCACCCGTCCGTCCGGGCGCAAGCCCGCCCGCATTGTCGAAGGGTTCGGCAGGGAGGTGTTGCCGCAGCCGTACCACATGCCCGCGACGCCGACGCCGCGCCGCAGCGGCCCCGCCGTCTCCGCGTTGAAGGCCTCGGCGGCCGCGCGCGTTTCCCGCCAGCGCGGGCGCAGCGCCTCGAGGCAGCGGCGGAAGCCCATCCCGTCGGCGAATGTCTGCCCGGTCACGGTCGGTTGTCCGACCCCGAGCGCGTTCAGGATGCGGAACTCGAGCGGGTCGATGCCGAGCCGAACTGCGAGCTCGTCGTAGAGCTGCTCCTGCGCGACCGCGGTCTGCGGCACGCCGAAGCCGCGGAAGGCGCCGGCCGGCACGAGATGCGTGTGGATCGCCCGCGTCGCCGCGCGGTAGTTCGGCACAAGATAGGGCCCGGAGGCGTGCACCGGCACACGGTTGGCGACCGTCGGCCCCCACGAGGCGTAGGCGCCGGTGTTGAAGTCGGCCTCGAAGTCCATCGCGGTCAGGCGGCCGTCGCGGCTCGCGCCGACGCGCGCGCGGATCCGCGCCGGATGGCGCTTGGTCGTCGTGCGCATCGATTCCGAACGCGAATAGACCATCCGCACCGGGCGGTTCAGCTTCCAGGCGGCCAGCGCGACGAACGGCTGCAGCGACAGGTCGAGCTTGGCGCCGAAACCGCCGCCGACCGCGGTCGGCAGGATGCGCACCGCATCCGGCCCGAGGCCGAGGATCTTCGCGACGTCGTCGCGGTCCATGTAGGGCGCCTGCGTGCACGCCTGGATCTCGATGCGGTCGCCGACGCGCCGGGCGAAGCCGGCCTCGGGCTCGATGTAGGCGTGCTCGACGAAGCCGGTCTCGAATTCACCCTCGACGACGACGTCGGCGGCCGCCAGCGCGCCCTCGGCGTCGCCGCGCACGACCCGGCCGCGGGTCAGGACGTTCCCGGGCCGGCCGGCGTGGATCCGCGGCGCGTCCGGCGCCAGCGCGGCTTCGAGCGTCGTCAGCGCGGGCAGCGGCGTGAAGGTCGCCGGGAACCGGGAGAAGTCGAGCGCCTCGATCGCCGAGCCCTCGCCGACGACCACGGCGACCGCCTCGCCGCGGAAGCGCGCGACGGATTCCGCGAGCGCCGGCTGGTCGGCGAAGGGCGGGATGACGCCGTAGCGGTTCTCCCCCGGAATGTCGCTCGCGGTGAAGGCGGCGACCACGCCGGGCGTCTCGGCGACCCAGGCGTCGACGTCGCCGAAGGCGAATTCGGCGTGGGCGTGCGGCGAGCGGACGACGCGGGCGACGAGCGCGTCGTCCGGCCATTCGTCCGCCCCGTAGATCTCGGCCCCAGAGAGCTTTTCCGCCCCGTCGAGCCTGGGGAGCCGCCGTCCGACGGCGCCGCCGCTTGCGGCTTCGGGAGCCAGCTGCGGAGCGAACGCGCGCGCGACCGCGGCGACAATCGGGCGATAGCCGGTGCAGCGGCAGAGGACCCCGCCGAGCGCGTCCATGACCTCCGCTTCGTCGGGATGAGGATTGCGACGGAGGAGCGCGACCGAAGCCAGGAGAAACGCCGGCGTGCAGATCCCGCACTGCGCTGCGCCCTCCGCCTGGAACGCCGCGCGCAACCGGGCGACCAGCCGGTTCCGGTCGTCGAGGCCCTCGACGGTCTCGATCCGCCGGCCCTCGACCTGGCCGACCGCCACGAGACAGGCGCAGACCGGCTCGCCGTCGAGCAGCACGGTGCAGGCGCCGCAATCGCCGGCGTTGCAGCCGACCTTGACGCCGGTGAGGCCGAGACGCTCGCGCAGGGCGCGGCTCAGCCGCTCCGACGCGGGCGCGTCCAGCGCCGTCGGCGATCCGTTGAGCGTGACGAAGACGCCGGTCGTGGCCGCGTCCATCAGATTGCGCCTCCGCATTCGCCCCGGAGGCAGAGCTCGACCGCGCGCCGCGCCAGCGTCAGCGCCGCCGAGCGCCGATAGTCGGCGCTCGCGCGCACATCGTCGATCGGCGCGAGGTCGGCGAAATCCTCGCCCCGCAACCATTCGCCCAGACCCGCCCGCGAAGGGCGGCCGGCGAGCCGCGCCTCGGCGGCGGCGACCCGCAGCGCGACCGGCGAGCAGGCGCCGACCGCGATCCGGGCCGACGCGACCATGTCGCCGCGGATCTCGAGCCCGACCGCCACCATCGCGACCGAAATTACCAGATAGCGCCGGGCGCCGAGCTTCAGGAACGCCGAGCGAAGGCCGGCGGGAGGCTCGGGGCAGATGACGGCGAGGACGATCTCGTCGGCGGCGATCTCCGTGCGGCGCGGACCCGAGATGAAGCGCGCGAGCGGCGCCCGCCGCCGCCCGCGCGGAGAGGCGAGCTCCACCTCGGCGTCGAGGGCGAGCAGCGGCGGGACGCCGTCGGCGGCGGGCGAGGCGTTGCAGAGGTTGCCGGCGACGGTGGCGCGGTTCTGGATCTGGACGGAGCCGACCTCGCGCGCCGCGGCCCGGAGCGCATCGAAGGCCGGCGGCAGCTCGGCC
>CAMFKX010000332.1 GCA_945957375.1 uncultured Roseiarcus sp.
GGATGAGAGCGAGGCGAGCGCGCCGGCGTGGGCCGCGACGACCAGCGCCGCGACCACAGGCCGCAGCCAGCGCGGCTGAAGCGGCGCCGCCGAAGCGGCGGCGGCGTGCGTCAGGACGGCCGGCGGGTCGGGATCGGGCGCGCCGACGGGAGCGCTTCCGCCAGGGGCGTCGAGGTCAGACATGGCCGGGCGTCGCCCCGCGGCCCTTCCGGACCCGCGCGTCGCGCCGCGCTCCGCCTGTCTCGAACCCTCGCATCGCGGGGCTCATTAGCGAACTGGCGACGAAACGCCAACCGGGGTGCGGCGATAAGGCGCCGGAGACCGGGCCGGAGACCGGGCTTGCGCCGCTGTCGGCGCCGTCCTAGAATTTCCGAGTCATCGGCGATCCGGCTTCACGGCCGGATCATGGGAACGCGGTGCGCGCTTCTTGGAGCGCAATTCCGCGGCTGCCCCCGCAACTGTGAGCGGCGAGCCGTTCGCGCATTTCACGCCACTGGGGCTTGCGCCCTGGGAAGGCTGCGCGAGGCGACGACCCGCAAGCCAGGAGACCGGCCGGAGACCTCATCAACCAACGCCGTCGGCGGGACGGCAGGAGGCTCTATGGTCACGTTTCGTCAGCCGTCCGGCTGCGCTCTGGTCGCATTGATTGCGGCCGTCGCGCAGCCTTCGTTCGTCCACGCGCAGAATTCCACTGCGCTTCCCGAAATCACCGTCACCGCCGAGCGCGTCGAACAGCCGGTCAATGCGACCGGCTCCGACGTCACGGTCATTCCCGGCGCCAGGCTCTCGCAATGGGGGCCGCAGGGGATCACCGAGGTGCTGCGCGAGGTCGAGGGCGTCACTGTCAACCAGAGCGGCGGCCCCGGCACGGCGACCGACGTGCGCCTGCGCGGCGCGGCGCCTGGACAGGCGCTGATCCTGATCGACGGCGTCCCGGTCGGCAACGCCGCCGGCACCGACGGCACGCTCGATTTCGGCAACCTGAGCGCCATCGACATCGAGCGGATCGAGATCCTGCGCGGGCCGCAGTCGGCGCTGTACGGTTCCGACGCCATGTCGGGCGTCGTCAACATCATCACCAAGAAGGGCAAGGACGGCGCGCCGGTCCGCAGCGCGACGGTCGAGGCCGGCAGCTACGGCACGGTCACCGCGCGCGCGTCGGTGTCGGGGGCGACCGGCCCGTGGAGCTACTCGCTCGGCGCGACCGGAACCCACTCGGACAGCTTCGCCGCCTACGGCTACCGGGTGAACCGGCCGCTCACCATCGGCGACGGCGTCACCCCCTTGCCGCCGGCGCCCGACTCGCAGCCGGTCAACAAGGGCGGCGTCAACGGCCGCTTCGTCTACACGCTGTCGCAGACCGCCAATATCGACTTCGGCTTCAACGGCTTCGCCAACGGCCTGCAGTACTCGAACCCCTTCGCCTTCGATCCGGCGAACGTGTTCAGCTCCTACAACCTGTCGCGCGTCTGGCTCGGCGACGCCTTCCTGCGCGCCAATTTCGCCGCCTTCGACGGCGCGCTGAAGAACCGCGTCGGGGTGTTCTCGAGCGCGACGGTGAACTCGGTCAACGAGGCGGAGGGCTGCTTCGACGCCTATTTCACCCCGTTCAACTGCAACACCACCTACCACGGCTCGCGCTTCGGCGCGGAATATCAGGGCGAACTGGCGCTGAACCGCTGGGGCTCGCTGATCTTCGGCGCGCGCACAATGGCCGAATACGCCAGCAATTCGCAGTCGCCCGACCCGGCCGACGGCTCGTTCACCGGCGTCGACGCCCAGCAGACGACCAACTCGCTCTACGCCGAATACCGCTTGCCGCTGATGTCGCGGCTCGACTTCACCTTCGGCGGGCGGGTCGATTCGATCGTCGACGGCCAGACCTTCGCCACCGGCCGCGCCACCGTCGCCTACCACATCGACGAGACCGGCACGAAACTGCGCGGCGCCTTCGGCAATGCGGCCAAGGCGGCCACGCTCTACCAGCGCTACAGCCTCTACGGCGATCCGAACCTCTTGCCGGAAAAGAACGTCGGCGGCGAAATCGGCGTCGACCAGTCGCTGTTCGGCGGCCGCGCGACGCTGTCGGCGACGGTGTTCAGCGCCTACTACCAGGACCTGATCGCCTTCGCCAACGTGCCGTCCTGCACGCCGGCTCAGCTCGCCTCGGGCGGCGGCTGCTATTACAACGTCGGCAGCGCGCGCACGACCGGCGTCGAGTTCTCGGCCGAGGCGACGCTGCTGCCGGGCGTGCTGAGGGCCAAGGGCAGCTACACCTATCTCGATTCGCGCAACCTGCAGACCAACACCCAGCTTCTGCGCGTGCCGCAGAACGCCGGGGCGCTCTCGCTGGTGTGGAGCCCGACGGCGAATGTCGAGATCGAGCCGCGCCTGATCCTGGTCGGCCCCGCCCTCGACTACGCCTATCCGGCCAGCGTCACGCTGCCCGGCTACGCCCGGATCGACGTGATCGGCAGCTACAAGGTCAACGACACGTTCACCGCCTACGTGCGCCTCGTGAACCTGACCAACGCCAATTACGAAGAGGTCTACAATTACGGGCAGCCGGGCCGGTCGGCCTATGTCGGCGTGACGGCGCGGTTCTGAGGAAGGCTCTCATCCGGCGCTTCGCGTCACCTTCTCCCCGAGGGAGAAGGGGGAGCCCCCCTCGCCCGCGCAGCGGGAGAGGGACGGCCGCGCAGCGGCCAGGGTGAGGGCCCGCGGCGCTGAGCTTTCCGAGTTGGGGCATGGCCAAAACACAAAGCGCCCCGTCGGCCGCCCGGGGCGAACTGTTCGTTTCACCGCGGGCGGCCAGCCCTCATCCGGCCGGCTTGCGCCGGCCACCTTCTCCCCGAGGGAGAAGGGGCCTCCCTCGCCCGCGCAGCGGGAGAGGGACGGCCGCGCAGCGGCCAGGTGAGGGCCCGCGGCGCTGACTCTTCCAAAATCGAGGCCGGTCCAAAAAGAGCGCGCCGTCGGGGCCCGACGGCGCGCTCTTCATCTCATAAAAGCCTCGGCGCTCCGCAAGAGCGCCGCCTGGCTCCTTATGCGTGCCGCAGCGCCGCGCCCGCGGTCGCGCGTCCCGAACGCTCAGCCAGCGCGCGCAGGGCGAGGAAGCCGCCGAAGGTCGCCGCGTTGATCAGGAAGATGCGCGTCACGCTCGAAACGGTGAAGTCGGCCGGATCGCACGAGCCGCTCGCGAGGCAGGCGAGATAGACGGCGCCCTCGTAGGTCACGAAGGCCGCGAGGAAGCTCGCGCCGATCCCGACGACGCCGCGAACCCGCGACAGGACCGCGCCGGCCGCGCCGAGCGACAGGAGCGCGATGACGCCGAGCGCGGCGCCCCAGGCGATCGTGCTCGCGTCCATCGCGTAGCCGAGGCAGGCGAAGCCGACGATCTGGTTGACCGCGAACACCGCCAGCACGGCGGCGACGGCGGCTGCAGCCGGCAACGCCAGCGCCGAAGCGGCGGCGAAGGCGGCGAAGGGCAGGGCGCAGGCGAAGCCGAGCGTCAGCGCGCCTCCGGCCGCCGCCATCGCGGCGACGAGCGCGGCGTTGCGGCCGCGCGGACTAATATTGGCAAGAACGGTCATCGTCGATCTCCCGGGGTCAAGCGCAGACGGTCCGACGCAGCGCCCCGCGCGCTGCGGCTTCGAACCGGAAATGGAGGGTGAAAGAGAGCGATTCGCTGCGGCGCAGGCCCGCTCGCGGCATTCTCGACAAGAAATTCCATACCGCCTCCCGCCGTCCCGCCGACGGCTCTGGGTCGAACGCGTCGTCGGCCGGTCTCCTGGCTCGCGACCGTCGCCTCGTGTCCGCCTTCCCAGGCGCTTCGCGCCCAGTGGCCTCGTGGACCGAGACAAGTCGCCCACAGTTGCGGGGGCAGCTGCGGCTTCGGGATCGCTCCCGACCGCATTCCCGTTGCTTCGGTTTGACCCGAAGCGCCGATGACTCTCCTTGGGTAGCCCTGTTTCGCCGGCGTGGCAAGGATCGCTTCGTCGCAAGCCCCGAGCGCGCGCGGGGGATGCTACTCAGGCGGCGGCGGCTCTGATAGGGTGAGGCGATTGCGTCGCGTCCCCTGCGGAGACAGCGGCGCCGGACACGTTCCTCCGGGGTTGACCGATGCAGTACGAAAACACGCCCGTTTCGCAGAACATCGAGGACCGTCGCGGGCAGGGCGGCGGCGGCGGAATGGGCGGCGGCGGCCTTGGCATCGGCATGATCGTGGCGGTGTTCGCGATCAGCTATTTCACCGGCATCAACCCGGCGGTGCTGATGGGCGGCGCCGAGATGGCGTCGAAATACATGAATCAGGGCGGCCAGACCACGAAGCCGGCGACCACCGGCCCGGCCGCCGACCCCAACGATCCGACGCGCAAGTTCCTCGCCCACGTGATGGGCTCGACGGAAGCGGTGTGGGGCTCCGTGCTGCCGCAGCAGACCGGCCTGCCCTATACGCCGGCGACGCTGGTGATCTACGACGGCGCGACCCGGTCGGGCTGCGGCGGCGCGCAGGCGGCGATGGGGCCGTTCTATTGCCCGATCGACAAGAAGGTCTATCTCGACACCTCGTTCTTCCGCGACATGAAGCAGAAGTACGGCGGCGGCGGCGAATTCGCCTATGCCTATGTCGTGGCGCACGAGGTCGGCCATCACGTGCAGGACCTGCTCGGCATTCTCGACAAGGCCGACGCCTACAAGAAGCGGGCGAGCCAGACCCAGGCGAACGCCGTCTCGGTGCGCGTCGAGCTGCAGGCCGACTGCCTCGCCGGCGTCTGGGCCGCCAACGCCAACCAGAAGTGGAAGATCCTCGAGCAGGGCGACGTCGAGAAGGCGATCGCCACCGCCCAGGCGATCGGCGACGACCGGCTGCAGACCTCGGCGCGCGGCTACGCCGTGCCCGACAGCTTCACCCACGGCTCCTCGGCGCAGCGCGCCAAGTGGCTGATGGCCGGCCTGAAGTCGGGCCAGATCGACAGCTGCGACACGTTCTCGCAGTAGCGGGAGGGCGTGAATAGTTTTCAGAGAGCAATACAACCAGACCATGAGGGGTCAGTTTACCCGCGAATCATTGCGGATGAATGTTTGAAAAACAAAAGCGGTTTAAAATAGAGGCATTGAAATGTTGGTCGAGGACTTAGCCTACCTATTCCGCGCGGTATTGGATGATTACCATAATTTTCAGGTTGACGAGATTTTCGGAAATGCATCCGGCGCCCTTATGAGTCGCGGATTAAATTCGCAAGCCTACCAACGCCTAATACCAAAGGGCTCTCCTTTTGACTCACGGGGGGATTCCCTCGGGCGTGGATT
>CAMFKX010000333.1 GCA_945957375.1 uncultured Roseiarcus sp.
AGATTCCTCTACGTCTCGTGGGCTCGGAGATGTGTATAAGAGACAGCCGCGGCGCCGGCCGCGAGCCCGAGCGCAAGCCCGACCCCGGCGGGAGAGCCGCCGTAGAGCAGCGTCGGCGCGGAGAGCACGGAGACCGCCGCGAGACAGATGAGCGCCGTGCCGCCGTCGCCGGAGGCCGACCCGGGCTTTCCCGCGCGATCGAGACACCAGAGCGCGAAGCCGCCGCCGAGGACCAGACCGAGGAACGGCAGCATCGTCGTCTCGGCGCCCAGCTTCGACCAGCCTGTCCACGCCGCCGCCAGCAACGCGGTCATGACGGCCATCATCACGCGGGGAACCGGGACGAAGGCGCCGTGCCGGGAGGTGAACGGGTCCAGCCAGCGCGGGACCCGCACGAACAGGTCGAGCGCCAGGACCCCGACCGTCGCGGCCAGCGCGACGGAGAAGATCGTGTCGCTCGCGTCGACCGGCGGAAAAGTCGGAACTCTCCGGTAAGTCACGACCCAGGCGACGAGGAAGACGATTGGCGCCGCGACGGTCGAGAGCCACGCCGATCGGGTGATCCAGGCGGCGATCGCGAGCCCGATGGCGACGACCGCGCAGACGGAGAGAACAGGAAAGAGGGGGTTGTTGACGATCAGATCCATGAGCGTTCCCGACGGTGCGACCGCCGCGGACGGCGACAGCGGGCCGGCCGCGCCAGGAGCTGGCGCAGCCGTCCGATGGTTTTCAGCCGTCCGCGGAGGCCTCTAGCACATCGTTGTCGCTGTCGGGATCACATTGTCGATGGTCTCGTCGCGCCCCGGAACGCCGCCAGGTCGCGCTATTCCCTGCACGGCGGCGTCGGAAATCGAGAGACCAGCCCGGTCCAACAATGACGCGCCGGCGCGTCTTTGCGCTTGGATGTCCGGCGGCGCGGTCAGCGCGTCGCTTCGGTCTCGATGATCAGGTCGACCTTGTCGCCGATGTAGGGAATGAAGGTCTTCAGGCCGAAGTCGGAGCGGTTGAGCGAGCCGCGGGCGGAGAAGCCGACGGTGTCCGCCTTGTCGGTCGGGCGCACGCCGGCCTTGTTGAAGGCGACGTCGAGCGTGACCGGCTTGGTGACGCCGAGCAAGGTGAGATCGCCGGTCACCTGGCCCGACTTGTCGTCCTTCTTGGTGAAAGTCTTGCCGACGAAGGTCATGTCGGGGAACTCGGCGACGTTGAACCAGTCGGCGCCCTTCAAGTCCACGTCGCGCGGGGCGAACTGAGTCTGCAGGCTGCCGGTCTTGACGTCGACCTTGAGCTTGCTCGCGGCCGGCGTCGCCGGATCGAAGCCGATGGTTCCGGTGGTTTCGCCGAACAGGCCGATCATGTTGGAGAAGCCGAGATGATTGACCAGAAACAGAACGTGGGTGTGGCTGGGATCGATCTTGTAGTCGGCTGCGGAAGCGGTCGAGACGGCGCCGAGGGCGGCGACGGAAGCAAAGGCGATCGAGAGCGGGCGCATGGGAAACCTCATCCAAGGGGACTGTCGTGACGCAGGAACAGGAGCGCCACGATCACCGGCAGCGGTGACAGGGTCGCCAGCCCGGAGACCATCCACGCGACAACGGGTCGGCTGCGGAAGGCGGGCGGCAGAAGTCGAACGGCCCAGGGGCCGAGAAACGGAGCCAGCGCGATCAGCGCGAGCGCAAAAGGATCGGCGCGCCGGGTGACGACGGCGATCGTGTCGAGCGCCGCGAGCAACCCGGCGCCCGCTCCGAGGACGGCCGCAGGTCCGAGGACGCGGCGTGAGCGCACCTGCGCGAGCGAAAGCGCGGCGGCGCCGAGCGCCAGTCCGAGGCAGAGGCCGACGCCGGTCGAGGAGCCGCCGAACAGCAGCGTTGGGGCCGCAAGCCCGGATATGGCCGCGAGTCCAGCCAGGGCGCGCGCGCCGTCGCCGCCGGTCGCCGGCGTTCCGGCGCGATCGAGGCCCCAGAGCGCCAATCCGCCGAGGGCGATCATCGTCAGAAGCGGGAGCCAGGCGCCTTCATCGCCGATCTTCCCCCAGCCGATCCAAAGGGCGGCCAGGAGCGCGGCGAGGACGGCGAAAACCCAGCGCGGCAACCGGTCCAGCGCGTCCAGCGCCATCGCGCCGAGCGTCGCGACGAGCGCGATCCAGAAGATCTTGTTGGCGGCGCCGGCGGGGGGAAACGGCGGGATCTTCTGGTAGGTCACGACATAGGCGACGAGGAAGACGACCGGCGCTGCGAGCGTCGCCGCCCAGCTCCATCCGGTGATCCGCTGCGCGGCGACGAACGCCAGCGCGGTGACCAGCGAAGCCGCAAGAACCGGGACAAAGGGGTTGTTGACGATCAGATCCATGCGCGACCCCGACAGCAATCCGGCGCCGATGGGCGTCGGCCTCGCCGCCGCGACCCGGCGTTGCGATACCGATAACTTGCTGCGGTTGGCGGAACAATTTACAGACTCTTCAAAGGACTGTTGCCACAGGAGCAACAATATGGATCGATTCGTCGCCCTCGAGGCGTTCGTCAGGGTGGCCGAGACGCAGTCCTTCTCGGAGGCGGCGCGGCGGATGCGCTCGTCGAAATCTGCGGTCAGCCGCAACGTCAGCGCGCTCGAGGCCGAACTCGGGACGCGGCTTTTCAATCGCACCACCCGCTCGCTGAAGCTCACCGAGGCGGGTCGGGCCTATTTCGAGCGGGTCAGCCGGATTCTCGCGGATCTCGACGACGCCGATCGCGCCCTCGGGCGGCTGCAGGCCAGTCCGCGCGGGCGGATCGCGATCAGCGCGCCGATGAGCTTCGGCTTTCTCCATCTGGCGCCGGCGCTGCCCGTGTTTCTCGAGCGCTATCCCGAGGTCGACGTTGATCTCTCGCTCAACGACCGCTTCGTCGACGTGGTCGACGAGGGCTTCGACGTCGCGCTGCGCATCGGCGCCATGCCCGATTCCAGCCTGATGGCGCGGCGCATCGCGCCGATTCGCCGGACGTTGTGCGCCAGCCCGGACTATTTCGCCCGCCGCGGCGCGCCGCAGGTTCCGGAGGAGCTGAAGGCGCACGAATGCCTGCGCAACAGCAACGTCGCCCGCACCCAGGAATGGCGGTTCATCGATGCGGACGGCGCGGCGGCGCTCGTTCCGGTGTCCGGGCGGGTCAGCGCCAACAACGGCGATGCGCTGCGAATCCTCGCGCTCGCCGGCGCGGGCGTGGCCAGTCTGCCGACCTTCATCGTCGGCCCCGATCTTCGCTCCGGGGCGCTCGTCTCCGTCCTCGACCGCTTCATTCCCCAGGATCTGGCGATGAGCGCGGTCTATCCGCACGCGCGCCACCTGTCGCCCAAGGTGCGCGCCTTCGTCGATTTTCTGGTCGAGCGCTTCGGCAAGCGCCCGTACTGGGACGCCGAGGCGGATACGGCTTGAGCGGCCAGCCTACTCGCCGACGGCGGCGCGCGCGATCTTCTTCGCCTTGGCGCCGGCGGCGCGGGCGGAATCGGAAAGCTGAAACATCTCCATGCGCTCGTAATCCGGCGTCGCCCCGAGCGCCGCGTCGGTATAGGCTTTTGCGCTCGGGTCGCGCAGCACGCCGCGCATGAACCACCAGATCTTGGCGAACTTGAAGGCGATCCGGGCGTGGTTGGCGAGGAATGTCGCCGCCTCGCGCGGGTAGAAGATCAGCGCCGGCTCGATCGCCAGGCCCGGCCGGCGATCGAGCCGGTGCTTGCGGCGCAGCAGGCCCGCTTCGAGCGGGTAGATGTTGTAGAGCGTGCTCGCCGCCCAGAACGCGACCATGAGAAAGCCGACCGTGTCGACGCGCGGGCCTCCGGCGGCGGCCCGGCGGATCACCGTCTTCATGTGCGCGTCGGTGTAATAGGTCCGCCAGGCGAGATGATAGGCCTCCTGCCACTCGGCCCGCGTCATCCGCGGGTGGTCGCAGACGACATGCTCGAGGTCGAACTTGTTGAGGTCGGGATCGATCTCGCCGCCGGCCGCGGTCAGCTTGGCGTGGTCCTCGCTTCCCGGGAGCGGCGTCAGGCAAGAGAACTGGAGGATGTCGAGCGGCAACTCTCGCTGGATGACCTTGATGTCGCGGACGATCGTCTCCGGCGTATCGTTGGGGAAGCCGAGGATATAGCCGCAATAAGTGATGCAGCGGACCTTACGCCAGGCGAGCAGCATCTCACGGTAGTCGGCGATGTGATTCTGCTTCTTCTTGGCGCCGTCGAGGCTGTCGGGATTGATGTTCTCAAGCCCGATGAACACCCGCTTCACCCCCGCGGCTGCGGCTTTCTCCACGAAGCGCGGGATCTTGTGGCACATCGTGTCGACCTGGATCACGAAGCGCGAATGCAATCCCTCCTGGCGCAAGGCGATCAGCCGGTCGAAGATCGCCTCCCAGTTGCGGTTGCGCGCGAGGTTGTCGTCGGTGATGAAGAAATAGCGGACGCCGCTGGCGTGATTGGCGCGCACGATCCGCTCGACGTCGTCGGCGGAGCGGTAGCGCGACTTGCGACCCTGGACGTTGATGATGGTGCAGAACGAGCACAGGAAGGGGCAGCCCCGGCCGGCGTCGAAGCTCGAGATCATGCCGATCGAGCGGCCGACCCGGTCCTTGGGCAGAAACGGCGCCGTCGCGCCGTCGAGGCTCGGCAGGTTGTCGAGGTAGTTGTAGACCGGCTTCAGCGTTCCGGCCGCCGCGTCCTTAAGGACGTCGGCGAAACGCCCCTCCGCCTCGCCGGCGAACAGCGAAATGCCGAGATCGAGCGCCTCCTTCAGGGAATCGGGCGTCTCGGGCAGCATGGCGAGACATCCCGAAACATGGAAGCCGCCGATGCAGACCGGCACGCCCGCCGCGCGCAAGGGCCGGGCGACGTCGATCACGCGCGGAAACTGGTTCGATTGCACGCCGGCGAAGCCGACGAGCCCGCGCCCGCCGGCTGCGGCGATCGCGCTGATGATCGCGTCGGGGCGAACCCGCGTGTTGGTCTCGTCGATCGGCAGGATCTCGACGTCGAAACCGTCGAGGGCGCCGCGCTCGATCGCGTCCGTCGCGATGCCATAGAGGCAGGCCAGAGAATTCGACGGCAGCGCCGAGCGTCGCCACTGAATGACGTAGCCGTCGTCGTCGTAGTGCGACGGCTTGATCAGGAACAGAAGGAACCTTTCGGCGCAGTCCGGCATGGCGATCGTCCCCTTCGAAGACGCTCGGGTGCAGTTGCTGGGCAAACTCCTGTCTGTCTGTCTCTTATACACATCTCCGAGCCCACGAGACGTAGAGGAATCTCGTA
>CAMFKX010000334.1 GCA_945957375.1 uncultured Roseiarcus sp.
GCCGCGATGCCGGACACGGCGAAACGGGCCGTCGGCAAGCGCCCGGGCGAGGTAGCGCGCGCCCGTTTCGCCGGGCTCGAGCTGCGGCGCCCCGTGGCCGCGAAGCTGCGCATAGACGTGGCGCGCGTCGTTGTCGTCCGCGCGCAGTTTCGAGAGCGCGCGGTCGGAGATGGCGATCCCGGAGCGCGTCAGGCAGAGCACGCGCGGCCGCGACCGGCCGGTGTAGAGGGCGTTGCTCGCCTGGTAGATCGCGCCGACGTGCCCGTGAAAGATGATCCGGTCGACGCCGACGCGCGGGCAGGGGTCGGAATAGGACGTGCTGAACGGAAACCGTGGCGTCTTGCCGTCGGCAAGGGTGCGGTCGCGCCGGAGCGCCTTCAAGGCGCGCGCCAGGAACCAGGTCTCCGCGTTGGCGAGGACGTGCTCATTGAGGATGAAGCGACCGAGGTCCGAGACCGCCTGTCCGGGTTTGAGGAGGGCGCTGAGCGCCTTCGGTGTGTTCACGGGAATCGAGAAGACCGCGACCCCGACCAGGGCGGCGCGCGCGTTCGGTTTCGATTCGAAGAGGCCGTAGGAGGCGATCTCGACTGGAAATGTCCCGCTGTAGTGATGCGTCTCGACAAAGCTCCGCGCGGCGGCCGTTTCGATCGGCTCGACGCCGAACCGCGAGGGATCGAAGGGCGGCCGCGCTGTCTGATAGGTCGTGCGTTTGAAAGTGTGACGCTGGCAGGCACGGGTGAGATCGAGATAGGGCACGGCGAAGGGCATGGGGGATCGAGCCTCCGTGAGGGTGGCTGGGCTGTCGGGAGTCGGAGTTCGTGGAGGGGTTTGCGGTTTGTGCGCGCGAGCCTGTGGTCGACGCCGCCCGTCGCTCGAGGATCCGCGTCTGCGCGCAACGCGGGACGGGAGCGAGGATGTCAGCCCGCCGGATCGCTGCGGCGGGGCGTTCAGCTGGTTACTCGTCCAGGAACAGGCCCGTGTCGCCGCTCAGCGTCAGGTGTGGGCGTAGCCGTCGCGTTCGATGCAGACCCACATGCCGCACCACTGGACGACGACCGCGCCGTCGCAGCCGATGGTTGGCTGCACGGTCGCGCGGAACTCCCGGTAGGTCGGGGGCAGGTCGGGGCGCTCGCCGCGCTTGATGCGCTCCAGAAAGGTCGAGACGAGCTGCTCGTGCTTGCGCTGGATCGAGACGCGCTGCGGGCTGGTGGTCAGGATCATGACACGCGCTCCCCGGGCCGGCACTTCGATCCCAACGTCACCAGAGAGATGCTCTCTTCGGTGATGTCGATCACGACCGTCCTCGCGCCGCCGTCGATCGCCGCGCGGATGCCCGTCGCCCACGGAAGATGCTGGCCGAAGTCGTCGCCGCCCACGAGGTCGCGCGCTGTCTCCCACCAGGCCGAGTCCGTGCGGGGATCGCAGCCTTCCGCGTACGCGACGTAGTTCGAGCTCGACCCTTCGCTGACGAGGTCGCGCGGCTGGCCTGCGCTCATCAGGTAGACGCCCTGATCGTGGGCGAGCACGACGTCGCCTTTGACGCCGCCGTAGCCTACGGAGTGGCTCGGCGCCGCGAGCGCGTGTGTGACGAGTCGGCGGAGATCGTCCGCCTTGAAGACAAGTCGTGACATCGGTCGTTCCTTGCTTGCGAGTTTCGATGGCGATGTCTCCACCGCCGTCACGTTCGTGGATTCAGGACTGCCTGAAACAGATCCTCTGACGGCCGGCCGGCGGCGCGGCGCGCAAGGGCGCGAAGCGCCCGGCTGGACCCTTGCGCGGCGCGGCGGCGGCTGGCAGGTCCGCCGCAATCGGGTCCTGCTCGCCCGGCAGGCGCCAGGTCACCCGATCGCTCTTTGCGAAGGCGATGCAGTTCTCGAGCGCGATCTCCGCCGGCAGGGTGAAGGGCTCCGATCCGTCCATCAGCGCCCTGAACTCGTCGCTGCACCGCCACGTCCACTCGCCGGGCTTGATCGTCACCGTCGTCCCCACCGGCAGCGGGGGCGCGGCTTCGAGCGAGGCGCGGAACGCTTCGATCCGTGTGCGGTATGAGCCAGGAAGAGTCTGCTCCTCGGCGCCGAGGCTCCTCACGTAGTCGCCCACGATCGAATAGGCCCAGCCGGCGATCCGCCAGCTGCCGTCGGCGTCGCGCATGAGGATATTGTTCTCGTCCGCCCTGTACGCTTCAAGTTGGCGCACGGTGAAGGCTCGTGCCGGCGTTGGGTTGTAGCCGAGACTGCGAGCGGTCGTGCAGTCCAGGCAGGGACCGTCCTCGATGATCCGCCACGGGTGCACGATCTTGTCCGCCCAGAGCCGCGCCAGGGGTTTGGCGTAGGCGTGGAGATCGGGCGAAACCGTTTTTCCCTGCGCGACCTCATCGGCGATGAAGCCGAAGCCGGCCTGATTGAAGACGTCTGCGCCCCGGGCGCATGTCTCGCTCGAGAAGGCGTTGGCGAATCCGTCGCCTGTCCTCAGTGTGAGGCGGCGATCCGGCATGGCGTGCGGCGCCTTCATGAGCTTGAGCCAGTGGCCGATGTAGGTCTCCGGCAGAATCGGCCGCCTGGCCGGCCCGCAGAGCATTCCGCCTTCGCACGAGCCGCCGAAGTCGAAGATGCGCTGGATGGCGGAGTCGAGCGTGCCGAAATGGATGCAGCTCCAGCGCGGCGTCTTCGGCGACACGTTGCTCTCGTACGTTTTTTCGTAGAGGGCGAAATGGACGAGCCCGTCGGCGGCGCGAAAGGCCGCCGCGTGCTTGCTGACTGTGATTGTCGATCCCATTGTTATCTCCGTTCGCAGGACAGGATCGCCCGCGTCGTCCGGTCGCCTCGGGGGTGGCCGGACGACGCTGACGCTTGCGCTTTCGACGACAGACGGTTTGAGGCGTGCGGCTTCGGTTTGCCGCTCTCGTAGGGCCTGCGCACCGGCGACTGTTGAAGCGGCCGACTCTGCGGGCAGGTCCCCAGACCCCAGCGTGGACCCGGAGCCGGATCCTTACTGGCTCACTCCGGCTCCGACGTCCCGTTCCCGATCAATTCCAGTCGGATTAAGTTATCGGGCGGCTGCCGGCTTCCGTGCGGCGACGGCTTCCGCGACGGTCCGCGGCGCGGTGACCTCCTCGAAGCCGAAGGACGCGACGATGAAGACCTGTCCGCTGTCCTCGGGGACGATGATGTCGCCGACGCTCATCGACGTGTGCTCGAGGCCCTTCGACCGGATCAGCCCTCGCGCCTCGCCCTGGGCGACCAGACCTCGCCCTGCATGGCGCCATAGATGGCTTCGAGCGGGTTGGTTTCGGCGAACTCGTGCACGTCCTTCAGGTGGACGTGGGTCGCCTCGAGGTTCTTCGGGTCCGGCCTTGCGCCGGAGATGCCTTCCCCGAACCATTCGGGACGCATGTACCAGATCGAGTATTTCACGTTGCGTCTCCTTGCTGATGTCCGTTTTGGTTGAGTCTTCGATCTCGATCGGCTTCCTCCCTCCCCGCGAACGCCGCGCCCTGGCCGGCGCGCAGGAGGCGGAGCGCCTCGCGGAACTCCGTCTTCGTCAGGGGCGTGTCGGCCTTGAAGTGCGGCGCGCCTTCGCGCCCAGGGCCGAAGTAGGCCCACCAGACCGTGTCCTGTTTGTTCAAGATGGAGCAGGTGCGGTCGCTGTAGGGCTCGCCGAGCAGGAAGCCGTCATTCAGCATGATGGCTGGCGGCAGCACCTCGCAGGCGTCCCAGAACTCTTCGTAGGCGATCTCGATCATCCTGAATTTTTGCATGGGCTCCCTCCATTCGCGTCGGCGTCAGGCTTCGCCCACGCGAAGACCTGCAGGTGGCTCTCGATCGCGGGGTGTTCGGCGCCGTTGCAGATCGCGAGCAGGTGCTCGGCGTCGCTCAGGTTCTGGATGCCGTGGCAGAGCACGGCGTCGCACCCGCCGACGTTGTCGTCCTGAAGGTAGATCGAGTAGGGCCATCCGGACGCGTCCCGGAGATGGGTCCCGTCGTCGGCCTCCGACCCGAGGCGGAAGCCTCGCTCGAACCGCGATCCGGGCGGCTTCATTACGGACATGAGGTGTTCTCCCTTCCGCGCTCGCGCGGGGTCAGCCGCGTCGCACGACGCCGCCGGCGATCTCGTCGTCGATGGTGGGCCTTGGGTCAGGCGGCCAGGGCTTCCGTCGGCGCGGAGGAGGGCTCGTCCTCGCTCGCCGGGTCGCGGTTCTCGGCATGGTCCGGGTGATGGGAGAGGATCCAGTCGGCGATCCGGCTCGCGTCCGCCGCAGCGCGGAAGATTTCGCGCGTGTCGGATTTGAGAACCTTGATCCACGATTGAACGTAGCTTGCGTGGTTCGGAACGTCGCAAGGCAGATCGAGCGCGCTGCCGACGAAGTAGCTCGCCAATTCTGCGCGCAGCTCTTCGCGCGCATAGGCCGTATCTCCGAATCGGCCGGAAAGATCGCGGTTGAGACGGTGCGGGGCGCCGCTCGCGTGCGCCAATTCATGAAGGATGGTCGCGGCCCATGCGGGCGGACTCGCGAATGCCTCGTCCGGCGGCATGCGAATGTGGTCGCTCGAGGGGGCGTAATACGCGCGGTCTCCACCGACCTCGACCCGGACGCCGCTCGCCTTCACGATGAGGTCGGCGTCGGCGATCCGCTCGGGCACGGGTCTCGCGGTTTTCGGCGCGCCGAGTTCTGGCACGCTGTCGATTTGCGAGGCGTGGAAGACCGTGTAGGCGCGCAGGAGCGGGATCGTGCGGCGCTCGTCGTCGTCGCCTTGGCGGTCGCGGACCTCGAGCTTCTTGTAGAAGAACACGATCGCGCCCTTCTCGCCCTTGCGCACCTGCCAGCCGCGCTCCCCGGCCTGGCGATAGGTCATCCAGCGCGGATCGCCGGCGAAGGCGAGCGGCGAGAGGGCGAGCGCGAGAGCGTTGACGCCGCGGTATGAGCGTCCTGTGACGGGGTTCATCGGACTTATGGCGGCGGCGCATTTGCTCGGGTCCCACGGTTTGCGCCAGGGGGGCGTCCCCTCTTCGAGCCTGGCGATGACCGCGTCGGTCAGCTCCTGGTAGTGGTCGCGCCGGGCCGAGTCGTGTTTGAAGGCTCTCATGTCGGGCTTTCCTTTCTCGATGGTTCGATCGGAAACAGCCCCTCGCGCGTCGCATCCCGGCCGGCGCGGCAAGGGCGCGAAGCGCCCGGCCAGACCCTTGCCGCGGCGGACGGGATGCGATAGCCGGCGC
>CAMFKX010000335.1 GCA_945957375.1 uncultured Roseiarcus sp.
CGAGATTCCTCTACGTCTCGTGGGCTCGGAGATGTGTATAAGAGACAGGGATCGGATTGGGCGCGCTGGCGGCGGCGCCGGGCGCGTTGGCCGACGCCCCGGCTGCCGACCAACCGTCGCTCAACGAGCCGGCGCCGACGCCGGGCTGGGCGATCGGAGGTCCGAGCGACGCCGCCAAGATGATGCCGCCGACGCGCCATCACGCCGGAAAGCGCCAGGCGGCCGAGAGCCATCGCGCCGTCCGCCAGAGCGGCAATCCGTTCGCCGACGCCGCCAGGGGCGTGGTCGGGGGCGTCGCCAACCTCGGCTCGGTCGCGGCCTATCCGGTCTATTGTTTTCCGAACTACGGCTCCTGTCGCGTCAGGACGCCCTATCAACCGTGACGCGACACATGCGCCAACGACGGGCGGCCCGACGGCCGCCCGTTTCTATTGCAGCCAGCGCGAGGCGAGCGCATCGAAATCGCCGCGCGCCTTGGTCAGATGCAGCCACTGGTCGACGAACGCCTTGAGCGCGGGGTCCGGCGCCATCCAATAGGCTTTTTCGGCGAAATCGAACGGCTGGTCCGGGTGGACGGCGCACAGGACATTCGGGTGCTGCTTCTGCTGGAAGCGGGTCTCCGACGCATCGGTGAGCATGACGTCGGCCTGTCCCGCGGCGAGTTCGTCGAAAATCCGGGTGTTGTCCGGCTCGACCACGATCTCGGCGCGGCGCAGACGCGCCCGGTCGAAGCGCTCGTTGGTTCCGCCGGGGTTGACGACGACCCGGACGCCCGGCTGGTCGATCGCCTCCAGCGTCTGAAATTTCGCCTGGTCGGCGCAGCGCGCGATCGGGGTCTTGCCGTCACGCAGGTAGGGGTCGGAGAAGAAGCCGATCTTCTGCCGGTCGAGCGTCACCGAAACGCCGCCCATGACGATGTCGAAGGCGCCGCCCTTGAGATCGCGGGCGAGCGTCGGCCAGGTCGTCGGGACGAAGTCGACCCTGACGCCGAGCGCCTCGCCGAGCGATTGCGCCATGGCGACGTCGAAGCCGGAATAGGCGCCGGTCGCCTTGTCGAGCGCCGAGAAAGGCCGGTAGTCGCCGGTCGTCCCGACGCGAAGCACGCCGGTCGCGAGGATCGCATCGAGACGCGAAGGGTCGGCGAAAGCCAGGGTCGGCGCGACGGTCAGCGCGAGCCAGATCAGCGCGCGGCCGCGCATCCCGCGGCGCCTCGGCTAGGCGGCCTTCAGCAGCCGTTCGACCTCGGAGACGAGTTCGCGCAGGTGAAACGGCTTCGACAGGATCCGCGCGTCGCGCGGCGCGTTGTTGTCGGGGTTCAGCGCCACCGCGGCGAAGCCGGTGATGAACATGACCTTGATTTCCGGATCGAGTTCGGTCGCCCGGCGGGCGAGTTCGATGCCGTCCATCTCCGGCATGACGATGTCGGTGAGCAGCAGTTCGAACGGCTCCTCCCGCAATCGATGATAGGCCGACATGCCGTTGTCGAACGACGCGACCGCGTAGCCGGCGTTCTGCAGCGCCTTGACGAGGAAACGACGCATGTCGTTGTCGTCCTCCGCCAGTAGAATCTTCGGTGTGATTTCAACCGGCGTACGCATCCCTGTCCCCTAATGAGGCTTGCAACCTAGCGGCGGTCCGGTAAAAATTCCTTGAAAGGCGCCGCAGGCCGTGGCGCTTCCGCCAAACGCCGTCCCACATGATAAAAGCCCATGCGCGCTCCGAGAGCAAGCGCATCGGGACGCGGAGTGACGATGAACGAACTCGTGAGGGCGGAGCTTGCGGCTTTCAATCCTCCGGTGGAGACGATCGAGCCGGCGCGCCTGACCTCGCCGCTGATCTTCAGCTCGCCGCACTCGGGCCTCAGCTATCCGCCCGCGTTTCTCGCCGCCTCGCGGCTCGACCCGTTGACCCTCCGCCGTTCGGAGGACGCCTTCGTCGACGAACTGTTCCTGCCCTGCGTGGCGCTGGGCGCCCCGCTCGTGCGGGCGATGTTTCCGCGCGCCTATCTCGACGTCAATCGCGAACCCTACGAGCTGGACCCGAAAGTCTTCGACGGTCCGGTTCCGGACTACGCCAACACGCGGTCGCTGCGGGTCGCGGTCGGCCTGGGCACGATCCCGCGCGTGGTCGGCGACGCGCAGCCGATCTATCGCGAGCCGCTGCCGGTGGCGGTCGGACTGGCGCGCATCGAGGCGCTCTACCGTCCTTACCACGCGCGGCTCGCGACGCTGATCGCGCGCGCCCGCGAGCATTTCGGCCGTGCGCTGCTGATCGACTGCCACTCCATGCCGAGCAACGCGGCGGACGTCGGCGGGCTCGACATCGTGCTCGGCGATCGTTTCGGCGCCAGCGCCGCGCCGGTGGTGATCGAAACCCTCGAAGCGAGTCTGAGGGCGGCGGGCTACAGGGTGCGGCGCAACAAGCCGTTCGCCGGCGGCTATATCACCGAGCATTTCGGCGCCCCGGGGGAGGGCGTTCACGCCATTCAGATCGAGATCGCCCGGTCGCTCTACCTCGACGAACGCCAGATTGTGCGCAACGAACGTTGGCCTTTGCTGCGCAAGGATGTATTCGCAGCCGCACAACAGCTGGCCGCGACGTTCTCCGCCGCGCCGGGTCGCCTCGCGGCGGAATGAGGCGCAAAACCGAAAAGGACCGCCGCGTTTCCGCGGCGGCCGAGTCTAGGGAGGAAACGCCCTAGGAGGGCATGCGCGGCAGGTCATGCCGCACCGCAACAATATGATTGTGCGGCGCACAAAAGGCAAGAAACAATTTTGCGGCCGGCCTATGCGCGGCGCAAAAAAAAGGAGGCCGCCATGTTGCCACGGCGGCCTTCAGTCTAGGGAGGAAACGCCCAAGGAGGGCATATGCGGCAATCAATGCCGCACCGCAACAATATCGGGACCTCCGCCAGCTCTTGCAAGAGTTTTCTTCCTCCGTTACGCCGGGCGTGGTCGTCGGCGCCGCTATGGCGCTGCGGCGACGGACGCCGCGCCGGACTGGGAAGCGGAGAAACTTAAAAGAATTCATTGGCTTAGACTTGAGTTCGGATGCAGCGGGCGGTGCAGCTGCTAAAAATGGGGATAGCAGCCATGCATTCTTTACATAGCTTTGGCGGGTGTTTCGGGGGTCGCCGATGACCTTGGTCGATTTCGCGGCCTTCGTCGAACGGCTGGCTCAGGTCTCGGGCGAGGTGATTCTGCCGTTCTTCCGCAGCGCAATCGGCGCGGAGGACAAGTCGCTCGGCGGGGTGTTCGACCCGGTCACCGAGGCCGACCGCGGCGCCGAAGCCGCGATGCGCCGCCTGATCGGGCAGACGTTTCCCGCCCACGGCGTGATCGGCGAGGAATACGGCGCCGACCGGCCGGACGCGGAATATGTCTGGGTGCTCGATCCGATCGACGGCACCAAGAGCTTCATCTCCGGCATGCCGACCTGGGGCACGCTGATCGGTCTGATGCATCGCGGACGCCCGGTCTACGGCATGATGGCGCAGCCCTTCACCCGGGAGCGCTATTATGGCGACGGCGCCCGCGCGCGGCTGCGCACGCTGGCGCCGAGCCGGGGCGACGCGCCGCCTTCGGAATGGGCGACGCGCACGCTGCGCGCCCGCGCCTGCGCTTCGCTCGCCGACGCGACTCTTTCGACCACCCATCCCGGCCTGATTCGGGACGAGGCCGATCACGCCGCCTTTCGCCGGGTCGAGGCCAAGACCCGCCTCTCGCGCTACGGCGGCGACTGCTACGGCTATTGCGCGCTCGCCGCGGGCTTCATCGATCTGGTGATCGAGACCGGCCTCAAGCCCTACGACATCGTGGCGCTCGTCCCGATCATCGAGGGCGCCGGGGGCGTCGTCACCACCTGGGACGGCGACGACCCTTCGAAGGGCGGGCGCATCCTGGTCGCGGGCGACCGGCGGGTCCACGAAGAGGCGATGGCCCTGCTCAAGGGGCAAGCCTGAGGGGCGGCCCGGCCGCGAGCGCGATAGGGACGACTTCGACGTCGGGCCTTGTCGTCAACGGCCGCGGGCTTGCGCCGGGCTTTCGCTTCCTGATTTTGGTCGCAGGCGTCCAGCGAGTCGAGCGGTCAGCGCGCCGGCGGCTCGTCCGGCTTCCACGGGGAGACCCGCCGGCGCAGCTTCGAGCGATTGCCCTCCCCGCCGGCCCAGCTATTTGACCCTCCCGGCAAATCGTGATTTGTCCCGCGCCAATCCTTCAAGACAAGCCGAGACCCTTCCGAGATGCGTTCCGAACGCTACAACGTGCGCGAATCCGAGGCGAAGTGGCGCAAGGCCTGGACCGACGCCGCCGTCTTCAAGACCAAGAACGACGATCCGCGGCCGAAGTACTACGTGCTCGAGATGTTTCCCTATCCGTCGGGGCGCATCCATATGGGGCACGTGCGCAACTACGCGATGGGCGACGTCGTCGCCCGCTACCGGCGCGCCCGCGGCTTCAACGTGCTCCACCCGATGGGTTGGGACGCGTTCGGCATGCCGGCGGAAAACGCCGCGATGAAGAACAACACCCACCCGGCGACCTGGACCTACGCCAACATCGACACGATGCGCGCGCAGCTCCAGTCGATGGGCCTGTCGCTCGACTGGTCGCGCGAGGTCGCGACTTGCGATCCGAGCTATTACCGCCACCAGCAGAAGCTGTTCCTCGACTTCCTCGAAGCCGGCCTCGTCGCGCGCAAGAAGTCGAAGGTCAACTGGGACCCGGTCGACCACACCGTGCTCGCCAACGAACAGGTGATCGACGGCCGCGGCTGGCGCTCGGGCGCCGTCGTCGAGCAGCGCGAACTGACGCAGTGGTTCCTCAAGATCACCGACTTCTCGGACGACCTGCTCGCGAGCCTCGACGGGCTCGACCGCTGGCCGGAGAAGGTGCGCCTGATGCAGCGCAACTGGATCGGCCGCTCCGAGGGCCTGATGGTGCGCTTCGTCATCGACCAGGCGACCGTCGGCGTGCTCAAGGACGAGCCGGGAACGTCCGAGCTGGAAATCTACACGACCCGCCCCGACACGTTGTTCGGCGCGAAATTCATGGCGATCGCGCCCGACCATCCGCTCGCCGCCGCCGCCGCGCGCCACGATCCCAAGCTCGGCGCCTTCATCGAGGAGTGCCGCAAGGTCGGCACTTCGGTCGCCGCGATCGAGACCGCGGAGAAGAAGGGCTACGACACCGGCC
>CAMFKX010000336.1 GCA_945957375.1 uncultured Roseiarcus sp.
ATGTGTATAAGAGACAGCCGAGGGGCTCGTCGCCGCCCTGGCGCGCGCCGGCCTCGAACCCGCGCTGCCGCGCGCGGTTCCGGCGAACGACGGCGGCCTGTCGTTCGGCCAGGCGGCGTTCGCGCTGGCGAAGTTGCGCGCCCTGTAGGCGCGGTCGCCGACCGCGCCGGCGCGGTCTCGGCGAGCCCGCCTACAGAGCCGGGTGTTGCGGGGCGCGGTCCGAAGCGCGCCGAGGCGGCGTCGCCGACGCCGCCCTAAAGGAAGGAAAGCGTCATGTGCCTCGCGATTCCGGTCGAAGTGCGCGAAGTCCTGCCCGACGACATGGCGAAGGTCAGCCTCGACGGCGTGATCAAAACCATCTCGACCGCGCTCCTCGACGAGGTTCAGGTGGGCGACTACGTTGTGCTGCACGTCGGCTATGCGCTCGCCAGGATCGATCCGGACGAGGCGCTGAAGACCCTGGAAATGCTGAAGGCCGTCGGAGTCGGCGCCTGAAGGACATCGCCTGATGAAATACGTCGACGAATATCGCGACGGCGCGCTCGCCCGGGCCATCGCAGCGGAAATCGCGCGCGAGGCGAACGCCGGCCGGACTTACCGGCTGATGGAGTTCTGCGGCGGGCACACCCACGCCATCTCCCGCTACGGCCTCGAAGACCTGCTGCCCGCCAATGTGCGGCTCATCCACGGGCCCGGCTGCCCGGTCTGCGTTCTGCCGATGGCCCGGGTCGATCAGGCGATCGACTGCGCCCGCCGGCCGGAGGCGACGCTGTGCGTCTATGGCGATCTCATGCGCGTCCCGGGCTCGAACGGCTCGAGCCTGCTCAGGGCCAAGGCGGAAGGGGCCGACATCCGCATGGTCTATTCGACTCTCGATGCGCTGCGCATCGCTGAGGCGGAGCCGGGGCGGGAGGTGGTGTTCCTCGCCGTCGGCTTCGAGACCACGACGCCGCCGACCGCGCTCGCGGTCCGCGCGGCCGAGAAGAAGGGACTGAGAAACTTCTCGATCCTGTGCAATCACGTGATGACGCCGCCGGCGATGCGCGCCATCCTCGACGGCGCCGGCGAAGACGAAGCCGCGCCGGTGATGATCGAGGGTTTCATCGGCCCCGCCCACGTCAGCACGGTGATCGGCACGCGCCCTTACGAGCCCTTCGCCCGCGACGACGGCAAGCCGGTGGTGATCGCGGGCTTCGAGCCGCTCGACGTCGCCCAGGCGATCCTCCTGCTGGTTCGCCAGATCAACGACGGCCGCGCGGAGGTCGAGAACCAGTATATCCGCGCGGTGACGCGCGACGGCAACCGCAAGGCGCAGGCCGAGATGGCGGCGGCGTTCGAGACGCGCGACACGTTCGAGTGGCGCGGATTGGGCTTCCTGCCTGCGAGCGCCCTGCGGCTGCGGCCGGAATATTCGGCCTTCGACGCGGAGCAGCGCTTCGGGCTCGAACTCAGACCCGCCAAGGACAACCCGGCTTGCGAATGCGGCGCCATCCTGCGCGGGGCCAAGGCGCCGCGCGACTGCCGCCTGTTCGGAACCGTCTGCACGCCCGATACGCCGATGGGATCCTGCATGGTGTCCCCCGAGGGGGCCTGCGCCGCCCACTGGACCTACGGTCGGTTCCGGGAGAAGGCGAAGCAGAGCCGGGCCAAAGAGGGGGCGGGCGTCTGACGCGACAGGAGGGGCGGCGTCCCGTCGCCCGGGGCCGCGCGTTCCGTTTCGCGCCGACAAAGGATATCCCGTGACTCTCGACACGCCGATTCGCCGCAAGCTCGATCTCAAGAACGGCAGGGTGGACCTTTCCCACGGGGCGGGCGGCCGGGCGATGGGGCAACTGATCGAGGACATCTTCCTCGAAGCCTTCGACAACGCCTGGCTCCGGGCGGGCAACGACCAATCCGCGTTCGAGGTCGCCGCGGGTCGCATGGTGATGACCACCGACGCCTATGTCGTGTCGCCGATCTTCTTTCCCGGCGGCGACATCGGCTCGCTCGCGGTCAACGGCACGATCAACGACGTCGCCATGGCCGGGGCGCGGCCGCTCTATCTTTCGGCGAGCTTCGTGATCGAGGAGGGCCTGCCGCTCGCCGACCTGAAGCGCGTGGCCGCGAGCATGGGGGAAGCCTCTCGCGCGGCCGGCGTTCCGATCATCACCGGCGACACCAAGGTCGTCGAGCGCGGCAAGGCCGACAAGCTGTTCGTCTCGACCGCGGGCGTCGGCGTCACGCCGCCGGGCCTCGCGCTGTCGAGCGACGCCGTCCGGCCCGGCGATGTCGCGATCGTCTCGGGAACGATCGGCGACCACGGCGTGGCGGTGATGTCGAAGCGGGAAAACCTCGAATTCGAGACGGAGATCCTCTCGGACACCGCGGCCCTGCATGGGTTGGTCGCGGACATGGTCGCCGCGGCCGCGGCCGGCCTGCGCGTGATGCGCGATCCCACGCGCGGCGGCCTGGCGGCGACGCTCAACGAACTCGCCCATCAGTCGGGCGTCGGCTTCTCGATCGAGGAGGACGCGATCCCGGTGCGCGCCGAGGTCGCGGCCGCATGCGAGCTGCTCGGCCTCGATCCGCTGAACGTCGCCAATGAGGGCAAGCTCGTCGCGATCGTCGCGGCCGACTCCGCAGACCGGCTTCTCGCGGCGATGAAGGCCCATCCGCTCGGCGCGCGCGCCTCGATCATCGGCCGCGCCGTCGGGGATCCGAACCGCTTCGTCGAGATGCGCACCGCCTTCGGCGGGGGACGCATCGTCGACTGGCTCGCCGGCGAGCAACTCCCGCGCATCTGCTGATGGGGGACCGCCCGCCGCGCGCGCTCGTTCCGCGTCAGTTCTTCGGCGCGTCCTTCTGCGGCTCCTCGCCGGGCTTCGCCGGCTCCGCGGCCGCCGGGGGGGACGCGGGCGCGGGCGCCGGCGTGGTCGGCGCCATCGTCATGATCCGGCCGTAGTCGCCCTCGAATTTCGACTCCGCCACCGCCGCCTTCATGCTGTCCTCGCCGGCGGTCTTCGCCAGCTTGGCGGCGAGCTCGCGACGGCCGAGCTGCTGCGCCTCTTCGCCGGTGAGCGGCTTGTCCTCGGCCGAGATCACCTTGAAGTAGCTGGCGTTGGTGCGCGCCCGAATGAAGAAGATGTCCTCCGGCTTGCGCGCCTGCAGCGCCTTGACCATCGCCTCCGGCATGGTCGCGCTGTCGAGCGTCGCCGGGCCCCGGCTGAACTTGATGCCGAGCGAATTGAGCTTCGCTTCGACCTGGTCCATCGTCTGGAAGTTCTTGGTGTCGGCGGAGAGCTGTTCGATGTCCTTGGGCGGCTGGAAGGTGACCTGCTCGATATTGTAGGCCTGCCGCTTGTCGAACTGGTCCGGATGGCTCTGGATATAGGTATCGATCTCGTTCTTCGAAATCGCGGTGATCTTGCCGCCGAGATCGCGCTGGACATAGGCGTTGCCGAGGATCTGCTCGCGCGAACGCAACAGGTCGAGATGCACGGTCGGCTCCCGGTCGAGCTTGGCGGCCATCGCCTGCTGAACCAGGTACTTGCGCTCGACGACGCGGGACAGCACCGCCTTGACGACCTCGTCGGTCCGCTTGTCGACCGGAATGTTCGCGAGGCGCATCTCATTGTCGAGTTCCGGCTGGGTCACATCGTCCGGCCCGACGTGGGCGATCACCTGGCCGACGACCGCCGGCGCATCCTGCTTCTTGCCGCATCCGGCGAGCGCGACGGCGCCGGCGAGCGCGAGAACAGCGCCGGCGACCCGCCAGCGTCCGCCCTTATCCATTGAAGCAAGCCGCAATGCCATTCTCCAAGTTAGAACCGACCGCTGCGCGGCCGGCGCGAGTTCGAAACGGAGGCTCTCCGACGTTCGCCTCGCCGCCCGGACTTCCCGCATGGCCCATCCGAGGCGCGAACGGCATGGAACGACGCCAACGACCGGAGGCCGGCGCGCGCGGTCATTAACACGCTCCGGCGGCTTTATGAAATGCTTATGACGCGGAGGCGCCTTCGCTATCGAAACCTTGCGCCGTCCGGCGCTATCCCGCCAGCGCTGAGGAGGCGTACATGCTCGATCTTGCTTACGTCGCGCTGGGGTTCGCGCTGATCGCCGTGATGGGCCTCTACGCCCTGGGTCTTCGGCGACTCTAGGAGCGCCCGTCAATGACAGAACCGATCATCGGACTCGCGGTGGCCGTGCTGCTCGGCCTCTACCTGCTCTACACCCTGATCCGCCCGGAAAAATTCTGACCCCCAGGAGATCGTGATGACGCTTTCCGGCTGGTCGCAGATCGCGCTGACGCTCGCCCTCGTTTTGGCTTGCGCGGCGCCGTTCAGCGCCTTCCTCGCCCGGGTATTCGCCGGGGAGAAGACCTTCCTCTCGCCTGTCCTCGGGCCGGTCGAGCGGGGACTGTACCGCCTCGCCGGAGTCGACCCGGCGCAGGAGCAGGACTGGGTCGCCTACACGCTGGCGATGGTGGTGTTCTCGGTCCTGGGCTTCCTGTCGCTTTATGCGCTGCAGCGCCTGCAGAACGTCCTGCCGCTGAACCCGAGAGGCTTCGACGCGGTCGCGCCCGACCTCGCCTTCAACACGTCGACCAGCTTCATCACCAACACCAACTGGCAGAACTACAGCGGCGAGACGACGATGAGTCATCTCACCCAGATGCTCGGCCTCACGGTGCACAATTTCGTGTCGGCGGCGACGGGTCTGGCGATGGCCTTCGCGCTGACGCGCGGCTTCGTGCGCTCGTCGGCCGGAACCGTCGGCAACTTCTGGGTCGACCTCACCCGGATCACCCTCTACGTCCTGCTGCCGCTCGCCTTCGTCCTCGCCTTCGCGCTGGTCGCGCTCGGCGTTCCGCAGACGTTGCTCGGCTCGGTGGACGCCACGACCGTCGAGGGCGCGAAGCAGACGATCGCGATCGGGCCGGTCGCGAGCCAGGAGATCATCAAGGAGCTCGGCACCAATGGCGGCGGCTTCTTCAACGCCAATTCCGCCCATCCGTTCGAGAACCCCAATGTCTGGACGAACCTCGTCGAGATCTGGGCGATCCTCCTCATCCCGACCGCTTCGGTTCTCGCCTTCGGCCGGGTCGTCGGCAATGTCCGCGAGGGTTGGGCGATTCTGGCCGCGATGGCGGTCTTCTTCCTCGCCGGCGTGGTCGTGGTCTACTGGGCCGAGGGCGCCGGCAATCCCATCC
>CAMFKX010000337.1 GCA_945957375.1 uncultured Roseiarcus sp.
CCGCGGCGATGGCGACCACGCCGGCGG
Source organism: uncultured Roseiarcus sp. (assembly GCA_945957375.1). Lineage (GTDB taxonomy): Bacteria > Pseudomonadota > Alphaproteobacteria > Rhizobiales > Beijerinckiaceae > Roseiarcus. Next base: position 28 of record CAMFKX010000337.1, read on the forward strand.
CCGTCACGGTGAGCGCGCCGCTCGCGGCCGAAGCGTTGAGCGCCGTCTTGAGCCCGGTCACCGTGATCGGGCCGCTTCCCGAGAGCGTCAGCGCGGCGCCCGCCGTCATCGCCGTCGCGTTGACCGTGAGCGTTCCGGCGGTTCCGTCGGTGATCGTCATCGCGCCCGTCCCGGCGGTGATCGTCTGCGCCGCCAAGCCGGCCGTCGCGACGGTCAGGGCCCCGCTGTAGGCCGCCGCCGCGAGGTTGCCGCCGAGTCCGTTCACCGTCGCCGCCGCGGACCCCGTCAGCGTCAGGGTCTGGCCGGAGGCGAGACCCGCCGTGATGACGTTCGGACCCGATCCCGTGGCGATCGATAGGGAGGTCGTCTTCGTCGTGACCGCGAGCGCGCCGCTGAGCCCGGTCGCCGCGAGGGCGCCGCCGAAGTTCGACACTGTCTCGGCGGCGGACCCGGCGAGCGTCAGGGTCCGCCCGGCCGACATGGCGGCGGCGTTGACGACGCCGCCGCCGCCCGCCGCGTTGTCGACGATCACGGTCGCGCCGGTCCCCGTGGTCACGCTCTGCAGCCCGGCGCCGACCGCGGTCACGTTCAAGGCGCCGCTGAGCGAAGTCGCGACGACATTGCCCGAGAGGTTCGTGACCGTCGCCGCGTCCGAGCCGGCGAGGGTCAATTGCCCAATCCCGAGCGCCGTGGCGTCGACAGCGACGCTGCCGCCCGCGGCGCTGTCGGTGACCGACAGGCTCCCCGAGCCCGCGGCGATGGCGACCACGCCGGCGGCCGTCACGGTGAGCGCGCCGCTCGCGGCGGCCGCGTTCAGGGCGCCGGCGAGGCCGTTGATCCTGGCCGCGGTCGTTCCCGAGAGCGCGAGCGTATTGCCGGCGCCGAGGCCTGCGGCGTTGACCGTGAGGGTTCCCGCGTTGCTGTCGGCGACCGACGTGGTTCCGCTGGCGCCTGCGAGGAGGTTGACCGTCGTCACCCCCGCGGCGAGCGCCTTCGCGCCGAGCGCGACGCTGCTCGCCCCGGTCAGCCCGAGAATCTCGACGCTTAGGACATGGGCGAAATCGGCGTCCGTCACCGTCGCGCCGGCCGTCATCGTCAGCGTGTCGGTCCCGGCTGCGCCGTTGATCAGGGCCGCCGCAGACAGCGCCGCCTCGGACGCGAAGGCGAATCCGTCGGCGCCGGGCGTACCGTCGAAAATCGTCGCCGGAGCGCCGGCGTTGCCGGCTGCGTCCGTCGCCGTGACGGTCAGGACCCGCATCGCGACGTTGCTGTCGGCGGCGAGGCTGAAGCTCCCGCTCAAGGCGATAGTCGTCGAGAGCGGAATGGAGCCGTCGGCGACCGTCACCCGGCTTCCGGCCTCGGCCGCGCCCTTGACGATCCATCGCCCGGTCGAGCCCGAGCCGGAGTAGGTCTCGCTCGCGATGACCGGCTGCGCCGGCGGGGTGGTGTCGATCGGACGAAGCGTCAGAGGCGCGGCCGGGCTGACGTTGCCGGCTGGATCCGCGACCGAGGCGGCGACCGCGATCGTCTCCGCGCCGGCGAAGGCGCCGGGCGCGGCGGCGTAGGTGTCCAGTCCGCCGCCCGTCGAGACGGCGAAGGCGCTCGCCAATTGGGCCGGGGTCAGCGCGACGCCGTTGACCGTGACGGTCGCCGCGGCGCCCGCCGTGACGCTGAAGCCCGCGTCGTAGGCCGCGTTTGCGGCGTTGGCGACATGCTGGACGATCGGCGCGGCCGGCGCGGTCGCGTCGACGGCGACGACCAGCGGGGCGCTCGCGGCGCTGACGACGCCGTCGATGCCGGTCGCGGTGGCGGTCAGGCTGTGGGTTCCGTCGGCGAGGGCGCCGAGGGTGAACGACCACGCTCCCGTCGCGCCGTCCGCGACGGTCTGCCCGAGACGGGCGCCGCCGTCGTAGATCGTGATCGTCGCGTTCGGCGAGCCCCGGCCCGTCAGCGCCTGCGACGCGAGGTTGCGCGCGGCGTTGACCACGCCGTTGACGATGGCCGAATCGGCGAGTCCGGTCGGGACCGCGGCCGAGTCGATGTCGATGGCCGTCGTGGTCGAATCGACCGCCGGCGTCGCGTTGACGCTGCTGAGGTCGGTCAGGGTGAAGGTCGTCGTCACGCTGGCGTTCGGGCCGGCGACGGCCGGCGTGAAGATCAGCGCGTCGAGCGCGCCGGTCACGGCCTGGGCCGTCCCGGTCAGCGTATAGACGCCTCCCGCGCCGCCGAGCAGGCCCGCGCCCGAAAGGGCCCCGCCGGCGCCGCCGCTCGACAGCGCGATCGTCAGCGTGTCGGTCGCGCCCGCGTTGGCGTCGACGACGGCCGCGCCCGAGAACGGCTTCAAGGGCGTCTCGTTGTGGGTGATCTGGCCGCCGACCGTCCCGGAGATCGTCGGCGCGACCGAGGGGCTGAAGTCCGTCACGGTGGTGGTCGCGTTCACGGTCGCCGTCGCGCACAGGCTGCTCACGTCGCTCAACGTGAAGGTCGTCGTCGTGCTGCTGTTCGGCGCGGCGGCGGCCGGGGAGAAGGTCAGGGCCTCGAGTTGCGCGGTCATCGTCGCGGCCGACCCGGTCAGCGTGTAGACGCCGCCTGCGCCGCCCGCGAGCCCCGCCCCCGAGAGCGTCCCGCCGGCCCCGGCATTGGAAAGAGCGATGGTTAGCGCGTCGCTCGCGCCCGCGTTCGCGTCGCCGATGACGACGGCGGCGAACGGATGGATCGCCGCTTCGCGGGTCGTCGTCTGGCCGGCGACCGTTCCGGCGATCGTCGGGCTCGACCCGGCGATGTCGGTCACGGTGGTCGTGGCGTCGACCACCGGCGCCGTGGAGGCGCTGCTCTGGTCGCTCAGCGTAAAGGTCGTCTTGGTCGTCGTGTTCGGCGCCGCGGCGGTCGGCGCGAAGGTCAGGGCCTCGAGTTGGGCGGTGACGGTCGCGGCCGAACCCGCGAGCGTGTATACGCCGTTCGCTCCGCCGGCTAGGCCCGTCCCGGAAAGCGTCCCGCCGGCGCCGGCGTTCGAGAGCGTGATGGTCAGCGTCTCGGTCGCGCCCGCGTTCGGATCGGAAATGACGACCGTCGAGAACGGATGCAGCGTCGCCTCGCGCTGCGTCGTCTGGCCGGCGACGGCTCCGGCGATCGTCGCCGGATTGAACGTGTTGAACCCGGACACGTCCATCGCGATAAGGTCGAGCAGCGTGAGCGTCTGGAGCGTCGACCAGCTGTAATATTCGTTGAACGGGTCCAGCGCGTTGGCGGCGTTCGATCCGGACGGATTGAGAAAATCGCTGGGGTCGGACCCGATTCCGTAGGAGTCGAGCGAAGTGTTGCCGCCGTCGACGGAAAGATAGGCCGCGGTCGCGGGAATTTTCGAGTCCGTGAGGGTATGGCCGGGCGAGGTGTAGCGCGTCAGGTCGAAGATGTCCTGATTGCCGTCGCCGATATCCGGAACCCGTCCGAGGGCGTGCGTCAGTTCGTGCAGCGCGACGCCGACCATCAGGGAGTCGGGAATTCCGACGGCGAAGCCCGCGCGGCCGTCGAGCGCCGTGCCGGTGGCCGAGATCAGGCCGAGCGCCTTCTCCTGGGCGCTCCAGACGTCGATCTTCGCGGTGTAGCTCGTCAAACTCATGAAGGCGCTGACATTCGGGTCGCCGGCTGCCATGTGCGAGATCAGCGCCGCGACGACCGTCGATCCGGTCAGGGTTTGGCCGTTCGACGGGCCCGCGGCCGCGGAGCCGTTGGTCAGGGCGTGGCCGTCGACCTCGCCGTAGCCGATCGCGATATTCACGGTGATGGCGTTGTGCAGCGCCTTGGACAGAATCAGCGCCGCCGCTTCGACGTCGGCTTCGAAGTTCGCGGTGGGATTGTCGGCGTTGATGAATTCGAGATTGAACTTGACGCCGCCCGCGACGCCGACGCCGACCGTCGTGTATTGAGAAACCATGGCGTCTTACTTCTTCTATGGTCCTGATGCAGGCGCAGCGGAAAAATGGTCAGTCGGAGAACAAGGAGCCGGAGCCAGGAATGTCTCCGGACGCTTTGGCTTCGTCTTCATTCGAAGCGTCGGGCGGACGCGATCAGATCCCGGTGAATTGTTGACAGGGTTATCAGAATCCCTTCGCGGGCTCCAGTCCGCCGCCCCCACCGCCGTCTCTCCGCGAAATCGCCCGGGCCCCGCTTGATCGGTCAGGCGACGTATCCTTGCGCGCAGCCTCGGCGTCGGCGAGCCAGTTCGCGAGCGGGCGAAACCCGGTTTCGAGGTCGTATTGGTTCAGGTCCGCCGTATCGAGGAACGCCTGTTCGGCGACGTCGTCGGCGAACGTCGGGTAGGTCTTCTTGATCATGATCGCTTGTCCCGGTGGACGTCATGAACGCTGAGGGGCCGAATGTGCAACGCGTCGCCCAGCCGGCGTTGCGGCCAGGTGCGCGCGACAGGCTAAGGTAAGCGGAGTCATTGTTGATTTCGTGGAATTCCATGTCGCGACCCGAGTCCAGCAATTCCCGCATCCTGGTCGTCGGCGACGTCATGACCGACGTCGTCGTTCGGCCCGAAGGGCCGCTGGCGCGCGGGAGCGACCGGCGGGCGCAGATCCGCTTCGAGCCGGGCGGGTCGGCGGCCAATCAGGCGGCGTGGCTCGCGTCCTTCGGCGTCGCCGTCGACTTCGTCGCCCGGGTCGGCGCGGCCGACGTCGAGGCCGAGGCGGCGCGGCTTCGCGCGGCCGGCGTCACGCCCCATTTGGCCAGCGACCCGGACCGGCGGACCGGGCGGCTGGTCGCCCTGATCGACCCGTCCGGCGAGCGCAGCTTCTTCACCGACCGCGGCGCCAACGAAGCGCTGGTCGCGGCCGACATTCCCGATGCGCTGGTCGCGGGCGCGTCGTTCATCCATCTCTCGGGCTATTCGTTCTTTGCGCCGTCTCCGCGCGCGGCCGCGCTCGACCTTATGCGCCGCGCCGGAGCGACTCCCGTCGGCGTCGATCCGGCGTCGTCCGAGTTTCTGCGCGAGGTCGGCCCGCAAGCTTTCCTCGACTGGACGCGCGGCGCTGCGCTGCTGACGCCGAACGCCGACGAAGCCGAGGTTCTGACCGGCTCCGCCGATCCCGAGACCCAATGCGCGCGGCTTGCAGCGCTCTATCGGCTCGTCGTGATCAAGCGCGGCCCTGACGCTGTCT
>CAMFKX010000338.1 GCA_945957375.1 uncultured Roseiarcus sp.
GTCGATAGGGCCGCGGCCTTCGTCGGCGCGAGCGTGGTCGTCTTTCCGACCGAGGAGGCCGAGGGAATCACCCGCTCGGTGATCGAGGCGGCCGCGGCGGGCGCGCTGATCGTCGTCGCCGACGTCGGCGCGGCGGCCGAGATCGTCGCAGCGCCGCCGCACGCGCCGTCGGAACGGCGCACCGGCTGGCTCGTTCCGCCCGGGGACGCACTGGCGCTCGCGGACGCGATCGCGACCGCGCTCACCCTCGGCGCCTCCGCGCGCGAAGCGATCCGCGCCCGCTCGCGCGAACGGATCGCGGCGCTCTATTCCCTTTCCCGCATGACGCGCGACACATTGGGCGTCTATGCCGAAATCTTGCATGAGAGGGGTCTGTGATGGCGACAGCGACCAACGGCTACAGCGCGCGGCAGATCGGGCTGCACTGGATCGTGTTCCTGCTGGTGGCCTACCAGTGGTTCACCGGCGATTTCATGGCCGACCTGTTCGGCGCGGCGCACGGCGGCCCGCCCGCGGCGGTCAATTCGGGCTGGGCGACGGTGCATGTCGTCGTCGGCGTCGCGGTTCTGGCGCTGATGGTCTGGCGGCTCGGGCTTCGCCACAGCGTCGGCGCGCCGCCGCCGGCGAAGCAGCATCCGGCGCTGCAATGGCTCGCGAGCGCGGTGCATGTCGGGCTCTATCTCGACCTGACCGTCGGCGCGGTCGCCGGCCTCGCCGCCTATTATCTCTGGCCGAGCCTCGCGGGCCTGCATCATTTTCTGATGCGGCCGGTCCTGCTCCTGCTCGTCGTCCTCCACGTCGTCGGCGCGCTGTGGCACCGCTTCGTCGTGCGCGACGACGTCGTCACCCGAATGGTCCGTCCCGCGCGCTGAGTCAGCGCCGGTTCGCGGAATAAGCGACCGCGCTCTTCTCGGCCACGTCGAGCATCAACGGGATCTCGACCAGCGGCCTGTTCCCGGCGAGGTCGCGGCCGACGAGCGCGAAGGCGCGCCACTCGTCCGACGGCGCGTCCTTCAGCGCCAGCGCCGTCAGCGCGCATTGCCGGGCCCAGAAGTCGCGGCGACGCGGAAGGTAGTCTTCCAGCACCGCCTGCGCGCCCTCTTCGAGGGATTCGGTCGGCCGCAGGACAGCCTCGACGGCCTCGCCGGCTTCGAACCAGCTCTCGGCCGCCTCGGAGGCCGCGACCGTCTCGTGCGCCGGTCCGATCGCCTTCGCGCCGACGGCTTCGGGAGCGCCGGCGAGCAGCGACTCGATGATTTCGGCCGGAGTCGCGCAGTCCGGCGGCGCCGATTCGATTCCCAGCGTCTCCAGAACGCGCACCAGTTCGAACGGCGGCATGTCGGCGGCGGCGTTTCGGCCGAGCGCAAGCCGCAACATTCGCATCCAGGTGTCCATCGACGCTTCGGCCGCCGATGTCGTGTCGGTCAGGTCCTGCTCCACGCGATGCGCCTCGCTCTTCGACAAATCGTCGAACAGGTTGGCGTCGACGATGCCGCGCCCGTTGGCGAGCAACATCAGGATATCGAAGCGTTTGCCGCGCTGGACCACCGCGATCAGGCTGCTTGCGCCCGATCCGTCGCACGCCGACGTCCTGGTCTTCACCACGTTCGCCGGGGCGGGCTTCGCGGCGGCCGTCGCCGGGAAGGCGCGGTCGAGCGCCTCGCGGCGCGCGGCGGGCAGCCACGCCCGCATGAGCGCGATCCTCCCGCCGGTCACGGCGTCCGCCTCGCCATTCCGCGACGCAAGCCCGCGGATCGCGGCGAGCGCCGTCTCCTCGTCGGGATCGAGCAGGAAACCGGCGGCGCACCGGCGCGCCTTGACGTCGGCGGCGGAGGCGAGCGAATCGACCACCCTGGCCCGGTAGGCGGCGGGAAAGATCGCGATCAGGCAGCGAACTTCCTCGTGCAACATGAAGTCGTCGCCCGCCAATTCGGCGATTAGCGGCTCCAGGAGGTCCTGGTAGCCGTCCTGGCCCGGATCATGAAACAGGCCGTCGGCGATCATGCGGCCCATGCACGCGCGCGCCGCGTCGCCGACGTCGATCTTCACCTGGGCGAAGATCTTGCCGAGGAGTATCAGGATCCCCGGATTGATGTCGTTCCGTCTGGCGGCCTTGTCGATCAGCTCGCGGACGTTCCTGAGCGTCTCGCGCGCCGCCGGATCGCCGCCGTTGGCGTCGATCCTCAGGCTGTCGAGATCGGCGATCAGCTCCATCATCGCCTCGGCGTCCGGCATGTCCTCTTCCGAGGCGGGGTCGGACGACAGGAACGCCTCGATTCGATCTTCCAGGGAGTCTTCGTCCGGGTCGCCGCGCTGGAGCAGGCTGCGCAGCAGATCCAGGTCGACGCCGCTCGCCGCTCCGCCGCGCTCACGCTTCTTAGCCTTGGCCGGCTTGCGCTTGGCGGGTTTCTTCATCGATTCCTCGCAGTAGGGTCGCGCGCCCGACCCTACTCCGTCGCGGCGGGCCCGGCCAAGCCGGAGCCCGCCAATCCACAGGCGTCTTCGCGGCCAGCGGACTATTGCCGGATGAACGTCCCGGCGCGCAGATCGACCATCGCCTGGCTGATTTCGGCGTCGGTGTTCATCACGATCGGCCCGTGCCAGGCGATCGGCTCGCGCAAGGGGCGACCCGAGACGAGCAGGAAGCGCACGCCCTGCTCGCCCGCCTGCACGACGATCTCGTCGCCGGCGCCGAACACGACCAGCGAACGGTTGCCGACCGGGTCGCGGACCAGCACCTCCTGCCCGTTCGCCTCGGCCTCGCGCAGCACCCCGAACGGCTCGGAGGCGTCGGCGAAGGCGGCCGAGCCCTCGAACACATAGGCGAAGGCCTGGCGATAGTCCTCGACCTTGAGGCGCTTCTTCTTGCCGGCGGGCACCGAGACGTCGAGATAGCGCGGCTCGGCGGCGACGCCGTCGACCGGGCCGCTCTTGCCCCAGAACTCGCCGCAGATGACGCGCACCGTCACGCCGTCGTCGTCGGTGATCTCGGGGATCTCCTTCGACGGGACGTCCTGATAGCGCGGCTTGGTCATCTTGAGGCGCGACGGCAGGTTCGCCCAGAGCTGGAAGCCGTGCATGCGGCCCTTCGGGTCGCCCGCCGGCATCTCCTGATGCAGAATGCCGCTGCCCGCGGTCATCCACTGGACGTCGCCGGCGCCGAGCTGTCCCTTGTTGCCGAGGCTGTCCTGATGCTCGACGGTGCCGGCGAGCACGTAGGTGATCGTCTCGATGCCGCGGTGCGGATGCCACGGGAAGCCGGCGCGGTAGTCGGACGGGCTGTCGCCGCGGAAGTCGTCCATCATCAGGAACGGATCGAAATCGGAGGTGTCGCCGAAGCCGAAGGCGCGGCGCAGGCGCACGCCCGCGCCCTCCATGGTGGGCCGGCTCAGGGCGACGCGCTTGACGGGTCGAATGGACATGGGAAAAGCTCCGTAGCAAATTCAGGGATGCGGTCTGCGTATTACTGCGCCTCGACAAGATCCACCGAGGAAAGCCTTTGCAGATCGCGTTGGACGCAAATTTAGGGAGCGTTTTTCTCTCGCGCAAGACTATCAGAATTTGCGGGACGAACCATCGGTTCAACCGAAGTCGGCGGCTTTCGGCCGGCCGGGCGATCGTCGTCGGCGATTGCGGTCGCGACCTCGGCGCCCCGAACCCGGGCGGCCACGCGCAGGATTCATCGACCGGGCCGTGACACTGCTCACAGAGCGCCTTTTCCACCATGATAGGCTGGCCGACATTCGCCGCGCGCAATGCGGACGAAGTCGGACGTCATGAGGAGGGAACCCAATGAGAGGCCTATCGATATTCGCCGCGGCGACGAGCGCGATGCTCGCTTTCGCCGCCCCTGCGCACGCCCAGTCGGACCCGAATCCCTCGGTCAATCACCCGGACAAGCAAAGCTGGGACCTGTTCATGACGGTCAACGCCGACGCCGCCGGCCCGAACGACAACAACGCCGTCTTCGAGACCTGGGCGAGCGACGGAGACACCTTTCAGCCGGCGCCGGTCTGGCCGACGACGCCTTCGGGACTTCAGGTCGGCCGCCGGGCGCTCGGCCTGGTTCTCGAGCGCATTCATCCGAAAATCATGCCGCAGGTCGTTCCCGGCGGCGCCGACCTGGTCAGCGAAGAGACCCGACGCAATCGCGCCGACTTCGACTATATCGTCAACAACAACCTCTACAAGGTTTCAGGGTTGAAGAGCGCGTACAAGGCCGGCAATCGCATCGTCTTCCCCGTCGACTCCCTCGAGGTCAAAGCCAACTGGGTCGAAGTCGACCGGCTTGGGGAGTTCAACGGCTTCAAGGGGACGCCGGCGGAAGCCGCGAAAATCTATCACGTCAATTCGACGGGCGGTAAATCCTATGCGCTCGTCGCCTTCCACATCATCTCGAAGCTTGTGCCGAACTGGACCTGGGCGACGTTCGAGCACAAGGACAATCCCGGTCGATGCGACGTCATCGGCTGCACCGACGATTTCGGGGCGGTGACGCCCTATGTCGCCCCGCTGTCGGCGAAGGAATCCAGCACCCACTATCCCGACTGCGCCAAGACGCCGGCGCTCCTTTCGATGCTGGCGAAGGCGCACATCGATCCGGCGTTCGGCAACTATTGCCTCAAAGGCTCCCAGTCCGACTTCACCGATCCGTCCGGCCTCGCGGTGCGGGTCGGCAACTCGGTGACCGAAAACGGCTTTGTCGCCCAGGCTTCGTGCATGTCCTGTCACGCCCGCGCCGCGTTCGACGAGGGCGGCCACGCGACCACGCTCGCCGGCTTCGATCCGACCTCGATCGCGACGCCGGGCAGCCCCGGAAACGCGCCGGTCGGCCCGATCGCCAGCAGCTGGTTCTGGGTTCCCGGCGGCCCGCCGTCGTATCCGAGCGTGGTCGGCGAAGCGGATCTGGTTCGGTTCGCGCTGCCCGCGGATTTCGTCTGGTCGGTGCCCTTCTGCGCCATCGACGACACGGCCAGCCCGCCGGAGACGAAATCCCGGCATTGCAGCGGCAAGTAACGGCGAACCGTCGGGGCGCTCGTGGCGGAGCCGTCATTCGCGGCGGAGCGGTCCGGGCCGACCGCCGACGACCGCGACGGCGGCCGCTCCAGCGGCCGCCGCCCGCTCGAGCGCCGCCTCGACATCGGCGCCGGCGAGGCG
>CAMFKX010000339.1 GCA_945957375.1 uncultured Roseiarcus sp.
AGGCGAGGAACGCCAGCGCCGCATAGAGCTTGCCGACGAACTGGCCTTCAACGTGCTCGAGCGAGCCGAAGGCGAGCCACAGGAAGAGCGCGCTGTCGACCGCGGCTCCGGCGGCGACGCTGGCCGCGACCGCCGCGACGAAGTGCTTGCGCGCGAGCGGCGTGTAGACGGCGAAGTCGGCCAGTTCGGAGACGGTGAAGGCGGCGACCGAGGCGATCACCAGGGCCGGGGGCGCGAGAAAAGCCGAGAGGACCGCGCCGACGGCGATGCAGGCGAGGCTGACGGCGATTCCGGCGCGCCGCTGCACGAGGTCGCGCAGCACGAGCGCCGCGCCGATCACGATCACCCCCGACGGCGCTAGCAGGCCCGGCGCGACGGGGAGCAGACACGGCCCCTGCGGTACGCAGACCGTCCCGACGTGGCCGATCATCCAGTTGGCCAGCGGAACGGTCGCCATATAGGCGAGGACGAGGAGTGCGGTCACCGGGGCACCATGCGAGGCTTGGTCGGCGCTTCGTCTGCGGCCGGGCAGGCGGCCGGGACGCCGGTTCGGGCGTTTTCGCGGTCCGCAAGGAGCGGCCTGATGCGTCCGATCGGCCCGGCTGTCAACGCGGCGAAGCGGTCCACGGATATCGCAACCGAAGGCGAGGCTGACCGCCACCGACGGCCCGCCTTTGATATCGACATTCGTAACAAATAGCGTTATTTTTGATCGAGGCGGCGGCGCCCAGCGAGCGACCGTCGTCGTGAGGAAACCGCCGAGGAACATCCGCCATGAGCGCAGCCGACCCCGAAATCGCCCAGCGCGTCGTCGCCGGCGGGATCGCGACCAATTACCACGACGTCGGCCAGGGGCCGGCGGTGCTGTTCATTCACGGCTCCGGGCCGGGGGTGAGCGCCTGGGCGAACTGGCGCTTGACGATCCCCGCGCTGTCGGGCTCCTACCGCATCGTCGCGCCGGACATGGTCGGCTTCGGCTTCTCGGACCGGCCCGAGGGCGTCGCCTACCGCAAGGAGACCTGGGTGCGGCAGGCGATCGGCCTGCTCGACGCACTGAAGATCGAGAAGGCGCACGTCGTCGGCAATTCCTTCGGCGGCGCGATTGCGCTCGCCATGGCGATCGCCCATCCGGACCGGGTCGGGCGGCTCGTGATGATGGGGTCTGCCGGCGTGCCGTTCCCGATCACCGACGGGCTCGACGCCGTGTGGGGCTACGAGCCGTCGTTCGAGACGATGCGCAAGTTGCTCGACATCTTCGCCTACGACCGCAGCCTCGTGAACGACGAACTGGCCGAACTGCGCTACCGCGCCAGCATCCGCCCGGGCTTCCAGGAATCGTTCTCCGCCATGTTCCCGGCGCCGCGGCAGCGCTGGGTGGACGCGCTCGCCAGCGCGGAAGCCGAAATCCGCGCGTTGCCGCACGAGACGCTGATCGTCCACGGCCGCGACGACAAGGTGATTCCGCTCGCCAATTCGTTGACCCTGCTCGACTGGATCGAGCGGTCGCAGCTCCACGTCTTCGGCCGCTGCGGCCACTGGGTGCAGATCGAGCACGCGGCGCGGTTCGCGAAACTGCTCGACGGCTTCTTCGCCGAGGCGGCGGCGTAGCGGCGCCTCAGCCGTCCTCGAGCGCCGGCGCGACAGCGCCGGGCAGGCGGACGGCGCCGCTGAACGCGGAGGCGGCCATGCCGGCGAGCATCGCGAGCACGAACAGGGCGGCCTTTCCGCTGAGAAAGCCGAGGCCGGCGACGGCGGGGCCGGGGCAGAAGCCGACGAGCCCCCAGCCCACGCCGAAAAGGATCGATCCGCCGATCAGCCGGCCGTCGATCGCCCTCGCCGCCGCGATGGTGGAAGGCTCGCCCGCGACCGGCGCGGTCCCCCGTCGCGAGAAGCGGAAGCCGAAGAACGCGACCGCGATCGCTCCCGCCATGACGAAGGCGAGCGACGGGTCCCAAGGCCCCGCCAGATCGAGGAACGCCAGCACCTTGGCTGGGTCGGTCATGCCCGAAAGGCATAGGCCGAGGCCGAACACGAGGCCGGCGAGAAACGGCGAGACGCGTTGCATCGCGGGGCTCCTCAAACGCCGTGCCGAACGACGAACACGGTCGCGAAGCCCGCCGCCATGAACACGAGGACGGCGGCGAGCGAACGCGGCGACAACCGCGCCAGGCCGCAGACGCCGTGCCCGCTGGTGCAGCCGTTGGCGAGGCGCGTGCCGAAGCCGACGAGCAGCCCGCCGGCGATCAGCGCCGCCGGACCAGCCGCGATCGTCGGCGCCGGCGTCGCGAACAGGGCGCGGGCGACGAACGGCGCGAGCACGAGTCCGAGCAGGGCCGTCGCTCGCCACGAGCGTTCCGCCGCGACCGGCGAAAGCAGGCCCGCGAGCAGTCCCGAGGCGCCGAGCATGCGGCCGTTGACGTGAAACAGCAGCGCCGCCGCAAGGCCGATCAGCGCGCCGCCGGCCAGCGCCGTCCCCGGAGTGAAATGGGCCCAGTCGATCGTCATGAACGGTCTTTCCATGGTATTGTCGGCGTCAGACATCTTAAGAGCGGCGATCGGTCCGTCGCTTTCGGCGATGGCGTTGTCAAGGCGCTCGGCCCGGCCGATCTTGCCGGCCGCGCCGCCTTGCCCGAGGGTGGGGGCCGCGTCGCCGCGGCGCGCAACGGGTTCGAGGGCCATGGGTAACGTCGTATTCGAGTCTTGCGGGACCTCGATCTTCGAGGAAATGTCGCGTCTTGCGCGTCAGGTCGACGCGGTCAACCTCGGGCAGGGCTTCCCCGAGGGACTGGAGCCGCGGGAGGTGATCGAGGCGGCGATGCGCGCGCTCAGCGACGGCCCGCACCAATATCCGCCGATGCTCGGCCTGCCGGCGCTGCGCCGCGCGGTCGCCGACAACGCGAGGCGCTTTCTCGGTCTCGAGGTCGACTGGGAGACCGAGGTGCTGGTCACCTCGGGCGCGACGGAAGCGCTGGCGGACGCCTTCTTCGGCCTCCTGAACCCCGGCGACGAGGTCGTCCTGATCGAACCGGCCTATGATTCCTATCCGGTCATCGTGCGGCGGGCCGGCGCGGTCCCGGTCCCGGTGCGCCTGCGGCCGCCGGATTGGGCGCTTCCGCGCGCCGAACTCGAAGCGGCGATCACGCCGCGCACCCGGGCGATCGTCGTGAACACGCCGATGAATCCGATCGGCAAGGCGTTCGACGACGCCGACCTGCGCTTCCTCGCCGACCTGATGCTGAAGCACGATCTCGTTGCGATCGCCGACGAGGTCTACGAACATCTCGTGTTCGACGGCCTGAGTCACAAGAGCCTGTTCGCGCTGCCGGAGGTGCGCGACCGGGTGGTGCGGATCGGCTCGGCCGGAAAGACGTTCTCGCTCACCGGCTGGAAGGTCGGCTACATCACGGCCGGCGCGAAGCTGATGGCGCCGATCGCGCGCGCGCACCAGTTCGTCACCTTCACCACGCCGCCGGCGCTGCAGGCGGCGGTCGCCTTCGGCCTCGGCCTTCCCGATTCCTACTATCTCGGCCTGCGCTCCACGCTCGAAGTGCGCCGCGATCATCTCGTCGGCGGCCTGCGCCGCGCCGGGTTCGCGGCCTCCGACGTCGCGGCGACCTATTTTGCCCTGGCCGACGTCTCGAGCCTCGATCCCGCCGGCGACGACGCCGAATTCTGCCGCCGCCTCACCCTCGAGGCCGGGGTGACCGCCGTGCCGATCTCCGCCTTCTACGGCGAGCGCGAGGTGAAGAGCCACATCCGCTTCTGCTTCGCCAAGCCGCCGGCGACGCTGGACGCGGCGCTCGAACGGCTCGGCCGCTGGCGGGAACGACAGGCGCCGCGGGCGACCTGATCGCCCAAGCCTGTCGGCGGGGCTCAGTCGGCGGGCGACGGTTCAGGGCAAGGCGAGGCCAACGCGCCGCGGCCGCGAGAGTTGCTTAGGAGAAAGCCCCGCAGAAAGCGCGAAGGCGGGCTGACCTGAAGGCATTGGTCGAAAGTCTATCCGCCGCGAAAGCGTCGCCGCGAGACTCTCCTTCGGGCTGGGCGACGGACCGGCTTGGTTGCCCATTTTGGCGCTCAAGTGCTTGAAATCAATTGCGCCGTAACATTTGAGCGGGGGTCGGCGCGCCCCTGGGTGGAGGGCCGTGCGCGGCAGGCGAAGCGCGCGGTCCAGCCAGTGGCGATCGCCGCACGTCTGGCCGACCGTCTCGCAAATGCATAATGTGGCCGTCGAAAGAGCAGAGCGCTCGGAAGCCGCGATCCGCGGACGGCCGCGCGCCTCCGCTCTTGGCGATTGACCGGCGAACGGTCTTGCGAGGGAGGACGACATGACGGCCGACAGCAAGGCGATTGTCTGGGATCCCGTGGCGCTTGCGGGCGAGTTTCAATCGATCGCCGAGCAGAGCCAGAAGCTGATGCTGCGCTACCTCTCGCGGCAACCCGACGACGGCCACATGGGCCTCAGCGACCCGGCCGCGCTCGGCGGCGCCTTCCTGCAACTCATGACGAACATGATGAACAATCCCGCCGCCGTCGCCTCGGCGCAGATCGACCTGTTCAACGAGAGCCTGACCCTCTGGCGCCACGCGGCCGAGCGGATGCTGCTCCTTCCCAGCCAGGACCCGCCGCCGCCGCGGGACAAGCGGTTCAGCCACCCGGAGTGGAGCGAGAACGCCATGTTCAGCTTCATCCGGGAGAGCTACCTGGTCGCTTCGAAGGTGTTGCTGTCGACGGTGCGGGGCGTGCCGGACCTCGACCCCAAGACCGCGCGAAAGGTCGATTTCTACACTCGCCAGTTCGTCGACGCGATGTCGCCCTCGAACTTCATCGCCACCAATCCCGAGGTGTTGACCGAGACGCTGAACACCGGCGGCCAGAACCTGCTGCACGGACTCGAGCACATGCTCGCCGATCTCGATCACGGCGAGGGCCGACTGCAGATCGCGATGACCGACACGAACGCGTTCCGGTTCGGCGAGAACATCGCCACCACGCCGGGCAAGGTCGTGTTCCAGAACGAGCTTCTGCAGCTCCTGCAGTACGAGCCTTCGACGCCGACAGTGCGCAAGCGCCCGCTGTTCATCATCATGCCGTGGATCAACAAATATTACGTGCTCGACCTGCAGCCGAAGAATTCCTTCATCAAG
>CAMFKX010000340.1 GCA_945957375.1 uncultured Roseiarcus sp.
GCCCTCTCGCGACGGCGTTGCGGGCGACGAGGCCGGCGGCGATCATGACGCTCGGGTTCGAGGTGTTGGTGCAGGAGGTGATCGCCGCGATCACCACGTCGCCGTCGCCGAGGTCGAAATTGCTCCCCTCGACCTTGTGACGGGCGGCGAAAGCGTCCGGCTGGCGGAACTCGGTCGCCATCGCGTGCGCGAAGCCGGCCTTGGCGTCGCTCAGCTCGACCCGATCCTGCGGGCGCTTGGGCCCGGCCAGCGACGGCGCGACCTCGCCGAGGTTCAGCTCCAGCGTGTCGGAGAACACCGGATCGGGCGTCGCGCGGGTGCGGAACAACCCTTGAGCGCGGGCGTAAGCCTCGACCAGCGCGATGCGCGACGGCTTGCGCCCGGTCGCCTTGAGGTAGCCGAGCGTCTGGGCGTCAATCGGGAACAGGCCGCAGGTCGCGCCATATTCGGGCGCCATGTTGGCGAGCGTCGCCCGGTCGGCGATCGACATGGCGTTGAGGCCCGAACCGTAAAACTCGACGAACTTGCCGACCACGCCCCGCTTGCGCAGCATCTGGGTGACGGTCAGCACGAGGTCGGTCGCGGTGACGCCGTCGCGCAACTCGCCCGCGAGCTTGAAGCCGACGACTTCCGGCAGCAACATCGACAGCGGCTGGCCGAGCATCGCCGCCTCCGCCTCGATCCCGCCGACGCCCCAGCCGAGCACGGCGAGGCCGTTGACCATGGTGGTGTGGCTGTCGGTGCCGACCAGGGTATCGGGATAGGCGACCTCGACCGTCCGGCCGTCCTTCTTTTCCTTCGCCGTCCACACCGTCTGGGCGAGATATTCGAGATTGACCTGGTGGCAGATGCCGGTCCCCGGCGGGACGACGGAAAAGTTGGAGAAGGCCTGCTGGCCCCACTTCAGGAAGCGGTAGCGCTCCTGATTCTGCTCATATTCGCGCGCGACGTTCTGCCCGAGCGCCTTTTGCGTGCCGAAAAAGTCGACCACCACCGAATGGTCGATCACGAGATCGACCGGCACCAGCGGGTTGATCCGGTTCGGGTCGCCGCCGAGCGCCTTCACCGCCTCGCGCATCGCTGCGAGATCCACCACCGCCGGCACGCCGGTGAAGTCCTGCATCAGTACGCGCGCCGGGCGGAAGGCGATCTCGTGCTCGACGGCGCCCTTGTTCGACGCCCAAGCCGCGACCGCCTCGATGTCGGCCTTGGTGACGCTGCGGCCGTCCTCATTGCGCAGCAGGTTCTCGAGCACGATCTTCAGCGAGAACGGCAGGGCCGAGACGCCGGCGAGGCCGTGTTTCTCCGCCGCCTTCAGCGAGAAGACGTCATAAGTCTTCGCCCCCACGGTCAGAGACTTCCGGCACTTGAAGCTGTCGAGGCTGGCCATGCGCGCGCTCCGAAAAGCGGGGGTATGTGGTCCGCGGTTATAGAAACTTTCCCGGCGGCGCGCTAGACGACCCTGGTCGACGGAGCGGCCACGGCGGCGCATCTCCTGGAGAATCCATGCGTTTGCGGGCGTGGGACCTGACGATGGAGCGCGGCGGGCGCAGGCTATTTTCGCGTCTCGGTTTCGAGGCGGAGGCAGGCTCGGCGCTGATCGTCGTCGGGCCGAACGGCGCGGGAAAGTCGAGTTTGTTGCGCGGCTTGTGCGGCTTTCTGCCGTTCGCCTCCGGGGGCTTTGCGCTCGACGGCGGCGACGGCGAGCGCTCGCTCGGCGAGCAGGCGCATTATCTCGGCCACGCCGACGCGCTCAAAGGGGCGCTGACCGCCGGCGAGAACCTGGCCTTCTGGGCCGGCGCGCTCGGCGGCGACGCCCGACGCGAAGCCGCCCAGGCGGCGCTCGCCCGCGTCGGCCTCGCCCACGTGATCGATTTTCCCGCCCGGGCGCTGTCGGCCGGACAGAAGCGCCGGGTCGCGCTTGCCCGGCTGCTCGTGGCCCGCCGGCCGCTGTGGCTGCTCGACGAGCCGACCACCGCGCTCGACGTCGCGGCGCAGTCGTCCTTTGCGGGCGTCATGCAGGCGTTCATGGACGACGGCGGCATCGTCGTCGCCGCGACCCACGCTCCGCTTGGACTGAAAGGGGCGCGGGAGTTGAGGATCGGCGCGGTCGAGGGGGTGGCGTGAGCGAGGGGATAGGACCAAGGCGAAACGCTGGCGTGCCCGCCCCCCCAGGGGGGGCGGGACAGGTTGGGGGGTTATGCGGACCGCTCCACCCGCGGCAATGTGCGCCAAATTCTGGCTTTTCGGCGCGACCCCCCTCCCTTCCCTCCCCCACAAGGGAGGAGGGTGCGAACTGGTCCGAATTGCGGTCGTGTCGGTGACCCCCGTCCTCGCCCTGTTCGCCCGCGAGTGGCGGATCGCCCGACGGATCGGAGGCGGCGCGTCGGTCGGCGCGGTGTTCTTCCTGATCCTCGTGTCGATCATGCCGTTCGCCATCGGGCCGGACATGAACCTGCTCGCGCGCCTAGGGCCCGCGATCCTCTGGATTGCGGCGCTGCTCGCGACCCTCCTCGGCCTCGACCGCCTGTTCCAGGCCGATCAGGACGACGGTTCGCTCGACGTGATGATCGACGGCCCGCTGCCGCTCGAACTCGTGACCCTGGTCAAGTGCGCCGCGCACTGGACGACGAGCGCGCTGCCGCTGATTGTCGTCTCGCCCGTGTTCGGCCTGATGCTCGGCATGGCGCCCGCCCCGCTCGGGCTGGTCGTCGCGACGCTCGCCGCCGGCACGCCGGCCCTCACCATGATCGGGGCGATCGGCGCGGCGCTCACCGTCTCGCTGCGGCGGGGAGGGCTCCTGATGGCGGTGCTGGTGCTGCCGCTGACGATTCCCGTGCTGATCTTCGGCGTCGCCGCGGCGTCGGCCGCGAGCGGCGGCGCGGCGCCGTTCCTAACGCCGTTCCTGATGCTGTGCGCGATCTCGCTCTTCGCCATCGCCGCCGCGCCCTTCGCAGCGGCGGCCGCTCTCCGGCACGTGCGGGAGTAGCGAAATCGCGTCCCGCCTGTGGTATGGTTTCCGGCATGGACGCGTCTCTCGATCCTGTTCTCGCCCAGTTTCGCGCCGCGCTGGTGAAGACCTACGGCGCGCGGCTCGAACGCGCCGTTCTCTTCGGCTCGCGCGCCCGGGGCGACGCCCGACCGGACTCCGATTACGACGTCGCCGTCTTCCTGACCGATCCGGAGAGTTTCTGGACCGAGAGCGGCCGTCTCGCGGAAATCGAGACGGATATCCTTTACGACACCGGGGCCGTCATCAACGCCCTGCCGCTGCCGGTCGAACTCGATCCGGAGCGAAGCCCGCTCATGCGGGAAATCGTCCGCGAAGGAAGAGAGTTTTGACGCTCCTTCCGGCCGTCTATCTCGATAAATCGAAACGATCGCTTCGCGAAGCTCGGGCTGTAGCCGGTACTGGCTTCGATGAAGCCGCCGGACGCGCGGCCTATCTGGCCGCCTTTCATGCCGCTCAAGCTCTTGTCCCGGCCCGCACGAACAAGGTCGCCAGGACGCATTCGGGGGTGCGAAGCGAGTTCTCCCGGCTCGTGAGGAGCGAAGTTGGCCTCGAACCCGCGCTTTCCACTTTTCTGGCGCGGGCCTACCGGTTGAGAAGCCGTGGAACGCGCGCTATCCCAGTCTTAGCCGCGACAAATGAAAAACTCGGAGGGCAAGAAAAATGAACGCAATCATCGCAACGCTCGAAAGACTGAGGCCTCTCGCCCTGAGCGTCCTCCGCATCGTCGCCGCGCTGCTCTTTCTCGAGCACGGCCTGTCGAAGGTGTTCGGCTGGCCGGCCGCCGGGCCGCCGCTCGACAACCCCCTGATCATTTTCGCGGCCTTCCTTGAAACCGTGGGCGCTGTGGTCCTGCTGCTCGGCGCCTGGACGCGCCTCGTCGCCTTCCTGCTGTCGGGCGAGATGGCCGTCGCCTATTTTCTCGCGCATCAGCCCAAGTCGATCTATCCGCTCGTCAACGGCGGCGATGCGGCGATCCTGTTCTGCTTCGTCTTCCTCTATCTCGTCTTTGCCGGCGGCGGTCCGGTGAGCCTCGACCGGATGGTGCTGAAGACACGGTGACCGCCGGGCGACCGCACCTCGCAAAGTTGCGCGCGCCCATGATTCCAAGAGGTTACCACCTCCATTGTGCAACTTGGGAGCGGCTCGCCGTTGGCTTCGCCGCCACCCGAAGCTTGCGCCGCCAAAGCGATGTCAGCGCTTGAGCGCCAAGAGCCGAGTCGATTTGACGACCAGACCTCGTCGTGAGGCGCGCCGCCGCCGGCGGCGCATTTCGATGAACCGACCCCGAGCCTATCGAGGAAGGGCGCCTCGGCGGCCCGCGCGTACCGGAAGCGTCCCGCTCACGCGGGCTCCTCGCCAAGAGGGCGCGCGGAGCCGCTCGCACGGCCGACGCGTTCGCCCGGCGCCTAATTGACCAACGATGTCAAACAGCCGGGCGCCGACGCGCCTTGTTCAATCCGAGAAATACCATATCTTCATTGTCCATAATACGCAATCACTTTCACGGGCGGCGAGGGCTGCCGGACTGACCAGGCTGAAGCTCGCGACCTGGCCGGCTAAGAGCCCTCAGGAGCGTCCTCCGCCTCGCCGATCGCGGCGATCGCCCTGAGCGGCGCGGCGAGCGCTCGGTAGGTATCGGCGCCGACGGCGTCGATGATCTTCTGCTCGTGCCGTTCGGCGCGAATGTGAAGCTCGGCGACGAGGCGCGCGCCCTTCGCGGTGAGGTTGAGCGCATAGCTGCGCCGGTCGCCCGGGCTCGGGTCGCGCCGCAGCAAGCCGCGCGTTTCCAGTTCGTCGACCATGGCGACGAAATTCGCCCGCTTGATGCCGAGCGCCTCGCCGACCGCGCCTTGGCGCAGGCCCGGATTGGCCTCGATCACGGTCAGGATGGAATATTGCCCGGGGCGGATGTCGATGTCGGCGAATGCGGCGAAAAAGTCGCGGAACACGGCGATCTGGGCGCGGCGCAGGAGGTAGCCGAGCCGCCGGTCGAGCGGGCCGTAGTCGATCGCGGCGCGCTCGCGCGGCGCCTCGTCGGACTCGTCGCCGCCGCCCGTCCTTGATCTCGCCGTCGCCCCCACCGGCGCCTCCCTGCTTCCCTGTAGGCGCGGTCGGCGACCTGTCT
>CAMFKX010000341.1 GCA_945957375.1 uncultured Roseiarcus sp.
GGCAGGTAGAGGGCCTGGCTGTCGCGACGCGCCGCCGGCGACGCCGCGCCGCCGGAGAGCCGATCCCGCCATCCGGCCGCGCGTCCGGCGCGGTCGGCGAGGCCGCGAAGGGCCAGCGCCGGCGGGCCGCCGAGGCCGCGGAACAGCACGCCCAGCGAGACGCGCGCGTCCTCGAGACGGGAGGCCGCCTCGGGAAAGCGGGTGCGCCCACCCGAGGTCGCCGCGCGGTGCCAGAGCTTGCCGACGAATTCCTCGGGCTCGAGCAGGCCGAAAAGCGTCGCCACCGCGATCAGCCCAGGGTCACGGCGGCGAGGTCGAGGAGGCCCTTGCGGGTCTCGGAATCGTCGGATAGCGGCTCGATCATCGCGGCGCGCACCGCGTCGTCGACGCGCATGCCGCCGGCGATCAGCGTCGCGGCGTAGACGACGAGCCGCGTCGAGCAGCCCTCCTCGAGGTCGACGTCGCCGAGCGCCCGGAGGCGGCGGGCGAGCAGGATCAGGCCGCGGCAACGCTGCGCCGGCAAGCCGCTCTCGGCCGCGACGATCGCGACCTCCGCCTCCTCCCCGGGATAGCCGAAGTCGAGCGCGAGAAAGCGCTGGCGGGTGGACGGCTTCAGCGACTTGGTCAGCGCCTGGTAGCCGGGATTGTAGGAGGCGACGAGCATGAAGTTCGCCGGTGCCTCCAGCGTCTCGCCGGTGCGGTCGAGCGGCAGAACCCGCCGGTCGTCGCTGAGCGGATGAAGGACCACGGCGACGTCCTTGCGCGCCTCCACCACCTCGTCGAGGTAGCAGATGCCGCCGTGGCGCACCGCCCGGGTCAGCGGCCCGTCCACCCACTGGGTCTCGCCGCCGCGCAGGAGATAGCGGCCGGTCAGGTCGGCGGCGGTCAGGTCGTCGTGGCAGGCGACGGTGATCAGCGGAACGCCGAGGCGGGCCGCCATATGGGCGACGAAGCGGGTCTTGCCGCAGCCGGTCGGGCCCTTGAGGAGCAGCGGCAGGCGATGACGGAAGGCGTGCTCGAACAAGGCGCACTCCTGCCCGATCGGCAGGTAGAACGGGACGTCGGGGTCGGACTGCACGACGGCGAGCGACATGGGCGTTTCCTTGGGTTCCTCACCCTCGTCCTGACCCCGGACTTCCGGGGGTGTCGAAGGACGCTCCAGAGGGCGGGCCTGCTGGATCATGCTTCGACAGGCTCAGCATGAGGTTGGCTGTTACCTGAAGAAAGCCCTCGCCGAGCAGAGGGGAAGCAGCTCGGCGAGGGCGGTCGGGATCTCGTCCGGCTGGCGACCGACGAGATCCGTCGTGGCCCGGGCGCCCAAAGGCGCCGCCGGGCCGTCATCCGGTCACTCCGCGGGGGCGAGGGCCACGGCGACCGGAACTGTGCGGCGCCCGGGAACGAGCATCGCGATCAGGAACATCACGAGGCCCGCCGCGGTCATCACGCCGCCGTAGAGGCGGATGGTGTAGAACAGGCCGAGCTGCTGCTGGACGTCCATGTAGTCCTGGCCCATCACCCGCTCGAGGTGGGTCTGGAGGACGCCGGCGAAGGTCAGCGCCGCCGACATGACGCCGACGCCGGTGGTCATGGTCCAGAAGCTGAGGACGTTGAGCGTCTGGTTGTAGGGCGCGCGGCCGAGCAGCGGCGGCATCGCGTAGGTGATGATGGCGAGGTTGACCATCGCGTAGGCGCCGTAGAAGGCGAGATGGCCGTGCGCCGCCGTCACCTGGGTGCCGTGGGTGTAGTAATTGACCGGCGCCAGCGTATGCAGGAAACCGAGTACGCCCGCGCCGAAGAAGGCGGTCACCGCGCAGCCGAGCGACCAGAGCAGCGCGGCGTGGTTCGGGTGGTCGCGCCGGCCCTTCCAGACCATGGCGAAGGCGAACAGCACCATGGCGAAGAACGGCAGCGGCTCGACGGCGGAGAAGATGGTGCCGATCCACTGCCAGTAGGCCGGCGCGCCGATCCAGTAATAATGGTGGCCGGTGCCGAGGATGCCGGAGAACAGCGCCGTGCCGATGATGACGTAGAGCCACTTCTCGACCACCTCGCGATCGACGCCGGTGAGCTTGATCAAGAGGAAGGCGAGGATCGCGGCCATCACCAACTCCCACACGCCCTCGACCCAGAGGTGCACCACCCACCACCAGAACATCTTGTCGATGACAACATTGGCGGGAACATAGAAGGCGAACAGGAAGAAGATCGCGACGCCCCAGAGCCCCATGAGCAGGATTCCGGTGATCACGGTCCTGCGGCCGGCGAGCGCGGTCATCGAGATGTTGAGCAGGAACATCAGCGCGACGACGACGATGCCGACCTTGATATAGATCGGCTGCTCCAGATAGGAGCGCCCGTCGTAGTTGCCGAACAGATAGCCGACCACCGCGACCGCCGCCGCGACGAAGAACAGCCAGAACTGCACCTTGGCGAGCATCGGCGACCAGATGTCGCGCTCCGTCTCCTCGGGCAGAAGGAAATAGGTGGCGCCGAAGAAGCCGAGCAGCAGCCAGACGATCAGCGCGTTGGTGTGGATCATGCGCACCACGCTGAACGGCAGCAGCTCCGGCGGAATCAGGTTCGGCGCCACATACATGGTCGCGCCGATCAGGCCGAACACCAGCTGAAGCGAGAAGATGGTCAGCGCCCCGATAAAGTACGGGAGCGCGACGCTCTGCGATGGATATTTCATAGGCGAGCCTCTGAGGTTCGAAAGGAGCGGAGTTATTTCTTCGGCTGCGGCGGCCAGTTCTGGGTGTCGACGAGGGCGGTCCAGCGCAGGAACTCGGCCATGTCGTGCACGTCGCCGTCCGAGAGGTGGAGCTGCGGCATCTGGTGCCGGCCCTCGGTTCGGCTGGGCTGGGCGGCGAACCAGGCCTTGAACGTCTCCTCGGCCGAGGCCGGGTCCTTGTCGCCGCCGTATTTGAGCCAGACCTTGCCGAGCTCGGGAGCGAAGCGCGCGCCCTCGCCGAACAGCGTGTGGCAGTCGAAGCAGGCCTTCTTCTCCCAGACCCGCTTGCCGCGCGCGGCGTCGGCGCTGATCGGATGGTTCAGCTCGATGTCGCGCGCCTGCATGTAGCTGTTGCCGACCAACAGCGCGAAAATCACGAAGAAGAAGATCGAGCCGCCGTAGAAGATGTTGCGCGCGGCCGCCGTCGTCAGGCGTTCCATGTCGGACCTCTCGGATGGGAAATGACTTCGACCGCGGTCAATTGCGGAATACGGGGAAAAGAACGTCGTTCTCGAACGCGACGTGTCGTTCGAGATCGTCGGCGAATTCGGCGAGGCCGGCGGCGAGCGCGCGCCAGCTGCCGCAGGCGCCTTCCGGCGCGGTGAAATCGTGGCTCAGCGCGCGGATGCGGGCGAGCGCCTCGCCGTGGGCGTCGTGCTCGGCGGAGAGCTCCGCGAGCCGCTGGTCGAGCGGAGCGCCGACGTTGCGCCGCATGCGCGGAAAGACGACGATCTCCTCCTTCATCATGTGCCGCGTCAGTTCGCCCTGCGTCGTGCGCAGGATTTGGGCGAGGCCGAGCGGCGCGTCCGGGTCGTCGCGATGCACGGTCTCGACTCGTTCGGCGAGACGGACGAGTTCGGGAAGCTGGCGCCGGTGGGCTTCGTGGAACCGGCTGACGACATGGTCGATCATGGCCCCGACGTCGGGCGCGGCCGGCGCGGCGAGGCCCGGCGCCGCAGGGATTTCGGATCGGTTCGGCGCAGTCATGATGACGCCTCTCGGCCGCGACGGCGCCTGCGCCGCATCGGCTTAATGTGGTATTTCTTGTACCAATTTGTTGCCATGCGCGTTGCGGCGCCGTCAATGCCGCTTCAGGGACTGCGCCTGCGACCTGTTGCCTCAACCGACGCGCATCGTCTGCGCATGCTGCGACCCGCTGCGCTATTCGCGCAGGAAGCGCGCGCTGACCGTGTCGGCGGTCCCGATGTGGTTGGCGAGCATGTGCGGCAGGACGGCGCCGACGAGGTCGCGGGCGACCGCCGGGCCGCGCGCGGCGATTTCGGCGCGCATCGCCTCGACCTCGCGCAGGAACTGGGCGTGCAGTTCGAGATGACAGTGCAGGATCGGCACGCGCGCTTCGGTCATCGCGTCCTCCTCGCGGGCGAAATGGGCGCGGATCGCCTCGGCGATCGCTTCGAAGCCGTCGCGCAGTTCGGCGTCGGGCTTCTCGGCGAAGCCGACGATCATCGCCTCGATGGCCGCGTGGTCGCCATCCATCAGCGGGACGTCGAGAAAGGGGGTCATGAGCATCCTCGTGCCAAGGCGCCCGATCGCTGGCCGACCGGACCGTGACGAGGCTCGCCGATCGCGACGAAGACTGCCTTGACCTCGGTTAAGCGGGCGCCGTTGGGAGCCCTTAACCGAGGTCAAGGACCGGCCGGCCGCGCGAGCCTAAGCCTCCCCCGGGGCATTCGCGCCAAAAGGATCCTCGTCATGAGCGCCGCCGATCACGCTTCCGTCCATCGTTCGGCCGCCGCCGCCCGCGCCTGGCGCGGCGCCGCGCTGTTCAGCCGCGGCTTCCGGCCGTTCTTCCTCGGCGCGGGTCTCTGGGCCGTGGTCGGCATGGCGCTGTGGCCGGCGGCGTTCGTCGGCGCGATCACGATTCCGACCGCCTTCTCCGCGGTCGACTGGCACGCGCACGAGATGATCTTCGGCTATGGCGAGGCGGTCGTGGCGGGCTTCCTCCTTACCGCCATCCCGAACTGGACCGGGCACCTGCCGGTCGCGGGCCTGCCCCTTGCGGCGCTCGCGGCGCTGTGGGCGGCCGGGCGCATCGCCGTGTTCGCTTCCGCGTCGATCGGAAGGACGGGCGCCGCGGGGATCGACGCCGGATTCCTGCTCGCCTTCGCCGCGCTGGTCGCGCGCGAGGTGATCAGGGGACGCAATTGGCGCAACCTCGGCGTCGCCGCGCTCGTGCTCACGCTCGCCGTCGCGGACCTCGCCTTCCACGTCGAGGACGCCCGCCAGGGCCTCGCCGATCATTCGACCCGCGCCGCGCTCGCCGTCCTGGTGCTGCTGATCCTGCTGATCGGCGGCCGGGTCACGCCGAGCTTCACCGGCAACTGGATCGCGCGGACGAACGCCGGCGCGCGGCCGGTCCCGTTCGGGCGGC
>CAMFKX010000342.1 GCA_945957375.1 uncultured Roseiarcus sp.
GCGTCGGCCTGATCTCGCCGCCGCCGCATCACGACATCTACTCGATCGAGGACCTGAAGCAGCTCGTCTACGACCTCAAGAACGTGAACCCGGACGCCAACGTCTCGGTCAAGCTCGTTTCAGAAGTCGGCGTCGGCACGGTCGCGGCCGGCGTCGCCAAGTGCAAGGCCGATCACGTCACGATCTCGGGCTACGAGGGCGGCACCGGCGCTTCGCCCCTGACCTCGATCAAGCACGCCGGCAGCCCGTGGGAGATCGGGCTCGCCGAGACCCACCAGACGCTGGTGATGAACGGCCTGCGTTCGCGCATTGTGGTGCAGGTCGACGGCGGCCTGCGCACCGGGCGCGACGTCGTGATCGGCGCCCTGCTCGGCGCCGACGAGTTCGGCTTCGCCACCGCGCCGCTGATCGCCGCCGGCTGCATCATGATGCGCAAGTGTCACCTCAACACCTGTCCGGTCGGCGTCGCGACCCAGGACCCGGTGCTGCGCAAGCGCTTCGTCGGCAAGCCCGAACACGTCATCAACTACTTCTTCTTCGTCGCTGAGGAAGTCCGGCAGATCATGGCTTCGCTCGGCTATCGCCGGGTCGACGAGATGGTCGGCCAGCGGCAGATGCTCGACAAGGCGACGCTGAACGCCCACGCCAAGGCGGAGGGGCTCGACTTCTCGAGGCTGTTCCTGAAGCCCGAGCCGTGGCCGGGCGACACGATCTACCGCAGCGTGACGCAGGATCACGAGATCGACCATGTTCTCGACCGGCGCCTGATCGCCGAGACGAAAGACGCGGTCGAGCGCGGCAAGCACGTCCGGCTCGACCTCGCGATCCGCAACTCCGACCGGTCGACCGGCGCGATGCTGTCGGGGACGATCGCCAAACTCTACGGCCACGCGGGGCTCCGCGACGAGGCGATCCACGTCAAGTTCAAGGGCACCGCCGGACAGAGCTTCGGCGCCTTCCTGGCGAAGGGCGTGACGCTCGAACTCGAGGGCGAAGCCAACGACTACGTCGGCAAGGGCCTTTCGGGCGGGCGGATCGTCGTCTATCCGCCGCAGGAGGCGAAGAACCTCGTCCCCGAGAAGTCGATCATCGTCGGCAACACCGTGCTCTACGGCGCGATCGCGGGCGAATGCTACTTCCGCGGGGTCGCCGGCGAGCGCTTCGGGGTGCGCAACTCGGGCGCGGTCGCGGTGGTTGAGGGCGTGGGCGACCACGGCTGCGAATACATGACCGGCGGCGTCGTCGTCGTCATCGGTTCGACCGGCCGCAACTTCGCCGCCGGCATGTCGGGCGGCATCGCCTACGTGCTCGACGAGGACGGGACCTTCGCGCAGCGCTGCAACCTGTCGATGGTCGAACTCGAGCCGGTCGCGGCCGAGGAAGAGGTGATGCAGCGCTACCTGCATTCGGGCGGCGACCTGCAGTCGCACGGCCGGGTCGACGTGATGAGCGATATGAGCCGGTTCGACGGCGAGCGCCTGCATCAGCTGATCTCCAACCACGCCCGGGCGACCGGGTCGGCGCGCGCGCGTCATATCCTGGAGAACTGGGACGTGTTCCAGCCGAAGTTCCGCAAGGTGATGCCGGTCGAGTACCGGCGCGCTCTGGCGGAGCTTGCGGCGCAGGGCGAGCAGACGATGCTGGCCGCCGGCGAGTGAGGGCGTCGGCGACGCCGAAGCAAGGCGATGCGCCTCACTGCGCACGCCGCGCTTCGGATCGCCGAGCGTGGCCTCCGGGCGGAATGGGTCGAGCGAACGATGGAGCGCCCGGAGTTCGTTCGTGAAAGCGCTTCGCGTCCGGCGCGAAAATCCGCTTTTCGTCGGATCGAGGAGTTGGGTAATCGTTGGTTGCACGTCGTGTTCGACGTCGTCGGCAATGAAAGGATCGTGGTGTCGGCTTTCGTGGATCACAGAGCGGAGAAGAGGCGATGAACATCCGGCCGTCGGAAGCGACTGTGGTCGTCCACTTCAGCGCCGCGAGGGTCGATCGCGTCGACGAGTTTGATGACGTTTCCATCGGTTTCGACGAGGGCGGGCGCATAGTCGACGTGGCTGTGCGGACGCGCAACGCGCCCGCCAGGCTCGATTTCGTCGATAGCGAACACGACGGCTTCCCCGGGTCTGTCACCTATGATGCGGAAGCGAATGCGATTGGCGTCGGCCTCAGCACGACGCCTTATGAAGACTCGGAAGAGATCCTTCCGGATCTGATTGTCGACCGCGACGTCGACGGTTTTGTGAGCGCTCTCGAGTTTCTCAATGTTTCGCATCATCTCTCGTCCGATGCGATGTCTGGCGTTCGGAAGCGCGCGGCGCTGTTGTAGTTGACGAGTCGCCCGAGGGCGGCTCGGCAGGTTGGGTTGAGATCAAATCGCGCGTCGCGGGGACGCGTCGTTGGTGGTGAGCGGGGATTTACAGGGAATGGGTAAGGTGACCGGATTTCTCGAAATCGATCGCGCGGACCGGCGCTATGCGCCCGCCTCCGACCGCATTCGCCATTACCGCGAATTCGTCATCCCGCTGAGCGAGGAGGCGACCCGCAATCAGGCGGCGCGCTGCATGAACTGCGGCATCCCCTATTGTCACAACGGCTGCCCGGTCAACAATCAGATCCCGGACTGGAACGACCTCGCCTATCGCGGCGAGTGGGAGGAAGCGGCGCGCAACCTGCTCTCGACCAACAATTTCCCGGAATTCACCGGCCGCGTCTGCCCGGCGCCGTGCGAGGCGTCCTGCACCCTCAACATCCAGGACACCCCGGTCACGATCAAGACGATCGAATGCGCGATCATCGACCGCGCCTTCGCCGAAGGCTGGGTGCGCCCCGAGCCGCCCGCGGCGAAGTCGGGCAAGTCGGTCGCGGTGGTGGGCTCCGGCCCCGCGGGCCTCGCCTGCGCCCAGCAGCTCGCCCGCGCCGGCCACGACGTCCACGTCTACGAGAAGAACGCCAAGGCCGGCGGCCTGCTTCGCTACGGCATCCCCGACTTCAAGCTCGAGAAGCGGCATATCGACCGACGCGTCGAGCAGCTCGAGGCCGAGGGCGTCACGTTCCATTACAACGCCCACGTCGGCCAGAGCGTGAGCGCGAAAGAGCTTCTCGACCGCCACGACGCCGTCGCGCTCGCCGGCGGGGCGGAGGCGTCGCGCGACCTGCCCGTGCCCGGGCGTGAGCTCCAGGGCGTCCATTTCGCGATGGATTTCCTGCCGCAGCAGAACCGCCGGGTCTCGAACGAGCCGGCGACGACCAACCAGCCGATCCTCGCCGGCGGCAAGCACGTCGTGGTGATCGGCGGCGGCGACACCGGCTCCGACTGCATCGGCACCTCCATCCGTCAGGGCGCGGTCAAGGTGACGCAGCTCGAAATCCTGCCGATGCCGCCCAAGCACGAAGACAAGATGCTGACCTGGCCGAACTGGCCCCTGAAGCTGCGCACCTCCTCGAGCCACGAGGAAGGCGCCGAGCGCGAATTCGCGGTTCTGACCAGCGCTTTCGAGGGTGAAAACGGCCACGTCACCGGCCTCAAGTGCAACAGAGTCGACGACAAGCTGAAGCCGATCGCGGGCACGGAATTCACGATCAAGGCCGATCTCGTGCTGCTCGCGATGGGCTTCGTCTCGCCGGTCAAGGAGGGTCTGCTCGCCGAACTCGGCGTCGCGCTCGACGGGCGCGGCAACGTCGCGGCCGACCAGGTCGCCTACGCGACCTCGCTGCAGAAGGTGTTCGCCTGCGGCGACATGCGCCGCGGCCAGTCGCTGGTCGTCTGGGCGATCCGCGAAGGCCGTCAGTGCGCCGCCTCGATCGACCAGGCCCTGATGGGCGCAACGGTGCTGCCGCGGTAAGCGCGAACCGCATCCTGAGCCTGTCGGCCCTCATCCTGAGCTTGTCGGACCTCATCCTGAGCTTGTCGAAGGATGATCCAGCGGGCCGACCGTCGCCGCCATCTGGAGCGTCCTTCGACAGGCTCAGGACGAGGGCGGCGGACAGGGGCTTTTGGGTAGCAGGAGGGGCGGGCTCGGCATGCCAGACGCGGACCTCATCCTGACCCGCGGACTTGATCCGGGGTGTCGAAGGATGATCCAGCGGGCCGACTCGCCGCCATCTGGAGCGTCCTCCGACAGGCTCGGGACGAGGGCGGCGGCAGGGGCTCGGGTAGCCACCCGGTTCCGCGCAAGCCCTTGAAAGGCCTCGAAACACGCCGGGCTTAGATCGGCACCATCAGGGGGATCGGGTCGATCGCCTTGCCGTCGCGGCGGAGCTCGAAGTGGAGGCGGGGCGCCGGAACGTTACCGGTCTTGCCGGACTTGGCGATGATCTGGCCGCGGCGGACCTGATCGCCCTCCTTGACGTCGATCTCGCTCATGTCGGCGTAGACCGTCACATAGCCGTTGGCGTGGCGCAGGACCACGAGCTTTCCGTAGGTGTCGAGTTCGGTCGCCGAGATCACGACGCCGTCGGCGGCGGCGTGGACCGCCTCGCCGACCGGCGCGGCGATGTCGATGCCGTCGTTGGTCCCGGCCTTGAACGGTTGGGCGACCGGGCCGCGCAGCGGCCAGCGGAAGCGCTCGCGCTCCGGCAGCGCGGTCGGCTTCAGATCCTGGGCGATCGCCGTCGCGGCGACGCCGATCAGGGCGAGCGCGGCGAGACCGAGCGCGGCGCGTCGTGAAGCCATCGCCCGCTCAGTGCCCGAACGCCTTGACGATCGCATCGGTCATCTTCTTGGCGTCGCCGAACAGCATCAGCGTATTGTCGCGGAAGAAGAGCTCGTTCTCGACGCCGGCGTAGCCGGAGCCCATGCCGCGCTTGACGAACAGCACGGTCTTGGCCTTCTCGACGTCGAGGATCGGCATGCCGGCGATCGGCGACTTCGGGTCGGTCTTGGCGGCGGGGTTGGTGACGTCGTTCGCCCCGATGACATAGGCGACGTCCGCCTGGGCGAACTCGCTGTTGATGTCCTCGAGTTCGAACACCTCGTCGTAGGGCACGCTGGCTTCGGCGAGCAGCACGTTCATGTGGCCGGGCATGCGGCCGGCCACCGGATGGATGGCGTA
>CAMFKX010000343.1 GCA_945957375.1 uncultured Roseiarcus sp.
GCCGGCACCACCGTCGCAGCGACCATGTTCATCGCCGGGCTCGCGGGCATCGAGATCTTCGCCACCGGCGGGATCGGCGGCGTGCATCGCGGGGCCGAGGAGACGTTCGACATCTCGGCCGACCTGGTCGAATTGTCGCGCACCCGTGTCGCGGTGGTGTGCGCCGGGGCGAAGTCGATCCTCGACATCGAGAAGACGCTGGAGTTCCTCGAGACGCAGGGGGTGGCGATCGTCGGCTACCGCTGCGACGAGTTTCCCGCCTTCTACGCCCGCTCGTCCGGCTTCAGGATCGAGCACCGCTGCGACGGGCTGCACGACCTCGCCCGCATGATCCGCCTGCAACGCGAGATCGGCCCGGGCGGGCTGTTGATCGCCAATCCCGTGCCGGAGGATCAGGCGCTCGAAGAGGGCATGATCGAAGGCCGGATCGCCGAGGCGGTCGAGGAGGCGAAGCGGCAGGGGGTCGGCCGCAAGGAGGCGACGCCCTACCTGCTCAAGCGGGTGGTGGAGCTGACCGGCGGCCGCAGCCTCGAGGCCAATGTCGCGCTGATCAAGAACAACGCCATCCTCGCCGCGCAGGCGGCGGTGGAGCTGGCGAAGGCGTGAGGCGCATCCCTTCTCCCTCAGGAAGAGGGTGGCGGGCTAAGCCCGACGGATGACGGCTCCTCGCGCCGCGGCGCCGAACTCCACCCGTCGTCTTCGGCGCCGGGCCCTCATCCGGCCCTTCGGGCCGCCTTCTCCCGGGGGGAGAAGGGGAGCGCCGCCCTCGCCCGCCTGCGGGAGAGGAACGGCTGCGAAGCGGCCAGCGTGAGGGCGCGGGGTTTTTCGGCTCCCGGCGCCCGAACCGTCAGCCATGACCCGCCTCGTCGTCGAGCGGCGGCGTCAGGAAGGCGGCCGCCGAGCCGAGGGTCTTGCGGCTGCGGGCGATCTCGCGCCGGGCGATCGCGCGCAGGTGGACCTCGTCCGGGCCGTCGGCGAAGCGCAACGACCGCCCCCAGGTCCAGAGATCGGCCAGCGGCGTATCGGGGGACAACCCCATGGCGCCGAAGGTCTGCATGGCGCGATCGAGGATCGTCACCTGCATCCGCGGCGCGACCGCCTTGATCATCGAGATCTCGCCGGCTGCGGCCTTGGCGCCCACCGTGTCGATCATCCACGCGGTCTTGAGCGTCAGCAGGCGCGCCTGCTCGATCTCGCAGCGCGACAGCGCGATCCACTCCGCCACCGGCCCATGCTCGTGCAGATACTTGCCGAAAGTCTTCCGCTCCTGGGCGCGCTGCGTCATCAGGTCGAGCGCGAGCTCGCATTGGCCGATCGAGCGCATGCAATGGTGGATGCGACCCGGCCCGAGGCGCGCCTGGGCGAGCGCGAAGCCGCTGCCCTCTTCGCCGAGCAGGTTCGCCTTCGGCACGCGCACGTCGCGGAACAGGACCTCGCAGTGCGACTCGGCCGAGATGTGGTTCATTACGGAGATGTCGCGCACGATCGTCACGCCGGGCGCGTCCATCGGCACGAGCACCATGCTCTGGCGGCGGTGCGGCTCGGCGTCGGGGCTGGTGATCCCCATGACGATCGCGACCTTGGCGTGCAGCGCCCCGGTGATGAACCACTTGCGCCCGTTGACGACCCACGCGTCGCCTTCGAGCGCGATACGGGTGCTGATGTTGGTGGCGTCGGACGACGACGAATCGGGCTCGGTCATGGCGAAGCACGAGCGGATCTCGCCGTTGAGCAGCGGATCGAGCCAGCGCGTTCGCTGCTCGGGCGTGGCGAAGAGGTGCAGAAGCTCCATGTTGCCGGTATCGGGCGCCGAGCAGTTGAACACTTCCGACGCCCATTGCAGCTGGCCCATGATTTCGGCGAGCGGGGCGTATTCGAGGTTGGTGAGCCGGGTGCCCGGCTCGTCGTCCCGGAGGCCGGGCAGAAACAGGTTCCACAGGCCCTCGGCCTTGGCGATCGCCTTCAGCTCCTCGACCACCGGCGGCGGGTTCAAGCCGGCCGCGATCTCGCGCCGCCAGCGCGCATTGTTGGGGATCACGTAGCGATCCATGAACTCCCGCACCCGCGCGCGGAGCGCCTCGACCTTCGGGGAATATTGGAAATCCATCGTCCTGCCTCTCCTTGAGTGTCCGTTGCGTGTGTTGCGCTACGAGGCTTGCGCCTCCCCCTCCGGCGCCCGCGCCGCGGCCAGCGCCTCGACGCCGCCGAGCGCGTAGCGCACCGCCCGTTCGAGCGCCGCGGCGACGTCGCGCGTGTCGCAACCGCCCCCCGACAGGGCTTCCAGCCGGCGAAAATTGGTGTCGGTGCACTGGTGCGGCAGGCCGGAGGTGAAGTGCAGCGCCCAGCACACCTCGTCCTCGGAAAGTTGCGGCAGCGCGCGCGCCAACGCGTCGACGAACAGGCGCAGGTGGCGGACGTCGGATTCGAGAATCTTGCGCAGGTCGGGCGTCACTTCGGCGAGCGCGCGCGAGATGAAGCGCGACGCGGTGTCCCTGCCGCTCGCCGGATCGCGCCACAGGATCGGCGGCCCCATCAGCGCCCTCAGGATGTCGGCGAGCGGCGGGACGCCGCCATGGCGCGCCTCGGCTTCGCGCAGCCGCGCGCGGCGCTCGCGGTTCAGCTCCTTTGCGCGGGTTCGGAAAATTTCGAGCAGCAATTCGCTCTTCGAGCCGAAATGGTAGCTGATCGCGGCGAGGTTGGCGCTCGCCGCCTCGACAATGTCGCGCACCGAGACGCCGTCGAATCCGCGCTCGGCGAACAGTCTTTCGGCCGCAAGAAAGATGCGCTCGCGGGTGTCCGGCGTCGCGTCCGCGCCGGGCGCGTCCTCGGCTTTTCGCCTGCCTTTCGCGCCCGCCATCCGCCTTTCGCCCCTCTCCCGCACGTCGCCGACCGTGTTGGCCGAACGGTCTCTTCCCTACGCGATGCAAGCGAAAAGTCAAACGTTCGTTTTATTGGGGCCGCGGACCCTCGCGGCGGCCGCCGGCGGAGGCGCTCCCATAAGACGCTTCCGGAACGCGATCCCCGGCGCCGACGTTCATCCTTTGGACTTTTGCCTACATGGAAAAATCGTGCTTGGATCGGCCAACGGCCCCGGAAAGCGGGCCGGCGACGGAGGGAACCCATGGCCATGCGGCTCGATGCGCCCGCCATTGCGGGGATCGCGGCGAACACTCGAAAGCCCTGGTATCGCGTGCTCTACGTCCAGGTGCTGATCGCCATCGTGCTCGGCGCCGTGGTCGGCATCGTCTGGCCCGAGTTCGCCACCACGGCCGGCGTCAAGGCGCTCGGCGACGGCTTCATCAAGCTGATCAAGATGGTGATCGCTCCGGTGATCTTCTGCACCGTCTCGACCGGGATCGCCCACATCCAGGACGCGCGCAAGGTCGGCCGGGTCGGCGTCAAGGCGCTGCTCTATTTCGAGGTGGTCTCGACCTTCGCGCTCGTCATCGGCCTGGTCATCGGCAACATCGTCCAGCCGGGCGCCGGCTTCGGCGCGCACCCCGACGCCGCCGCGGTCGCCAAATACGCCGACCCCGCGGCGCACAAGTCGACGGTCGATTTCCTGCTCGACATCATTCCCGATTCGGTGGTCGGCGCCTTCGCCCGCGGCGACATTCTCCAGGTCCTGCTGTTCTCGATCCTGATGGGCTTCGCCATGATGGCGATGGGCGAAAAGAGCGCCTCGCTGCGCAAGCTGATCGACGACGTCGCCGGCGCCGTCTTCGGCGTGATCGGCATCGTCATGAAGGCGGCGCCGTTCGGCGCCTTCGGCGCCATGGCCTACACCGTCGGCAAATATGGGCCGAGCGTGCTCGGCAGCCTGTTCGGGCTGATCGCGACCTTCTACTTCGCTTCCGCCTTCTTCATCGTCGTCGTGCTCGGGACGATCGCCCGCCTGACCGGCTTCAGCATCTTCCGCTTCCTCATCTACATCAAGGACGAGCTCCTGATCGTGCTCGGCACTTCGTCGTCGGAGAGCGCGCTGCCGCAGCTGATGGCGAAGCTGGAAAAGCTCGGCTGCTCGCGTTCGGTCGTCGGCCTCGTGGTGCCGACCGGCTATTCGTTCAATCTCGACGGCACCAACATCTACATGACGCTGGCGACGCTGTTCATCGCCCAGGCGCTCGGCATCCACCTCGACCTGATGCAGCAACTGGTGATCGTCGGCGTCGCCATGCTGACCTCGAAGGGCGCCTCGGGCGTCACCGGAGCGGGCTTCATCACCCTGGCGGCGACCCTCGTCGCCGTCGACCCGCGCCTCGTGCCGGGGATGGCGATCGTGTTCTCGATCGACAAGTTCATGAGCGAGAACCGGGCGCTGACCAACATCATCGGCAACGGCGTCGCGACCGTCGTCGTCTCCGCATGGGAGGGCGAACTCGACCGCGACAAGCTCAACGCCGGGCTGCGCGGCGAGTCCCACGACGAGGTCGTGCTGCGGCAGGCTGAGCTCGAGGAGCTGCCCGCCGACTGAAACCTGCCGCCGCCGCGACCGGCGGCGCAAAGAGGCGGTTCCGCTTCCTTGCGACAGGGGAGAGTCGCCGGGCCTTGCGCGCCGCGAGTGCTCCGCCGATCTTGCCCAGCCGGGAGCGGGAGGAGCGGACATGGCGGATCTCGACGGCGTCGTGGTGGTTGCGCTCGAGCAGGCGGTCGCCGCCCCGTTCGCGTCGAGCCGTCTCGCCGACGCCGGCGCCCGCGTCATCAAGATCGAGCGTCCCGAGGGCGACTTCGCCCGCGAGTACGACCACCTGGTCAACGGCGAGAGCGCCTATTTCGTTTGGCTGAACCGCGGCAAGGAATCGGTCCGGCTCGACCTCAAGCGCCCCGAGGATCTCGCGCTCGTCCACGCGATGGTCGAGAAGGCCGACGTCTTCATCCAGAACCTCGCGCCGGGCGCGGCCGGCCGGCTCGGCCTTGGGGCCGAGGCGCTGACCGCGCGCTATCCGCGGCTGATTTGTTGCTCCGTCTCCGGCTACGGCGAGGACGGCCCCTATCGCGACCACAAGGCCTACGACCTGCTGATCCAGGGCGAGAG
>CAMFKX010000344.1 GCA_945957375.1 uncultured Roseiarcus sp.
GCGCCGGGCGCGGCCGCGCCGGGGGCCGGCGGCCTCACCGACGCGAGCCAGGGCCTCAATTCCGCCGGCGAGAACGCCGCGTTGAGCGCAGCGGCCGCGACCGTCAGCCGCGACGCGTCGGGAATCGCCGGCGCCTCGTCTCAGTCGAGCACCTTCTATAACCAGACGCAGGGGCAGTCGGTCACCCAGACCAGCCCGGACGGCGTCAAGACGAAGGTGCGGATAGTCGGGCCAGCGCTCTAGCGCGCCCGATCAGCGGCAGCAGCGCGGCGAGTTCCGGCCCCGACTCGCGGCCGGTGAGAGCGAGCCTCAGCGGATGGAACAGCTCCCTGCCCTTGCGGCCGGTCGCAGCCTTGAGCGTCTTGGTCCAGGCGCTCCAGGTCGTCTGATCCCAGTCGCCCTCGGGGAGCGCGGCGGCTGCTTGCGCGAGATAGGCGCGATCCTCGACCACGGGCGCGATCTCGCCGGCGATCACCGGAAGCCAGTCGGCGACGTCGGAGAGCTTGGCGACGTTGCCGCGCAGCGCGAGCCAGATCGCTTCCGCATCCGCCCCGGCGATCCCGAGCGCGGCCAGCCGGGACGCGACCGCGGCGTAGGGCATGGCGTGGAGCGTGCGCGCCGACAGCGCGTCGAGTTCGGCCTCGTCGAAGCGGGCGGCGCCGTGCGACAGATGGCGGATCTCGACCAGGGCCGCGAGTTCATCGAGCGAGGCGACCGGCCGCACCGCCTCGGCCGAGCCGACCAGCACCGCGAGCGCGGCGACCGCCAGCGGCTCGACGCCCTTCTCGCGCAACGAGGCGATCGACAGCGCGCCGGTCCGTTTCGACAGGCCCTCGCCGGACGCGTCGGTGAGCAGGTTGTGATGGCCGAAGCGCGGGACGACGCCCCCGAGCGCCTCGAACAGCTGGATCTGCACCGCCGTGTTGGTGACGTGGTCCTCCCCGCGAATGACGTCCGTGACGCCGAACTCGATGTCGTCGACCACCGAGGGCAAGGTGTAGAGGAAGGTTCCGTCTTCCCGCCTGAGGACCGGATCGGACAGCGAGCCGCAATCGACGTGGCTCTCGCCGCGCGCGAGGTCGTCCCATCGCACCGTGCCGGGATCGAGGCGGAAGCGCCAGTGCGGCTTGCGTCCCTGGGCTTCGAGCGCCGCGCGTTCGGCGTCGGTCAGGCGCAGCGCGGCGCGGTCGTAGACCGGGGGACGACCGAGCGCCTGCTGCACCTTGCGGCGCCGGTCGAGCTCCTCGGGAGTCTCGTAGGCCGGATACAGCCGACCGGCGGACTTGAGTTTTTCTGCCGCCGCGTCGTAAATGGCCATGCGCTCCGACTGACGGCGCACGTCGTCCGGCTCGACGCCGAGCCAGGCGAGGTCCTGTTCGATCGAAGCGGCGTACTCGGCTTTCGAGCGCCCCACGTCGGTGTCGTCGAAACGAAGAACAAAACGGCCTCCGCGGCGACGGACGTAGAGCCAGTTGAGGAGCGCCGTGCGAGCGTTGCCGATGTGAATGCGGCCGGTTGGCGAGGGCGCGAAACGGACGATCGGAACCGGGCTCATGAGCCTTCATAGAAGCGTCGTGGAGCGCCAGCAATAGTGCGGGCGTCGATCGGAGAGAGTACAGCAGGATAATGACGATCAGCGCATTCGCCGCCGGGATTTGCTTGTCGGCGGGCGCGGTCCATGCCCTCAGCGTGGCCCTCGCAGTGCCCCGCTGCGCCCGGCGCAGCGGATATACGAAGCCTCCGGTCTCCGCCCCGCCGGTGTCGATCGTGCAGCCGCTGTGCGGCGTCGAGGCGTTCTCGCGCGAGACCCTCCGATCGATCTTCGACCTCGACTATCCCGACTACGAGATCCTGTTCTGTCTCGCCAGCGACGACGACCCGATCGCCCCGCTGGTGCGCGGCGCGATCGCCGCCCACCCGGAGCGTCCGGCCCGCCTGCTGATCGGCGACGACCGCGTCAGCGCCAATCCCAAGCTCAACAACGTCGTCAAGGGCTTCAAGGCGGCCCGAAGCGAATGGATCATCATGGCCGACTCGAACGTGCTGATGCCGCGCGACTACATCCAGCGCCTGCTCGCGCGCTGGCGCGGCAACAGCGGCATCGTCTGCGCGCCGCCGATCGGCACGCAACCGCAATCCTTCGGGGCCGAGATCGAATGCGCCTTCCTCAACACCTACGAGGCGCGCTGGCAGTACGCGGCCGAGGCGGCGGGGTTCGGCTTCGCCCAGGGCAAGACGATGCTGTGGCGGCGCGACATCCTCGAAGCCGGCGGCGGCATCGAGGCGCTCGGGGCGGAGATCGCCGAGGACGCCGCCTCCACCAAGCTCATCCACAAGCAGGGGTTCGACGCGCATCTGGTCAGCCAGCCGTTCCAGCAGCCGCTCGGCGCGCGCAAGCTCAAGGACGTCTGGGGCCGGCAATTGCGCTGGGCGCGGCTTCGGCGCGCGACCTTTCCGATGCATTTCGCCCCCGAGATCCTCACTACCAGTCTGGTGATGATCGCGGCGGCCTGGTTCGGCGCGTCGGAGTTCGGGCTCTCGCCGGTCGCGGCCGCGGCGCTGGCGGCAGTCTATTGGTATGGGGCCGAGGCGTTGCTCGCCCTGGTCGCCGGCTGGCCGTTGAGCTGGTGGAGCCCGGCCGCCTGGATCGTGCGCGACCTGCTCCTGCCGGTGCTCTGGAGCGAGGGCTGGCGGGCCGACAAATTCGTGTGGCGCGGCAATGCGATGAGCGTCGACGAGGATGCGCTGCGCGAGGCGCCGTCCGGGCCTCCCCGGCGCATGTGAGCGTCGCCGGCTCGGGACGACCACAGGGACACCGCCCAACGACAGGCATGGCGCTTTCCAGCCGTTCGGCCTCACTTCCGCTCAACTGGCGCGCTATCGCCCTTTTCATCCGACGCCGTGTCCGAGGGTGAAGGGCGACGCCCCTCGAACCGGACAGAAGAACAGGCGAGGGAGGTGATGGGAAGATGCAGTCGCACCGCGAAGAGGTCAAATTGCGCGTCATGAACGCGCTTCACTGGGACCTTGCGGTCCCGCGTAACCGGGTCGAGGTCGAGGTCGAGGACGGGTGGGTCACCATGTCCGGGCAGGTCGACCTTCTCTACCAGCGCCAGTGCGCCGAATTCGACGCCCGCAACGTGCCCGGCGTCGTCGGCGTCATCAATCACATCCGCGTGCCCGGCGAGGCGATGCATTAGCGCGCCCCGCGCGTTGGCGTCCCGACGAAACGAGCGAAGGCGTCGCCGCCGACCGATAGTCGGCGGCTCCGGCCTTTACACCGTCTTGAGCATGCCCCCGTCGACGAAATAGGTCGAGCCGACCGAATAGCTGGCGCGGTCCGAGCACAGGAAGACGAAGAAGTTCGCCAGTTCCTCCGGGCTCGCGAAGCGATTGATCGGCGCATATTCGCGCGCCACGCCGTCGAGATGCCCTTGCCAGTCGCCGCCCTTGTCGGCGGTTAGCTGCTTCGCCGTCTTGACCCAGTCCGGGGTCAGGATGAGCCCCGGATTGACGCAGTTGACCCGGATGGAGTCGCCGATCAGTTCGGTCGCCAGGCACTTCGAAAACATCATCAGCGCCGCCTTGGTGGTGTTGTAGATCGGCTCGTACCAGAGCGGCTGGGCGGCGCAGATCGAGGCGTTGTGCAGGATAACGCCGCCGCCGCGTCCCTTCATCATCGGCGCGAGCCCCCGGGCGAGGCGCACCGC
Organism: uncultured Roseiarcus sp.; assembly: GCA_945957375.1. Taxonomy (GTDB): domain Bacteria; phylum Pseudomonadota; class Alphaproteobacteria; order Rhizobiales; family Beijerinckiaceae; genus Roseiarcus. The sequence continues at coordinate 3,711 of CAMFKX010000344.1, forward strand.
CGCCATCACGTGCAGATCCCAGTAGGCCTGCCACTTGTCGTCCGGGGCCTCCATCACGGTTTCGTTGGAGCCGGTGCCGGCGTTGTTGATCAGGATGTCGAGGCCGCCGAAGGCGCTCTGGGTCGCAGCGATCAGTGCGTCCGTTCCCTCGCGGGTCGCGACGTCGCAGGCGACGCCCTCCGCCCGCACGCCGTAGCGCCCGGCGATGCGCGCGGCCTCCTCGCGCACCCGGTCGGCGCCGCGCGCCGCAAGCACGACGTCGACGCCCTCCGCCGCCAGCCCCTCCGCAATCGCCAGGCCGATGCCGACGCTGCCGCCGGTCACGACCGCGACCTTGCCTTTCAATCCCAGGTCCATCGCTTGTTTCCCTTCACCACGAGGTGTAGCCGGCGTCAGCCAGCACGATCGAGCCGGTCATCAGGCTGGCCGCGTCCGACGCCAGGAACAGGACGACGGCGGCGATCTCGTCCGGCTCGCCCATCCGGCCCATCGGCGTGTTCTCGATCCAGACGTCATACATCGCCTTGTTCGACTTGCTGAGCGCGGTGAGCGGCGTGTTGATATAGGTCGGCGCGACGGCGTTCACCCGGACGCCGCGGGCGCCCCACTCCGCCGCCAGCGATTTCGTCAGGTGATGCACGCCGGCCTTCGAGGCGTTGTAATTCGCCTGGGCCTGCGGCTTGTTGGCGATGATCCCGGACATCGAGCCGATGTTGACGATCGAGCCGCGCCCCGCCGCCAGCATGACGCGGCCGAAGGCGCGGCAGCACCAGAAGACGCCGTTCAGGTTGACATCGACGACGGCGAGCCAGTCCTCGTCGCGAACTTCCTCGGATGCGGTGTCGAACCGGGCGATGCCGGCGTTGCAGACGAGCACGTCGATCCGGCCCTTTTCGGCGAGGACGCGGGCCGCGGCGGCGTCGACCTCGTCGGGCCTGGTGACGTCCATGACGACGACGTCGACGACGTAGCCTTTCGCCAGCAGCGCCGCCCGGCCTTCGTCGGCGACCCGCGCGTCGCGGTCGGCGATGACGACTTGCGCGCCCGCTTCGCAGAGCGCCTCCACGCAGGCGAGCCCGATCCCCTGCCCGCCGCCGGTGACGACGGCGACTCGGCCGGTGAGACGAAAGCGATCGAGATACATGGCGTCACCCTGTGCTGCGCGCGGCTCGCCGGCGCCAATGGTCATCGCGTTGCAGGCGAGCCCTCATCCGGCGCTTCGCGCCACCTTCTCCCCGAGGGAGAAGGGAACGCGCCCCCTCTCCCTCGGGGAGAGGGACAGCCGCCGAAGGCGGCAGGGTGAGGGTCCGCAGCGCCGACGGTC
>CAMFKX010000345.1 GCA_945957375.1 uncultured Roseiarcus sp.
CGCCGAGGTCATCGCTCACGTCGGCGACGACGACTTTCGAGCGCAGCTTGTAGAAGCCGAGCCGCCGGGCGAGATCGGCGGCCTGCGACGCGGTGCAGTCGAGCAGGAACGTATCGTCCGACTGGCGCACGACGATCATGTCGAACAGGATCTTGCCCTGCGGCGTGAGCAGCCCGGCGTAGCGCGCCTCGCCCGTCGCCAGCCGCTCGACGTCGTTGGTCAGCAGCCCGTGCAGAAACCCCGGCGCATCCTCGCCGCTGACGCGGACGACGCCCCGATCCTCGAGATAGGCGGCCTTGTCGCTCATGCCTCTGGCTCCGATCGCGCTTGCATTGCCGGGTCTTGTTAATTAGGCGGCGTCAGCCGCCGCGCAAGCACCACGTCACGCAAGGAACAGGCCATGCCGAAGACGTTCGATCTCGTCCTCTCCGGGGGGACCGTGGTCAATCACGACGGGGTCGGCGTCCGCGACGTCGGCGTCCGCGACGGCCGCATCGCCGAGATCGGGAACTTAAGCGCGGCCTCGGCCCGTGAGCGCATCGACTGCGCCGGACTGCACGTGCTGCCGGGCGTGATCGACAGCCAGGTGCATTTCCGCGAGCCCGGACCGACCCACAAGGAGGATCTCGAGACCGGTTCGCGCGCGGCCGTGCTCGGCGGGGTAACGGCGGTGTTCGAGATGCCCAACACCGATCCCCTGACGACCAGCGAGGCTGCGCTCGCCGAGAAAGTCCGGCGCGCGAAGGGTCGCATGCATTGCGACTTCGCCTTCTGGGTCGGCGGCACACACGACAATGTCGCAAACCTCGCCGACCTCGAACGCCTGCCGGGCGCGGCCGGCATCAAGGTGTTCATGGGCTCCTCGACCGGCAAGCTGCTGGTCGCCGACGACGCGGGCGTGCTCGCGATCCTCAAGGCGATCCGCCGCCGCGCCGCCTTCCACAGCGAGGACGAGGAGCGGCTGAACGAGCGCAAGCCCCATCGCGTCCACAACGACTCGTCTTCGCATCACCGCTGGCGCGACGAGACCGTCGCGCTGCGTTCGACCGAGCGCCTGATCCGCCTCGCCCGCGAGGCGCGCGCCCAGGTCCACGTGCTGCACATCTCAACCGGCGAGGAGATCGCGATGCTGGCCTCCGCCAAGGACGTGGCGAGCTGCGAGGCGACGCCCCACCACCTGACGCTCAGCGTCGAGGACGACCATGCCCGCCTCGGCACGAAACTGCAAATGAACCCGCCCGTCCGCGGCCACGATCACCGCGCGGAGATCTGGCGCGGGATCGCGCAGGGCGTCGTGGACGTGCTCGGCTCGGACCATGCGCCGCACACGCTCGAGGAGAAGGCGAAGCCCTATCCGGAGAGCCCGTCGGGCATGCCCGGCGTCCAGACTCTGGTGCCGGTCATGCTCGACCACGTCGCGTCGGGACGGCTGACGCTCGAGCGGTTCGTCGACCTCACCAGCGCCGGGCCGGCGCGCATCTTCCGCATCGTCGGCAAGGGCCGGATCGCCGCCGGCTACGACGCCGACTTCACCGTCGTCGACCTGAAGCGGGTCGAGACGATCCGCGATTCCTGGATCGCCTCGCGCTGCGGCTGGACGCCCTACGACGGCAAGACGGTCACCGGCTGGCCGGTCGGGACGATCGTGCGCGGCCAGCGGGTGATGTGGGAAGGCGAGGTCGCGACGCCGTCGCGGGGCGAGGCGGTGCGGTTCGGGTGACCGTCGTTCAGACGCCGAGGGCGAGTCGGGCGATATAGCCGGAACGGGTCTCTCCCGCCGCGCGGGCGTCCTCGTCCAATCGACGGAGTACGCGCCTTGGCAGGGTGATGTTGACGCGCTCGGCGGTATCGTCGAGCGCCGCGGGATCGATGGTGACGACCGACACGATCCAGCCGTCATATTCGGACCTGGCGCGAACGGCCTCGAGCGACGACGGCGGCGGAACCGGTTCGCCCGCGTCGAGCGCGGCGTCGATCCAGGCGAGTCCGGCCTCCTCCGCGCCGGCGATCGCGCCGTCGAGCGTCTCTCCCGCAGAAAAGCAGCCCGGCAGATCTGGAACGACGACGCCGTAATCGGACCGTTCCGTTTTCGGCTCGATGACGATGGGATAGCGCACGATTATATCCCCGCCTGTTTACGAATTGCCGCGATCAGACCGACCCCGAGTTCCCGCTTCGGATGAGGAACGACGATGATTCCGCGACGCAAAGGATGCACGAAGATATTGTGAGACCCCCGAACACGCTTCAAGGTCCAGCCTGCCTTCTCCAGTTCGCGAATGAGATCGGCGCTGCGCATCGTGTGTATAAAATCTGCCAGAGTGCTTCAAGCGACGCGGCGGCGGTCGTGTCATTTCTGAACCCAAAGGGGACTCGACCGCAACGGCTGCGGGCGGTCGAGTGCTGCTGGACTCGTTGCGCCACTCCGCGCCAGTAAATTCAGGCTGAGCTGCCCCCGCCGGCCGTCACCCCACCACCTGCATCGTCAGCCACGTCGCCGCGAGCGCCGGCTTGTGGACCCCCTCGATCTCGACGCTGACGTCGTAGATCAGCTGCCACTCCCGCTCCGAGCGCTTGACGACGGAGGTCAGGGTGAAATGCGCGCGCACCCGGCCGCCCGAGCGCACCGGATGGAGGAACCGCACCCGATCGAAGCCGTAGTTGACGCCCATCAGCGCGCCCTTGACCTTGGGCAGCGCGCTGTAGGCCATCGGCGACAGCAGCGACAGGGTCAGGAACCCGTGCGCGACGGTGCCGCCGAAGTGGGAATCGGCGGCGCGCGCCGGGTCGACGTGGATGAACTGCTCGTCCTCCGTCACCTTGGCGAAGGCGTCGATCCGGTCCTGGTCGACCACGAACCAGTGCGAGACGAAGCTGCGTCCGACGCTCTCGTGCAGCTCGGCGGTCGAGAATGACAAGGTGTCCTGCCACCCGGTCATGATTCGTTGTCCCCGAACATCCCCGGCGCCGCGGCGACGCTGAGCCCGCCGTCGACCGGCACGATCGCCCCGGTGGTGTAGGCGCCGCCGCGGCCGGCGAGGAACAGCAGCGCGCCGGCGATGTCCTCCGGCCGGCCGAGCCGGCGCATCGGCACGGTGCTCGCACCCCGCTCCGCGCCCTTCTCGTCGCCGAGCGCGAAACGGGTCATGTTTGTCGGGAACGGCCCGGGCGCGATGGCGTTCACCGTCACCTGGCGGCCGGCGAATTCCGCCGCCAGGATGCGGGTCAGATGATGGACGGCGGCCTTGGAGGCCGAATAGGCGTAAGCGGTCTCGGATTGGGTCACGGTGCCCATCACCGATCCGAAGTTGATCACCGTCGAAGGCCGGTCGGCCGTCGCCGAGGTGAACAGCATCGGGGCGAGGTCGCGGGTGAGGGCGAACAGCCCGGCGACGTTGACCGCCATGATCCGGTCGAACGCTTTCCACGGATAAGCGGGAAACGGGTGGCCCCAGGTCAGGCCTGCGTTGTTGACCAGGATGTGCAGCGCGTCGGTGCGCTTCTTCGTTTCGGCGGCGAGGTCGGCGACGCCGGCCTCGGTCGCGACGGTGCCGCCGAAACCCTCGCACGGGCCGATCGCGGACAATTCGCGCGCCGCCGCCTCGCACGCCTCCGCCTTGCGCGAGGCGATCAGCACGCGCGCGCCGGCGGCGAGCAACGCCTCGGCGCACACCCGGCCGAGGCCGGTCGCGCCGCCGGTGACGAGCGCGGTGCGTCCGCGCACGGAGAAGAGGTCGGTGTCCAAGGGTTTCCTCCCGCGGTCGATTCGCCGCCGATCCTAGCAAGGCCGCCGCCGGCGCCAAACTGCCGACATGAACCGCAGGGATCATGCCGCATTCCGCAGACGGGGGACAGCCGATGGCCGACGCGCCGCTTCATTTCGTCGTGATGGTCGGGAGCCTGCGCAAGGGCTCGTACAACGCCGCCATCGCCCGGGCGCTGCCGGGGCTCGCGCCGGAGGGGGTGACGGTCTCGCCGCTCAGCTCGATCGGCCAGTTTCCGCTCTACGATTACGACGTCCAGCAGGAGACCGGGATCCCGCCGGCGGTGGCGGCGATGGGCGACGCGATCCGCGCGGCCGACGGCGTGATCTTCGTGACGCCGGAATACAACCACTCGATTCCCGGCGGGCTCAAGAACGCCATCGACTGGCTGTCGCGCCTGCCGAACCAGCCCTTCGCCGGCAAGCCGGTCGCGATCCAGAGCGCCTCGCCGAGCCTGTTCGGCGGCTTACGCGCCCAGCTGCACCTGCGCCACGTCTTCGTCTTCCTCGACGCTCGCCCGCTCAACAAACCCGAGGTCATCATCCCGCACGTCAACCAGAAGATCGACGCGAGCGGAGAGCTGACCGACCAGGCGACGCGCGGCTTCCTCGCCGACCAGCTCAAGGCGTTCGCGGCGTTCGTGCGCCCCCTGTAGCCGCGCTCGCCGAGCGCGGCGGACGCGGTCGACGACCGCGTCTACAAGCGCAGCCGCGGTCGACGACCGCGGCTACAGGCGCGCCCGCGGTTGACGCCTTCGCGCGCCCCGACCACATTGCCGGCGACCCGGAGCGCGCCCATGAAAGTCTCGATCGTCCAGATGAACTCGGTGAGCGACAAGGCCGCCAATATCGCCGCCGCCGAAGCGCTGATCGAGCGCGCCCTCCGCGAGGAACAGCCCGACTGGGTGCTGCTGCCGGAATTCTTCGACTGGGCCGGCGGCTCGAAGGCCGACAAGCTCGCCAACGCGGAAGTCTTCCCCGGCGGCCCGGCCTACGCGATGGCGCGCGGTCAGGCGATCAAGCACAGGATCTTCGTCCACGCCGGCTCGATCATGGAAAGGATCGAGGGCGAGGACCGCATCCACAACACCTCGGTCGTGTTCAACCGCGAGGGCGAGGAGATCGCCCGCTACCGGAAAATCCACCTGTTCGACGTCACCACGCCGGACGGCGCGTCCTACAAGGAAAGCCAGT
>CAMFKX010000346.1 GCA_945957375.1 uncultured Roseiarcus sp.
TTGGTCGCGTCATAGAGGCCGAGCTCCTCCGACAGATCGACCCGGCGCGGCCATTGCGAGGCGAAGATCTCGGCTGTCTGCTTGGTTCGCAGCGCGCCCGAATGGATCATGGCGGCCGGCAGCAGACCCCGCGACGCCAGGACGGTTGCGACGCGGCGCGCGTCGTCGCGGCCCCGGTCTGTCAGGGCGCGCTCATAGTCATTCTGTCCGACTCCGGGTTCGGCCTTGGCGTGGCGGATGAGGAACAGGCGGCGCATGCGCTGAGATTGCGCTGCGTCATCGTCACGCGCAAGACGCCCGCGCCCAAAAGCCGCAGCCTTTAAACAAGACTGGAGCGCGCGTAGGGAGAGTCCGAAGATGCTGACCTGCGGCGCCCGCGGGCGGGCCGGGCGCGCGCGTTCGGGGGCCTTTCGTGACGGGGTATCTTGCGCCGATCCTCACCTTCCTGGCTCTGATCGGAGCCGCGGAAGCCGGCGCCCTCGTTCATCTCCGGTTCCGGTCGCAGCGTCCGGCCGCCGACACGATCGAGGTGGTTCGTTTCGCCGCCAACATCTTCGTGGTGATGACCTCGGTCGTTCTCGGCCTCATGGTCGATTCGGCCAAGAACACCTATGAAACCAACACCAACAATCTGCATAAGCTCGCCACCGAGCTCATCCTGCTCGACCGGAACCTGCGCACCCTGGGCCCTGAAGGCGCGAGCGTCCGCGAGCAGTTGCTCCGGTACGTCCAGACGTCGCTGCGGGAGGCCGACATTCTGGAGACGGACCCGCAGGCGGAGGCGGCGCTCGACGCGGCGGGCCTGAGCCTGCGCGCGATCCGGATCTCGGACGAACAGAAACTCGCGCTCTGGAACGACGCCCGTCAGATCTATCGGCAAGTGGTGCGCGACCGATGGACCGTCGTCGACGCCGCCGGCGGAACGATTCCGACGCCCATGCTGGTCACGCTGATCGTGTGGCTCGCCGCCATCTTCGCCGGCATGGGCTATCGGACGCCGCGAAATGCGGTCGTCACCACGACCTTCCTTGCCGCGGCGCTGCTGCTGTCGAGCGCGCTCTATCTCATTCTCGAGATGGACCGGCCGACGTCCGGCCTGATGCGGATATCCAACGCGCCGTTCGTGCGCGCGCTGGAGCAGATGCAGCGTTAGGAAGGATACGACGATCGACGGCCGCTCCTGCGCGAATGGTTATCGCCGGCGCGGTCCTCCTCGCCCGGAATTTTGACATCAGATGTCGCCGGCCATAGCATCAGACATCATGCGAACGACGCTGGACATCGACGCCCCCATCATGCGCGAGGTCAGGGCGCTTCACGAGCAGGAAGGCCGATCGATCGGGGCGGTCGTCTCCGAATTGCTCGCCGAGGCGTTGGCCCGGCGCCGCGCGTCTCCGGCGCCGCCGTCGCCATTCGGATGGACCGCGCGAGAGATGAAGGCCCTAATCGATCTGTCGGACAAGGACGCGGTCTACGCCGCTCTGGACGCCGAACGGGCGTGAGCTACTCGGTCGACGTGAACGTGCTCCTCTACGCGTCGGACAGTTCGAGCGAGCGTCACGAGCCCGCCCGGCGGTTTGTCGAAACCTGCGCCGCCGGCCCGGAGATCTTTTACCTGACGTGGCCGACGCTGATGTCTTATCTGCGCATCGCCACGCATCCCCGGATCTTCGCGGCGCCGCTCGGTCCCGACGAGGCGCTCGGCAACGTGGCGGCGCTCGTCGGTCTCACTCACGTGCGCGTCGTTTCGGAACTCGACGGCTTCCTGGACGCATATCGACGCGTGGCCGGCGACATGCCTGTGCGCGGCAATCTCGTTCCCGACGCGCACGTCGCGGCGATCCTTCTCCAGCATGGCGTCCGAACGATTTACACGAACGATCGCGATTTCTGGAAATTTGGATGGCTCGACGCGCGAAACCCGTTCGCCTGAGGCGAGGATTTCCCCCTAGCGCTCCCTCCGGCTCAGGAACGCCAGCTTTCGAACAGGTGCACGTCCTGCTCGTTCTTGAGCGCGCCGTGCAGCGGCGGGATCAGCTTGACTGCCAGCGCCAGGCGAAATCAGATTCACGCGTGAAAAGTATTCCCTGTAGCGGCGCGGATCGCGTGTCAGCAGGGCGCACCTCGCGACGGCCGCGTGCAGCGCCGATGAAGAAGTCAGGGAGCACGCCGGTGCGCGTCTCGCCTCGCGCGCGATAACGTTGATGAGCCTTCCCGGCAAGGACAGGGCCGAACGCGGCGTCTCTACGAGCTTGATGTCCACATCGGCGAGAATCGCGTCGACCTCTTCGATACGCGCGTAACCGATTGAGAACTCTGCGCAGACAACCGAATTGATGAGAACAGGCCCCCGGATGACGGCTCCATCCAATTGGCTCACGGACCAGGTCGCCCATTTCGGATCGTCGGTCGCAAGATCGAGGAGCACATTCGTGTCGACGAGCGTCATCCGCTGTCGCCGCGCGTGAGCGCCATGAATTCGTCTGTCGAGAGCCCGCCCGTGGCTGTGCCTCGCATTCGTTCGAACCTGCTCGGCGTCGCCTTGCTCGAAACGGCGCGCAGGTATGTGCGACCGTCGTCGCCGATCTCGAATTCGACCTTTCCGCCTGACGCGACGCCGAGGCGATCGCGCACAGCTTTCGGGATCGTCACCTGACCCTTGCTCGTCACCGTCACGACCATATTCCGGCCTCCGCGGACAATCCGGCCGGAACCTACCATGACCGGGCTGGAGCGGGCGAGGGTTGGCGCCAACGAAGCGGGCGCCGCCTTCGTCCCGGCGCTCACCGCTCCCTGCGGCTCAGGAACGCCAGCTTCTCGAACAGGTGCACATCCTGCTCGTTCTTGAGCAGCGCGCCGTGCAGCGGCGGGATCAGCTTCTTCGTCTCGCGCTCGCGAAGCGTCTCCGGCGAGACGTCCTCGTTGAGCAGAAGCTTGAGCCAGTCGAGCAGCTCCGACGTCGTCGGCTTTTTCTTCAACCCCGGCGTGTCCCGCAGGCTGAAGAACGATCGCAGCGCCTCTTCGACCAGGCGCGGCTTGATCGACGGGTAGTGCGACGCGACGATCCGCTCCATCGTCTCGGTGTCGGGAAAGCGGATGTAGTGGAAGAAGCAGCGGCGCAGGAAGGCGTCCGGCAGCTCCTTCTCGTTGTTCGAGGTGATGAGGACGATCGGCCGGAGTTTGGCGCGAATCGTCTCGCCGGTCTCGTAGACGTGGAACTCCATCTGATCGATTTCGAGCAGCAGGTCGTTGGGAAACTCGATGTCGGCCTTGTCGATCTCGTCGATCAGCAGCACCGGCCGGACCGGAGAGACGAACGCCTCCCACAACTTGCCGCGGCGGATGTAGTTCGAAATGTCGGAGACGCGCGGATCACCGAGCTGCGAATCTCTCAGGCGCGAAACGGCGTCATATTCGTAGAGGCCCTGCTGGGCGCGGGTGGTGGACTTGACGTGCCAGGCGATGAACGGCGCGCCGATCGCAGCGGCGATCTCCTGGGCAAGCAGGGTCTTGCCGGTGCCGGGCTCGCCCTTGACGAGAAGCGGCCGCTCGAGCGCGATCGCGGCGTTGACTGCGGTCTTGAGTTCGTCGCCGGCGACGTAGGATTTGGTGCCCTCGAAACGCATGAACGATCCGCTCCTGAAAATGCCGGCCTCTCCCACCGGGAGAAGACCGCCCTCGCCCCGTCCGCCGGGAGCGGGGAAGCAGGTTACGCGATCGTCGCGCGCGACGCCACGCCGGCCGCACGCTCCGCAAGGCGGCCCTCTCCTCGACGTTCGGCCAAGTTTTCGACCCCCCGGTTCGGCGCGTATGATCGCCGTCGCCGCCGGCGCAGCCGGCCCCGCGAGACGCGATTTCGAAAAGCCATGCCGGCGTCCGACTACAAGCACACCGCGATCGACCGGGCGATCGCCGCCGTCGACCATCGGCTGCTGCTGACGTTCGACCGCAAGTTCATGCCCGTCATGGAGGCTCTCAAGGCGCTTCCGGAGGAGCTGCGGCGCCCAGCGCTGCAACTCATGGAGGGGCTTCACCGCGTCAAGCGCGACGACCGCGACAAGGCGGCCCTGATCGCCGCCGCTGCGCGCTGCGGCCATCGGCCGACGTTCCGGTATCGCCTGTCCGCGCTCCTGATCGCGATGGGCGGGACATTCGACGCGCTGATCCAGACCTTCAACGAGATCTCCCGCCAGAGCCGGGCGGCGCTCGGCGGATACCTCGTCGCCGCCGACGAGGGGCAGCGGCCGTCCAAGGCGGGATTCGAATGCGCCGACAGCCGCTGCGGCACCGAGGCCAGCGGCGAAGGCCACGGCGACGCCTTCGCCCATCGATCCCCCGGGATCCTGGACGCGATCGCCCCCGGCCTCGACGGTCTCGGAGAAGGCGCGAAGAAGACCTTGCGGCTCGCCGTCCACGCCGAGACGCCGTGGATCAACGTCGCGCCCCATTTCGACTGCGCCGCCCTGACGCGGGTCTACGAAATCTGCCGAAAAGGCGAATGCGCGGGCGCGCGGACGGCCTACCAGCGCGACGACGAGGCGTACGGGCGCCACCACGAATGGCTGGTGAGGACCGTCGAGGAGCGGATCGGCGAAAAGGGCTTCGGCGTCTACGAGGACCTCGGGCTGGTCCTGCCCGGCTCCGACGACGAGAAGTTCGTCGACGCCATGGCCGTCGAACTGGGCCTGATCGTCGGGCGGATGGCGACCGATTATCTTCAGGCGGCGGGCGAAGACGATGTCCGTCCGGCCGTCGTCGTCTCGCACGCCGACCCGGGGCGGGCGGTCTTTCTCTATTGCCCCTCGCGGCGCCGCTTTTACAAATTGCCCGAGGCGGCGTTTCCCTGGCCGTTCTATCTGTCCGGGGTCGACCGGGCGCTCGGCGTCGGCG
>CAMFKX010000347.1 GCA_945957375.1 uncultured Roseiarcus sp.
CCGGCCAGATCACCGGCTGCGAAGGCTATGTCGAGAGCGCCGCGATCGGCCTGATCGCGGGCCGCTTCGCCGCCGCCGAGCGGCTCGGCCGCGCCTGCGAGCCGCCGCCGGTGACGACCGCGGTCGGCGCGCTGATGAATCACATCACCGGCGGCCATATCGAGGCGATCGACGCGGGACCGCGTTCGTTCCAGCCGATGAACGTCAATTTCGGCCTGTTTCCCCCGATCGTCGAGCCGCGCGCCGACGAGACCGGCAAGCGCCTGCGCGGGCCCGAGCGCGGCGTGGCGCGCAAGCGGGCGCTGTCGGCGCGGGCCGAGGCGGACCTGCGCGGGTGGATCGCGGCGGGCGGCGTTCCGTCGCGGAGCGAGGACGCGGCCGAGTAGGCTTCCCCGTCCCCGGCCGCGAAGCCTCCTACATTCCCGGAATCTGCATGATCTCGATGATTTCGACCCATGCGCCGGGCATCTGGAGATGCGGGTGATCCTTCCGGAACATTCCGGCCGCCGCGTCGGCGGAATCCGCCTGGACGATCGAGTACCCTCCGATGCCGTTCTTGGTATCGGAAACCCCGCTCGCGTCGACCCGTCGGGTCTTGCCGAGAGGCGCCCCGCCGTCGACGAGCGAAGCCTGATGGTCGCCCATCCACTTCATCCAGGCGTCCATGCCCTTCTTCTGCTGCTCGGGCGTCGACTCCCTCATCATCCGTTCGAAATCCGTGGGGTTGGCCATGTACAGGACCATGAACTTCGCCATTTCGTTCCTCCCGTTTTCAAGCGCGGCGACCGTCGCACGGCCTGGAGTCCAAAATTGGACCTCCGGTGCTGGCTTCGGCCGGCGGCGCGACCTTTGATCTCTCCGCATGTCGCGAAGTTTTGCCCGATTGCGGCTCTGTCAATTCATCTCGAAAATCGGTCCATTTGACACTCCGCCCACCGCGCTCGAACATCATCCGCCGTCCCGGAACGAACCTGCGCCATGCCAAGCCAGAAGCCAAAGATCGCCATCGTCGGCGCCGGCATCGGCGGCCTGACGCTTTGGCATGCGCTCCGGGCGCGCGGCCTCGACGCCGATCTTTTCGAGCAGGCGCACGAACTCGCCGAGATCGGCGCGGCGGTGGCGCTGTCGGCCAACGCCACGCGCGAGCTTGGCCGCCTCGGCCTCCTTGACGCGGTCGTCGCCGCCTCGACCGAGCCGACCGAACTCGTCTACCGCGACGGCCGCAGCGGCGCGCGGATCGCAGCCCATCCGATGCGGCTCGGCGGCGCCTATCGGCAACGCTTCGGCGCGCCCTATTGCGGCGTCCATCGCGCCGATCTGCAGCGGGCGCTGAGCGCCGGCGTCGCCCCCGATCGCCTCCATCTCGGCCGCCGCCTCGTCGGCCTCGACGAGCGCGAGGGCGCGGTGACGCTGACTTTCGCCGATGGCGGGAGCGTCTCGGCGGACGTCGTGATCGCCGCCGACGGCGTGCGCTCGGTCGCGCGCCGTCATGTGGTCGGCGACGACGGGCTGCTCTATTCCGGAACCAGCGGCTTCCGCGGCATCGTGCCGATCGACCGGCTGCCTTCGCTCCCCGATCCGCAGGCGATCCAGTTCTGGATGGGGCCGTCGGCGCATCTGCTGCATTATGCGATCGGCGGCGACGCGGGCCATGTCAATTTCCTGGCCGTGGTCGAAGCTCCGCGCGCCTGGCCACATGCCGAACGGGGACTGGCGCCGTCGAGCGCGGCGGAGGCGCTCGCTTTCTTCGAGGGCTGGCATCCAGCCGTGACCGAAATGATCGCCGCGGTCGCTCACGAGGCCCGCTGGGGCCTGTTTCTGGCGCACCCACTGCCGCGATGGCGGCGCGGGCGTGTCGCGCTCCTCGGCGACGCGGCGCACGCCATGCTGCCCCACCACGGGCAGGGCGCGAACACGACGATCGAGGACGCGGTCACCGTCGCCGAACTGTTCGCTGCGCAGGACGGCGACGTCAATGGCGCGCTTGCCGCCTACGAAGCCCTGCGCCGGCCGCGAACCCGGGCGATCCAGCGCGCGTCCTGGGCGGGCAACCGCGCCCTTCACTTGCCCGACGGCGCAACGGCGGCGCGCGACGCGCTGATCGCGGCGTTCCCTGAGCAGTTCGGCTGGATTCACGCCTTCGACGCGCTCGCGGCGGCGAAGGCGCCCTTGCGAAGCGCGGCCCGGTCCGCCACGAGGTGACGCGGCGACATTCGCCCGTTTCGGAGGGGCCCATGGATTCCGGCACGCTGTCGACGCTCGCGGGCCTCGCCGGGGCGATCATCGGCGGCGCAACCTCGCTCGCGACCACCTGGTTGACCACGACCGCGCAGGCGCGCGCGGCCCGCATCGCCGCCGAGCGCGCCGCCCGGCAGGACCTGTACGGCCGCTACATGGACCAGATCGCGGCGCTCTACGCCGGGGCGATTCAGTCGGAGACCGTCGACTTCGACAAGACCGTGTCCGCCTTCGCGCTGAAGGGTAGGATCGTGCTGACGGCGTCGGCGCCGGTCGTGCAAGCGGCCGAACGGGCGCTCAAGTTCGTCGTCGATCTGTCGATGGGGCCGCCGCGCAGCGCGGCCGAAATGCGCGCGATGATGGAGGAGAACGAGGCCAACGTCATCGACCTCTTCGCCCGCGCCTGCCGCGCCGAGATCCTCGCGCTCGGCTGAGCGGGGCGACGATGGGCGGCGCTCAAGTCAGGGCATCGAGCGACGCTGGCGCCGACCCTCATCCGCCGCCCCGGAACCGCGTGACGTTCGGCGCGAGCGGGCTCGGAGCCGCCTTCAAGGAACGCTCGTAGCCCCGCACGGCGTTTAGCGCCGGATCGAGCACCCAGGGGAACAGGAACGCGACATTCAGCTGCTCGCCCGGATCCATCTCGATGTTGAAGATTTTCGGATAGCCGTTCATCTCGCTGCTCGCTGATTCGAGACCGCCGAGCCGCTGGGCCCCTTCCCCCGTCGAATGGATGTCGCGGTAATAGATTCGCCACTGTTTCCAGCGCACCGCAACGAGGTCCGGACCGATGAAGGTCAGGAGCTGCTCACGATGTCCGAGCGCGCTCCTCCCAAACAGCACGTCGCTCTGGTCGACGCCGTCGATCGGCCGGTCCGCCGGCAGCTTGGCGCCGATGATCGCAGCCAGCGTCGGCAACACGTCCATCTCCGAGACCATGGCGTAGGAGGTCGTGTCCGGCTTCACATGGCCGGGCCAGCGGACGAAGGCGAAGGTGCGGATCGCGCCCTCGCTGGCGTCGCCGAGCTCGCCTCGGAACGGGCCGCTGAAGCCAGAGTCGGGCGTGCCGTTATTGCCGAGTTCGCGGACCGTCATCCCCTGCGGTCCGTTGTCCGAGGCGAAGAGGACGATCGTATCGTTGTCGATCCCGAGGGCTTTGAGCGCATCCAGCAACTGGCCGACATGGAAGTCGCCCTCCATCATCTTGTCGCCGTAGTTGCCGATGCGCGATTTGCCGGCGAAGGCCTTCGAGGGAATATTCGGGTAGTGGCCCATCGAGAACGGCAGGTAGACGAAGAACGGCCTTTGGGCGGCGTGGCTTCGCGCCATGAAGTCGATCGCCTTGTCGGTCAGTTCGTTGTCGATCTCGGCGCGGACCTCCGCCGTGTATGGCTTGACGTCGCGCAGCGGCCCCCCCGCGGTCGCCTCGACGATCATGGTCGCCGCCGCCACGCGGGCTTCATGCGCGGGCTCGTACGAATGCGTCAGCCGGATCGTGTCGAGGTAATCCGCCGAGTCCCAAGACCAGTCCGGCGGGATGCCGTAAAACGTGTCGAAGCCGTGCGCGGTCGGCAGGCTTTGCGGATCGCGGCCGAGATGCCACTTGCCGAAGATCGCCGTGGCGTAGCCTTCGGCGTGGAACATGTCGCCCATCGTGAAGGCGCTGCCGGAAAGCGTGTTCGACGTGCCGGGGACCAGCACCAGCGACAGTCCGTTCCGGATCGAGTACTGGCCGGTCATCAGCGCCGCCCGCGACGGCGTGCAGGCGGGCTCGACCAGATACTGGGTCAGCCGAAGCCCCTCGCGCGCCAGCGCGTCGATGCGGGGCGTCGGAAAACCGCGCAACTCGCCGCCGCCGTAGGGGCCGAGGTCTCCGTAACCGACGTTGTCCGCCAGAACCAGCACCACGTTCGGCCGCGTTTCCGCCCCCAGCGCCAGACCCGCCGCCAGAACCGCGGCCGCGACGGCGGCGGCCAGCACTCTCGCTGACCGCAACTGAACGCTCCTCGCGCCGAAGGCGCCCATCGTCCATTCCATCGAAATTGGCTCGGCGTCTGGCGAGATCGATCCTAGGCGCGTTTCCGTCGGCGGCTTTGACGCGGCTCAATTCCCGGAGAGCCGGCCGGGGGAAGGCGCGAAATCCGTCCCGACCGCTCTTGCATTCGATATATCGCTCCTTAGATGCTTCTTGTCCGATATATCGGATAAACTGCACGAGGTCGAACATGTCTGGTTTCGCCGAAACCGAGCCCGCCGGTCGTCGCGGGCCCTTTCCCCCGGAATTCGCCGACTGGCGATGGTCCGGTCGCCGCCGTCCGCCGCTGCCGTTGATGATCGTCGCGGTCGCCGCCGCCTTCTGGCTGTTCCATCCGCTCGGCGTCGCGCTGCTCGTCTATGTCCTGTGGCGGACGATGCGCGGCCGCCACGCCTGCGGCCCGCGTCACGAAGCGTTCCGACATGGCGGTCCCTGGGCGCGCCGCGGCGGACCTTCGTCGCGCAACAGCGCGTTCGAGGCCCATCGCCGCGAGACGCTGAAGGAGCTGGACGAGCAGGCCGAGGCCTTCGACGCCTTCGAGCGCGAGCGGCGCCTGGCCCGCGACCGCGAGGCGTTCGAGCGCTATCTGCGGTTCGCGACGGACCAGCTGCTCGA
>CAMFKX010000348.1 GCA_945957375.1 uncultured Roseiarcus sp.
GGGGGGGCGCCCGGAATGGTCTTGAGCCTTGCGCCGCGCGGGCGGCCGGGCTCCGGCCGGGCCTCGAGCAGCGCGCGGGTGTACGGGTTCTTCGGCGCGCGCAGCACGGCGTCGACCGGGCCGCTCTCCATCACCAGGCCGCCGTACATCACCACCACCCGGTCGCAATGGCCGGCGACGACGGCGAGGTCGTGACTGACGAGAATCAGGCCCATGGCGGATTCTGCGCGCAGTCCGTCGAGCAGGGCGAGGATCTGCGCCTGCACGGTGACGTCGAGCGCCGTGGTCGGCTCGTCGGCGATGACGAGGCGCGGGCCGCAGCCGATCGCCATGGCGATCATCGCCCGCTGCCGCTCGCCGCCGGAGAGGCCGAACGGGTAGCTCCGCGCCGCCCGCTCCGGGTCGGCGAGCCGGACCCGCCCGAGCAGGCGGACAGCCTCCGCCAGCGCCGCCTTGCGGCTCATGCCCCGGTGCAGCACGAGCGGTTCGGCGACCTGGTCGCCGACCCGGTGCAGCGGGTTCAGCGCCGTCATCGGCTCCTGAAAGATCATCGCCATCCGGTCGCCGCGCAGCGCCCGCAGCGCGTCCTCGCCGAGGCCGACGAGTTCGCGGCCCTCGAACCGGATCGAGCCCGAGAGCCTGGCGCCCTCGGGGGCGAGGCCCATCAGCGCGAGCGCGGTCATGGTCTTGCCGGAGCCGGATTCGCCGACCACGCCCAGGCATTCGCCGGCCTCGAGGCGGAAGCGCGCGTCCTCGACGACGCGCACCGCGCCGAGCGCGGTCGGCAGGTCGACGCAAAGGTTCTCGACCGCGAGCAGGGTCATGAGCGGGCCCTGAGCTTCGGGTCGAGCGCGTCGCGCAGGCCGTCGCCGAGCAGATTGAGGCCGAAGACGCTGAGCGCGATCGCCGCGCCCGGATAGATCGCGAGGCCCGGCGCGTTGAACAGCACGCTCTGGGCGTCGGACAGCATCCGGCCCCACGACGGCTGCGGCGGCTGCGCGCCGAGCCCGAGGTAGGACAGCGCCGCCTCGGCGAGGATGGCGATGGCGAACTGGATGGTCGCCTGCACGATCAGCGCGGGGGCGATGTTGGGCAGGACGTGGTCGAAGGCGATCGCGACCGGGCCCCGGCCGGCGCCGCGGGCGGCGAGCGAAAATTCGCGCGCGAGCACGGCGGCGCCGGTCGCGCGGGTGAGCTTTGCGATGATCGGCACGTTGGCGACGCCGATGGCGACGATCGCGTTGACCACGCCCGGGCCGAAGGTCGAGGTCAACATGATCGCCGTGAGCAGCGCCGGGAAGGCGAACACGAAGTCGCATCCCTTCATGATCGCGTCCTCGACGACGCCCTTGCGAAACGCGGCGACGAGGCCGAGCGCGACGCCGAACACGAGGCCGATGACGACCGCGACGACGCCGACCAGGATCGACACCCGGGCGCCGGCGATGATCTGCGAGGCGACGTCGCGCCCCAGCCGGTCGGTGCCGAACCAGTGCGCGAGCGAAGGCGGCGCGAGCTTGTGCGGGATGTCGATGGCGGCGGGCGGGTAAGGGGTCCAGACGAGGGACAGGAGCGCCATCGCCAGCAGCGCCGCGGCGAGCGCCCCGCCGAGCCACAGTGCGAAACCGCCGCGGGCAAACCTCATGCGGCGCGGCTCCGCAGGCGCGGATCGATCGCGGCGCAGGCGACGTCGACCAGGAAATTGAGCGCGATCACCAGGATCGCGATCAGCATCACGCAATCCTGCACCACCAGCGTGTCGCGGTTCGAGATCGACTGCAGCATCAGCCGGCCGAGGCCGGGCAGGACGAACACGTTCTCGACCACGATGGCGCCGGCGATCAGGTTGGCGAACTGCAGGCCCATGATGGTGAGGACCGGCACGAGGGCGTTGGGCAGGGCGTGGCGCCAGAGCGCGGCGCGGCGCGTGACGCCCTTCGCCCGCGCGGTGCGCATGT
Source organism: uncultured Roseiarcus sp. (assembly GCA_945957375.1). GTDB lineage: Bacteria > Pseudomonadota > Alphaproteobacteria > Rhizobiales > Beijerinckiaceae > Roseiarcus. Next base: position 1,959 of record CAMFKX010000348.1, read on the forward strand.
AGTCCTCGCCGAGCGCCTCGATCAGCGCCGAGCGGGTGACGCGAGTCAGGATCGCCGCCTGCACCACGCCGAGCGCGACCGCGGGCAGGATCAGCGCGCCCAACGCGCGGACGGGATCGGCCCAGCCGGGGAAGCCGCCGGCCGGGGCGATCCGCAGCATCACCGCGAACAGAATCACCATCAGGATCGCGAGCCAGAAGCTCGGCACCGCGAGCCCGACCTGGGTGAAGGCCATCACCGCCGCGTCGCCCGCCCGCCCGCGCCGGTCGGCGGCGTAGACGCCGCCGGCGAGCGCGATCGCGGCCGAGAGCGCCATCGCCATGGCGGCCAGCGGCAGGCTCACCGTCAGGCTGGCGCCGATCAGCGGCGCGATCGGCGAACCGTATGCGTAAGAGACGCCGAGATCGCCGCGCAGGAGGCCCAGGATCCAGCGGCCGTAGCGGACGCCGAGCGGCTGGTCGAGGCCGAGCTTGGCCATCAACGCCGCGACCGCCTCCGGCGTCGCCGTCGGGCCGAGCAGGGTCTCGGCCGCGTTCCCCGGCAGGATCGCCATCACCGCGAACACCACGAAGGACGCGATGACGAGCGTCGCCGCGAGCACCGAAAGTCGTTGAAGGAGGAAGAGCGCCATCGCCGTCAGGCTAGTGCGTCAGGCGAACCGCGCACAAGGCTTTACGGCGTCTTGGCGGCGAGCGCCGCGCCGAGCCGCAGGGCGATCTCCTGCGACAGCGCCCGGGCGAGCCGGATCTCGGCGTCGCGGTTGGCGCGCAGGTCGGAATAGCGCTGCGTGGTGCGGTCGTAGGCGGCGGCGGCGCTCGCCGTCCCCCTGACCACTTCGGCGCCGCCGTCCGTCTTGGTCAGGATATAGGTCGCGTCGCCCGTCAGGGTGGCGGAGGAGGCGACGTTGATTTCGGAATTGACCGTCGGAGTCTGCACGCCGGTCGAAACCGAGACGGCCAGCCGGTACTTCGGCTTGGCCGCCGTCTGGCCGGTGCCGTTGAGGTCGGCGATCAGGTCCTCGACCAGATAGTGGCCGATGCGGGTTTTGACCGGCGTGACTTCGATCGAGCGCATGTCCTCGACCAGCCCGGGATGCGCCGCCTCGCTGTAGAGCGGCTGGAAACAGCCGGCGAGACTCGCGGCGGCCGTCAGCGCGGCCGTCGCCCGCAGAACCCTAGACCACGACATTGACGATCCTGTTCGGAACGATGATCACCTTGCGCGCGGACTTATTATCCATGGCGCGCACGACGCCGTCGAGGGCGAGCGCGGCCGCTTCGATCGCCTTGTTGTCGGCGTCGCGCCCGATCGTCAGTTCGCCGCGCTTCTTGCCGTTGACCTGGGCCACGTAGGTCACCGTATCGGAGACGATCAGGCTGCGGTCGGCGACCGGCCACGGGCTCTGCGCGACGAAGGTGGCGTGGCCGAGCGCCTCCCAGCATTCTTCCGCCAGATGCGGCATCATCGGCGCGAAGGCGTGGACGAGGATGTCGCCGGCCTCGGCGAACGCCCAGCGCAGATCGTCGGCGACCGGCGTCGCGTCGATCGCGCCGACGGCGGAGGAGAGCGCGTTGGCGAATTCGTAGATCTGGGCGATGCAGACGTTGAAGCGCAGCTTCTCGATCTCGTCCTCGATCTTCGCCAGCGCGGCGTGGGCGATCTGGCGGATGCGCCTGGCCTCGTCGCCGAACGCCTCGGGGCGCGCCGGACGCTCGGGCCCGACCACGCGCTCGATCTCGCAGGCGAGCCGCCACAGGCGCTGGGTCTGCTTGTAGGCGCCCTGGACGCCGGCCTCGGTCCAGATCACGTCGCGCTCGGGCGGCGAATCCGACAGCATGAACCAGCGCGCCGTGTCGGCGCCGTAGGTCTCGATGATCTCGTCGGGGTCGACCGTGTTGCGCTTCGACTTCGACATCTTCTCGATCGGGCCGATCTCGACCGCGTCGCCGGTGTCGATCCGCGCCGCGCGCCGCTGGCCGCCTTCGGCCTCGATCCGCACCTCGCTCGGCGCGACCCACTGGCCCTGCGCGTCGCGATAGGTCTCGTGCACCACCATCCCTTGGGTGAACAGGCCGGCGAACGGCTCGTCGAGCCCGAGATGGCCGCACTTGCGCATCGCGCGGGTGAAGAAGCGCGAATAGAGCAGATGCAGGATCGCGTGCTCGATGCCGCCGATATACTGGTCGACCGGCAGCCAGGCGTTGGCGACGGCCGGATCGGTCGGCGCGGTCTCGTTCCACGGATCGGTGAAGCGGGCGAAATACCACGACGAATCGACGAACGTGTCCATCGTGTCGGTCTCGCGCCGGGCCGGCTTGCCGCATTGCGGACAGGCGACGCGCTTCCAGGTCGGATGGCGGTCGAGCGGGTTGCCGGGCGCGTCGAAGGCGACGTCGTCGGGCAGCCGCACCGGCAGGTCCTTCGCCGGGACCGGCACCACGCCGCAATCCTCGCAATGGATGACCGGGATCGGACAACCCCAGTAGCGCTGGCGCGAGATGCCCCAGTCGCGCAGCTTGAAATTGACCTGGCGCTTGGCCTGCGGGCGATTGCCGATCGTCACCGCCTCGAGCCGACGCGAGACCTCCTCTTTCGCCGCCTCGATCGTCATGCCGTCGAGAAAGCGTGAATTGATCATCACGCCGTCGCCGTCATAGGCGACGGTATCAATAGTGAAGGTCGCCGGATCGACGTCGGGCGGGCAGACGACCGGGGTCGCGCCGAGGCCGTAGACATTGACGAAGTCGAGGTCGCGCTGGTCGTGCGCCGGACAACCGAAGATCGCGCCGGTGCCGTAGTCCATCAGGATGAAGTTCGCGACATAGACCGGCAGGCGCCAGTTGGCGTCGAACGGATGCACGACGCGCAGGCCGGTGTCGTAGCCCTTCTTC
>CAMFKX010000349.1 GCA_945957375.1 uncultured Roseiarcus sp.
GCGCAGGGCCGACGCGACGAGCGCGCGTCCGACCCCGGCGCCGCGCCACGCCGGGTCCACCACGACGGTCAGGATTTCGGCTTCGTCGGCGGCGCGGCGGGCGAGCGCGAAGCCGCGCAGCGCGCCCTTCACCGGATCGAGCGCGGCGACGGCCACCACCGTCGGATCGACGATCAGCCTCGCGAATTCCTCGGCCGACCAGGGATGAGCGAAGCCGCCGGCGTGCAGCCGGGCGCAGGCTTCAGCCTTGTCGCCGCGCAGCGGCCGGATCACCGATGGGGACGGCTTGCCGCCGAAGCCGAAGATCATCGTCCTTCACATCCCTGTCCGGGCGATCGGCGCGGCCGGATTGGGATGGGCGTCGGGAGGCTTGATGTAGAGCGGCCGCGCCGGGTTCTGCGCCGGGTCGAGCGCCAGCCCGATCCGCGCGACGGCGGCGATGTCGGGCGCGACGCCGGCGCCGGCGAGGTCATAGGGGAGGCCCGTGCGATGCGCTTCCGCCGCGACCAGTTCGGCCGCATCGCCAGCCAGCAGGGCGGGTCCGGCGCCGATGCCGCGCACGCACTCCCGCAGCGTGTCGCAGCGCGGCGGCCCGAGCGGCCGGCCGGACGGCTCGAAAAGCTGGAAATAGACCGATCCGTGGCGAGCGTCGATCGCTGCGGCGATCACGCCCGCGCGCGGCGCGCTCAGCAACGGCGCGGCGAAGGCGAGCAAGCTCGAGATCCCGACGACCGGAACCTCGAGCACGAGCCCCATCGCGCGAGCGAGCGCGAGACCGACCCGAATTCCGGTGAAGGAGCCGGGACCGATCGTCACGGCGATCCGGTCGAGCGACGCGAGGCCGCCCTCGAAGCTGCGCGCCACATCCTCGACCATCGGCGCCAGCGCCTCGGCGTGGCCGCGCGCCATCGGCCGGCTGACGACCGCGAGCGGCTCGGCCTGACCCGACTCGGCCGCGGCGACGGACGCCGCGCCGCAGGAGGTGTCGATCGCGAGGATACGCATCTTTCGGGCCGTCGACCCCTTCAGCGAGTGATCAGCGTCCCGGCGCCGTGGTCGGTGAGGATCTCGATCAGCACCGCATGCGGGATCTTGCCGTCGAGGATGACGACGCCTTCGACGCCGCGCTCGAGCGCATAGATGCAGGTCTCGACCTTCGGGATCATGCCGCCGGTGATCGTGCCGTCGGCGATCAGCCCGCGGATGTCGTCGACCTTGAGCTCCTTGATCAGGTTCTTGTCCTTGTCGAGCACGCCCGGCACGTCGGTCAGGAACAAGAGGCGCTTCGCCCCGAGCGCGCCGGCGATCGCCCCGGCGAAGGTGTCGGCGTTGACGTTGTAGGTCTGGCCGTCCGCCCCCTGCGCGACCGGCGCGAGGACGGGAATCAGCTCGCGCCCGAGGATCTGCTCGAGCACGGTCATGTCCACCTTGTCCGGCTCGCCGACGAAGCCGAGATCGACCACGTCTTCGTCGGGCATGTGCGGGCGATGCACCTTGCGCGCGACCACCATGTTGCCGTCCTTGCCGCACAGGCCGATCGCCCGGCCGCCTTCGGCGTTGATCGCGCCGACGATCGACTTGTTGATCGAACCCGCGAGCACCATCTCGACGATCTCGATGGTCGGCTTGTCGGTGATCCGCAGGCCGCCGGAGAAGTGCGACTCGATGCCGAGCTTCTTCAGCATCGACCCGATCTGCGGCCCGCCGCCGTGCACGACGACCGGATTGATGCCAGCCTGCTCGAGCAGCACCATGTCCTTGGCGAAGTCGCGCGCCTTCTGCTCGTCGCCCATGGCGTGGCCGCCGTATTTCACCACGACGATCGCGTCGTCGTAGCGCAGCATGTGCGGCAGCGCCTGCATCAGGATTTCGGATTTCTGCTGCGGCGTGGCGTTGAGGGCGTCGGTCATGAGGGCTCCCGCGGGCTCGCCCGCTTCTAGCGGCTCACAGGGACAAGCTCAAACAGTTTGCGCTTGGGCGCGCCATGCACTCCAGGCAGCGAACGCGATCCGCCGCGCCTCGGGGTTGATCGGAGTCTCGGCCGGGCCCATTGTGCGCGGCGGAGATCATCCGAACGGAGATCCGATCGGGCTCGGCAGGCCTTCGCTGACGCGGAGGTTCGTTTGGCGGGACCGAAAGTTGGGAGAGGCAAATGCCTGAGGCGAAGAAACCGAACATCCTCATTCTTTGGGGCGACGACATCGGCTGGTGGAACATCAGCTTCAACAGCCGCGGTCAGATGGGATACCGCACCCCGAACATCGACCGGATCGCCAACGAGGGCGTAGCCTTCACCGACTATTACGGACAGCAAAGTTGCACGGCGGGCCGTGCGGCCTTCATCACCGGCCAGAACCCGATCCGCACCGGCCTGACCAAGGTCGGCATGCCGGGGGCCGACGTCGGGCTCAGCGCCGAGGATCCGACGATCGCAGAACTGCTCCAGCCGCTCGGCTACGCCACCGGCCAGTTCGGCAAGAACCATCTCGGCGACAAGGACCAGTATCTCCCGACCGTGCACGGCTTCGACGAGTTCTTCGGCAACCTCTACCACCTCAACGCCGAGGAGGAGCCGGAAGATCCCGACTATCCCAAGGACCCGGAGTTCAAGAAGCACTTCGGCCCGCGCGGCGTGCTGCACTGCAAGTCCGACGGCAAGGGCGGTCAGACGATCGACGACACCGGCCCGCTCACCAAGAAGCGGATGGAGACCATCGACGACGAGGTGACGGAGCGGGCGCTCAAGTTCATCGACGAGACGCACAAGTCCGGCAAGCCCTTCTTCCTGTGGTACAACACGACCGGAATGCATTTCCGCACCCACCCGGCCGCCAAACACAAGGGCAAGAGCAACGGCCAGGGCGATTACAACGACGTGATGGTCGCCCATGACGAGCACATTGGGCAGATGCTCGCCAAGCTCGACGAACTCGGCATCGCCGACGACACGATCGTGATGTACTCGACCGACAACGGCCCGCACTTCAATTCGTGGCCGGACGCCGGCATTACGCCGTTCCGCTCGGAAAAGAACACCAACTGGGAAGGCGGCTGGCGCGTGCCGGCGTTCGTCCGCTGGCCGGCGAAGTTCAAGGCGGGCACGGTCCTGAACGGCATCGTGAGCCACCAGGACTGGCTGCCGACGTTGCTCGCCGCCGCCGGCGCGCCGGATGTGCCGGCGAAACTCCTCGACGGCTACACGGTCGGCGACAAGACTTACAAGGTCCACATCGACGGCCTGAACATGCTGCCGTATCTCAGCGGCGAAGCGAAGGAGAGCCCGAGAAACTTCTTCTTCTACATGAGCGACGACGGCGACATTCTCAGCATCCGGATGATGGACTGGAAGGTCGTGCTGATGGAGCAGCGCGCCAAGCAATTGCAGTGCTGGTTCGAGCCGTTCGTGAAGCTGAGGGCGCCCAAGATCTTCCACCTCAGGCGAGACCCGTTCGAGCGGGCGGACGAGAACTCGAACACCTACTGGGATTGGCTCCTCTCCCACGTCTACATCGTCTATGGGATGCAGGCGCTGGTGGCGAACCAGATCGCCGCATTCCAGGCGTTCCCGCCGCGCCAGAAGCCGGCGTCGTTCAACCTCGACGCGGTCTTGCAAACCCTGCAGGAGGCGCACAGCAGCGCGGGACACTGAGACTTCGAGGCGCCTGGCCCTCTTCTGGTCGGGCGCCTCGGCTACGCAGTCGCCGGTCTGACCGCAGCGTCGCCGTGACAGGCCGCGAATGGCCTGCCACTTCCGCAGGGACAGGGAGCGGAGCGGTCGCGCTTGCCGTCCTCGATCTCGACCCAGCGCATGACGTCGGCGGGAGGTCGCCCGCGCTTGTGGAGATGGCCCATCACCCCCATCAGCGTCCGGGTGTGGGTGTAGAAGAGCTCGAGCCCGGCGCAGAGATAATTGTGTCCCGGCTCGCCGTCCTTCGAGCGGCCGAATCTGTCCTTTGGGCAGCCGCCGTTGCACAGAAAGCGGACGTCGCAGGCGCGGCACTGCTTGGTCAACGTGTCGCGCTTGGCGTCGCCGAAGGCGCGCATCTTCGGCGAGGCGACCAGCTCGGCAAGCGGCGTCCGCGCGATATTGCCCAGCTTCTGCCCCGGCTCGACGAAGTGGTCGCAGGTGTAGACATCGCCGTTGTGCTCGAGCGCCGGTCCGAAGCCGCAGGTCGGCGCGTGGATGCACAGGAGGTGGCGGCCGAAATAGGCCTCGAGCGTCACGTCGAACAGCTGCACGAACACCTTGCCGACGTCGCGCCGCACCCATTCCTCGAAAATGTCGATCAAGAAGCGCCCGTACTGCTCGCCCCCGACGGACCGGTTCGTCACCACGTCGCCGGTCTGGGTGTAGAGGAGACGCTGACCGCCGGCCCGCTCGCTCCAGCCCTGGTTCGCGATGGCGAGCGTCTCGGGCGTCGCCCGCTCGACGATCGGGATGAACTGCATCCACTGCGCGCCGAGTTCGTCGCGGAAGAACCGGTAGACCTCGCGCCCGCGCGTCTCGTTCGCCGCATTCACGGTGCACAGGATGTTGAAGTCGACGCCATGGGCCTTCAGGCGCTTCAGCCCGCGCATGACCAGCTCGAAGGTGCCCTGTCCGCGCCGGTCGCGCCGGTAGGCGTCGTGCAACGCGCGCGGTCCGTCGACGCTGAGGCCGACGACGAACTGGTGTTTCTTGAAGAAAGCGCACCAGGCGTCGTCGAGCAGGAGGCCGTTGGTCTGGAAGGTCTGCCGGATCGTCTGTCC
>CAMFKX010000350.1 GCA_945957375.1 uncultured Roseiarcus sp.
CCGTCGGCATCTCCGGCGCGATCCAGCATCTCGCCGGCATGAAGGACTCGAAGGTGATCGTCGCGATCAACAAGGACGAGGAGGCGCCGATCTTCCAGGTCGCCGACTACGGCCTCGTCGCCGATCTCTATCAGGCCCTGCCGGAATTCGACGCGGAGCTCGGCAAGCTCCGTTGAGGGGCCGAAGTCGGGACAAAAACGCCAGGCGTCCGACTGGACGCCCGGCCCCGAGGGTCTATGATCCCGGCCCGGTCAGGGGCGGCAGGACAGGTTTGACACCATGGCTCTGAGCATCGAATCGGTCGGCGTCATCGGCGCGGGACAGATGGGCGCAGGCATCGCGCAGGTCGCGGCGCAGGCCGGAATGCCGGTGTTCCTCAACGACGTCAGCGAAGACCGGGTCAACGGCGCGCTGGCGACGATCAACGGCCTCCTGTCGCGCCGGATCTCGCGCGGCGAACTCGACGAGGACAGCCGCAAGGCGATCCTCGCGCGCATCCATTATGCGCCGACCCTCGACAAGCTCGGCGACTGCGACCTCGTGGTCGAGGCGGCCTCCGAGAACGAGGAGATCAAGCGCAAGATCTTCACCTCGCTCCGGCCTTTCATGAAGCCCGAGGCGATCCTCGCCTCCAACACTTCGTCGATTTCGATCACCCGGCTCGCCGCGGTGACGGTCAATCCCGAGCGCTTCATCGGCATGCATTTCATGAATCCGGTGCCGCGCATGCAGCTCGTGGAGATCATCCGCGGCATCGCCACCAAGGACGACACTTACGAAGCGGCCAAGACCTTCGTCGCCCGCCTCGGCAAGACGTCGACGATGTCGGAAGATTTTCCCGCCTTCATCGTCAACCGCATCCTGCTGCCGATGATCAACGAGGCGGTCTACACGCTCTACGAGGGCGTCGGCTCGGTCGAGTCGATCGACACCGCGATGCGCCTGGGCGCCAACCACCCGATGGGCCCGCTGCAGCTCGCCGACTTCATCGGCCTCGACACCTGCCTGGCGATCATGCAGGTGCTGCACGACGGCCTCGCGGATTCGAAGTACCGGCCGTGCCCGCTGCTGGTGAAATACGTCGAGGCCGGCTGGCTCGGCCGCAAGACCCAGCGCGGCTTCTACGACTACCGCGGCGAGAACCCGGTGCCGACGCGCTGAAGCGCGGCTTTTCTGCGAACGATTCCGGGGCTGTTCGATCTCCCTGGTGAAATTCTCCGACCGGCGCTCAGGCCACCCTAGTCGTCCCTATGCATTCTACGCATAGCTGGCAGGATCGTCTGCGCTCGCGCGCGCCACCAAATCGCCCCCTTTGCCGTCCTAACTGATCCTTGGCCGGAAAGACGAGCGCGCGAAGCGCTCGCGTCGCTCCTGCGAGCGGGCCTTCCCACAACCTATAGATCGAGACCCGGAAACGTCTTCGGAACGTCATATCTGTGCGAATTACGGAGACTACCATGCGATCCATCAATGATCTTGCAGCCGCCATCCATCGTTTCTTGAAGGATCTCGTTCCGCTGTCCGACGACGATCTGGCGTCCTCCTACATCGAAGGCGCCGGCGACCGGATCGATCTCGAGATGCGCATGCGGGAAATCGACCGCCGCCGTTCCAGTCGCTGACTTTTCGGATCAGCCGCCTTCTACGCCATGCCAGGCGAGCATGACCTCCCGGTCAGGCCGAGAGGTCATGGCCGGGGGAGGTCGAGGGCGAGGTCGGGCCTTCGCTCCCGCGTGATCCTCTCGGCTTCCGCCCGCCGCCATTTCGCGATCTTCGCGTGATCGCCAGACAGAAGAATGTCCGGGATCGCGCGACCCTCCCACTCCCGCGGCCGGGTGTATTGCGGATATTCCAGCAGCCCGGTCTCGAAACTCTCCTCGTGGCCGGATTCCTCCTTGCCCATCACGCCCGGGATCAGGCGCACGCAGGCGTCGAGGATGGCGAGCGCGGCGATTTCGCCGCCGGAGAGCACGTAGTCGCCGATCGACACCTCGATCAGCCCGCGGCCCGCGATCACGCGTTCGTCGACGCCTTCGAAGCGCGGGCAGAGGATCACCAGCCCCGGCCCTGCCGCCCACTCGCGCGCTTGTCGTTGGGTGAAGGGCGCGCCGCGCGGGCTCATGACCAGTTTTGGCCGCGCATCATCCGCGGCCGCGGCGGCGTCGAGGCTCGCCGCGAGCACGTCGGCGCGCATCACCATGCCAAAACCCCCGCCGGCCGGCGTGTCGTCGACGGCGCGATGTTTTCCGAGCCCGTGCTCGCGGATATCGCGCGTCTCGCACGCCCACAAGCCGCGGGCCAGCGCGTCGCCTGCGAGCGACTGCCCGAGCGGGCCGGGAAACATCGCCGGAAACAGGGTGAGAAGGGTGGCGCGGAACATGGAGCCTGGCTTGCGCGATATGCGAACGAGGTCTCATAGCCGATCCGGCCAGCGGCGCGCGCCATGAAAAACGCGCAGCACTTCGATCGTACCATCGCGAACCCGGTAGGGCACGATAAAGGGCGTGCCCGCGATGACCAGTTCGCGCGTCCCGGCGACGCGCCCGGGACGTCCGATGTCGGGATTGTCAGGAATCAGCGTCTCTATCACCTTGATGATTCGAAACGCAACTTTGCGCGCTGCGGCTGGGCTTTCAATGCGGATATAAGCGCGAACGTCCTCAAGGTCCTGTATCGCGAGGCGAGACCAAACTAGCTTCCCGGCCGCCAGGGCGCTTCAAGTTCGTTCTCGGAACCCCAGGATTCGACCCACTTCCGAACGGAATCGTGATCGAAGCGCTCGCCTTGATCGAGGCCCTTAAGCGCGGCCTCGACGCCCGAGATTTGCCATTCGTTGACCGCCAAATATTCTGCGATGGCTTCCGCTGCGAGGTTCGATCGGCTCACGCCGGTGCGGCGGGCAAGCGCGTCCAGCCGATTCTTGACGGCTTCGTCCATGCGGATGGTCAAAGGGGTCGAGGTCATGCTCGTCGCTCGCGTCGGCTATGGGATCCAGCCTAGCGCGCGCCGCCTCGTCCGGCAACTATACGATTTCGGTCTGGATTTGGCGCCGCAAGTCCGCGGGGCCGAGCAGCTTCGCCGCGCCTCAATGAAGCGCGACGTCGCCGAGGTCGCGGCCCAAGACCTCCGCCATAGCGTCGACCACGACCCGGTGGTCGTCGCGCTGGGGCAGGCCGGAGACGGTTACGGCGCCGACGCAGCCGATTCCCGTGACGAAGATCGGCACGCTTCCGCCATGGGCGGCGTAGTCGCGTTCCGGCAGCGCGCCGAGATCGGCGAGCGTCTTGCCGTCGAGCGCGAGCTTGCGGCCAATGGCGTAGGAGGAGCGGTGGAAGCGGAACACGAGATTGCGCTTGCGCCGCGCCCAGTCGAAATTGTCGGGCGCCGCGCCCGGCAGGGCGAAGCCGAGCAGCTTCATCGCGGCGAGGCGGATGTCGACGACGATCGGCAGGCGCCCGGCCTCGCCGGCCGCTTTCAGCGCGAGGCCGATCTCCCACGCCTCCCGCGCGCTGAACGCCTCGAATTGCAGGCGCTCCTCCTGGAGCGCGATCCGTCGGATATCCTCAGCTGCGTCCACGGCCGCCTCGTTCAGACGCTTGCCGGAGCGATGACCGCCCACTGCACGCCAAATCTGTCGGTGAAATTGCCGTAGGCGTCGCCCCAAAACTGCTTCTTGAACGGAACCGTCACCTGGCCGCCCGCGCTCAAGCGGTCGAAAAGCGCCGCCGCGCGTTCGGCGTCGCTCTCTTCGATCATGAACGCGCTGCCCTTCATCGGCTCGGAATCCGGCCCGTCCGAAGCGTAGAAGCGGATCCCTTCGCCCTCGAAGAGCGCGTGAAGCACCTTGTCGCGCCAAGCGCCGCCGTCCCGCGCTTCCATCGGCGTTCCCCCATAGCGTCGAAGGTCGACGACCTTGCCGAGCCCCGAGTCGGCGTAGAACGCGAGCGCGTCCGCGCATGCCCCCTTGAAGTAGAGATAGGGTGTCATGCGCATGCGCGATCCTCCTGACGCCGAACCTTGCACGAGGCCAAGCCCGTCTGGCAACGGCGCCGAACGCTCCCTCTGCCCGACCCAACAGAGCGCACGCTCTTCGAGGGGAATTGGCGCCACTATGTCAATTCACGGCCCGGGCCCCCTTACCTCATTCTCACGAGCCGCGCGAGCTCATGTCCCGGCATGGCGCCGGCTACCGCGGCGGGCAGGTCGCCTGTTTGCAGCGCGGCGGCGGAGCGCGCCAGCGCGCCCATCGCCACCCGGTAGAGGGCGCCGCCGAGGCTGATGCGCCGCGCGCCGGCCGCCTCGAGGTCGGCGAGCGCGACCTGAGGGCCGATCAGCACGTTGACCGGCTTCGGCGCCACCGCGCGGACGACGCGGCGGATCGAGTCCATATCGGGCAGACCCGGCGCATAGAGCACGTCCGCCCCGGCCTCGGCGAACGCGGTCAGGCGCCGGATCGCGTCGTCGAGATCGGTCCGGCCATGGAGAAAGCCGTCGGCTCGGGCGGTGAGCAGGATCCGGCCGCGCGCGGCCCGGGCGGCGGCTTCGACGCGGCGCACGGCGGCGTCGAAGCCGTGGATCGGCGCGGCCGGATCGTCGGTCGCGTCTTCGATCCCGAGCCCGGCGAGGCCCGCGGCGACGGCCGCCTCGACGGTCGCCGCGCAATCCTCCGGCGCCGGGCCGAAGCCGTCGGCGAGATCGCCGTTGACCGGCAGGCCGGCGGCCTCGCCGAGAAAGGCGGCATGCGCG
>CAMFKX010000351.1 GCA_945957375.1 uncultured Roseiarcus sp.
CCTGAAGACGCGGCCGAGGGCGCGAATCTCGATCGGATCGCCGATCGGCGTGCCGGTGCCGTGCGTCTCGATATAGCCGACCGTCGCGGGATCGATGTCGGCGACGGCGAGCGCCTCGCCGACGACGCGCGCCTGGCCCTGCACGCTGGGCGCCAGGTAATCGCTCTTCTGCGCGCCGTCGTTGTTGAGCGCCGAGCCGCGGATCACGGCATAGACGGTGTCGCCGTCGGCCAGCGCCTGGGCGAGCGGCTTCAGCACCACGATGCCGACGCCGTTGCCCGGCACCGCGCCGTCGGCGGTCGCGTCGAAGGCGCGGCATTCGCCGGTCGGCGACAGCATCAGCCCGGGCTGGTGGCGGTAGCCGCCCTGCGGCAGCGCGATCGACGCGCCGCCGGCGATCGCCATGTCGCACTGGCCGCTCAGCAGCCCCTCGACCGCGGCATGGATCGCCGCCAGCGAGCCGGACGAGGCCGACTGGATCATCATGCTCGGGCCGGTGAGGTCGAGCTTGTAGGCGATGCGCGAGGCCGCGTAGTCCTTGTCGCGCGAGGTCAGCGCGAAGAAGCTGTCGGCGAGGTCGCCGTCGGTCTTCGGCCGGTAGCTGCTCTGGGTGATCGAGATGTAGGTCCCGACCGTGCCGTCGACCGTGCCCGGCGCGTGGCCGGCATGCTCCATCGCGTGCCACGCCACCTCGAGCAGCAGGCGCTGCTGCGGATCGAGCCCCTCCGCGCGCGCCGGCGGATAGCCGAAGAACTTCGCATCGAACTCCGCCACGCCGTCGAGCACGCCGAACGCGCGCATGAAGCGCGGATCGGCGATCTCCCGCGCCGAGAACCCCGCCGCCTGCAACTCCGCCTCGCCCGTCCGCCGTATCGCGCACACCCCCTCGAGCAGGTTGCGCCAATACGCGTCGACATCCGCCGCACCCGGCAACCGCACAGCCATGCCGATGATCGCGATCCCCTGCGGGGCGGTGTCGGAGTCACGCATCGACGGTGTCCTGACTGAGCGCCACGGAGTGGCGCGGTCCCAGCAATGAGCGGCCTCTTCGCTGGGACCGCGCCACTCCGTGGCGCTCATCCACTTCCTGAATCATGAGCGAACCGGAGGCGCGCGGTCCGCAAGAGGATGAAGATGAGAGCGAGAAGGTCATCGTCAGGCCGAGAGGGAACTCCGCCTCGCCTGTCCGCCGTATCGCGCACACCCCGTCGAGCAGGTTGCGCCAATACGCGTCGACGTCCGCCGCACCCGGCAGCCGCACAGCCATGCCGATGATCGCGATCCCCTGCGGGGCAGTATCGGAGTCACGCATCGACGGTGTCCTGACTGAGCGCCACGGAGTGGCGCGGTCCCAGCAATGAGCGGCCTCTTCGCTGGGACCGCGCCACTCCGTGGCGCTCATCCACTTCCTGAATCATGAGCGAACCGGAGGCGCGCGGTCCGCAAGAGGATGAAGATGAGAGCGAGAAGGTCATCGTCAGGCCGAGAGGGAGGCGCGGAATTGGCGGCGCTTCTGGCTGCGGGCGGAAGCGGGTGCGGGTGGGGGTGGCGGCGTCACGGGCGCCGAGGGCGGGGACTGGCGGGTGGCGAGGGCGGTGGCGAGGGCGCGGACGGTGGCGAACTCGAAGATGTCGGTCACGGTGCAGCCGACGCCGAGGGCGCGGTTGATCTTGGCGTTGGCCTCGACGGCGTGGAAGGAATGCGCGCCGTGCTCGGCGAGCTTCTCGTCGGGCGGCAGGTGCGGGTTGACCAGCACCTCGCGCCAGATCGCGAGGATGGCGGCTTCGAGGGTTTCGGCCGCCGGCGCGGGCGCGGACGCTTCTTCCTCGCGCCAACCCGAGAGCGCCTTGCGGTCGACCTTCTCGTTGACGTTGAGCGGCAGCGCGTCGAGGCGGCGGAACGAGGCCGGCACCATATAGGCCGGCAGGGTCGCGGCGAGATGCGCGCGCAGCGCGGCGGGATCGATCTCCTGGCCGACATGGAACGCGGCCAGCGACTTGTGCCCGTCGGCAGCGGTGCGGACCACGACGGCGGCCTGTCGCACCGCCGGATGGCGCGCCAGTGCGGCCTCGATCTCGCCCAGCTCGATGCGGTAGCCGCCGACCTTCACCTGGCCGTCGTTGCGGCCGAGGAACTCGATCACGCCGTCGTCGCGATAGCGGCCGAGATCGCCGGTGCGATAGAGCCGCTCGCCGCTCGCCGGATGCGTCACGAAGCGCGCCGCGGTCGTCGCGGGATCGCGCCAGTAGCCGCGCGCCAGCCCCTCGCCCGCGATGAACAGCTCGCCCGCGATCCAGTCGGGGCAGTCGTCCATCCGCTCGTCGAGCACGTGGAAGCGCTGGTTGCGCATCGGGTAGCCATAGGGAACGCTGCTCCAGGCGGCATCCGCCGCGCCGATCGGATACGCGATCGACCAGATCGACGCCTCGGTCGCGCCACCCATGCTGACCAGCTCGATCGCCGGGTTGGCCGCGCGCAGGCGGGGCGGCAAGTCGAGCGGGATCCAGTCGCCGCTCATCATCACCAGCCGCACGCCGGCCAGCGCCTCCGCCGCCTCTTGGCCGCCTTCGAGAAAGAGCTGCGCGAACATCGGCACCGAGTTCCACAGCGTGACGCCGTGCGCGCGGATCAGGCCGGCGAGATGCGCCGGGTCGCTCGCCGAGCGCGCCTCGGGCAGCACCAGCGCGCCGCCCGCCGCGAGCAGGCCGAAGATGTCGTAGACGGAGAGGTCGAAGCCCAGCGCCGACAGGCCGAGCACGCGATCTTCGGGACCGACGCGATAGCGCTCGTTGCAGTCGAGCACGGTGTTCAGCGCGGCACGATGCTCGATCATCACGCCCTTGGGCTCGCCGGTCGAGCCCGAGGTGAAGATGACGTAGGCGAGATCGCCCGGCGCGGCGCGGCGCGCCGGCAGCGCCGCCGGCAACGGCGCGGGCGCGAGATCGCCCACGGCGATGGTGCGGACATCGGCGGGCCAGTCGTCCGGCGCGCCGTCGGCTGTCAGCACGACGCGAACCTCGCCGCGCGCCACGAGATGGTGGCGCCGCGCTACCGGCAGCGCGGGATCGATGGGGAGATACGCACCGCCGGCCAGCAGCACGCCGATCGCGGCGGCGATCTGCTGCCAGCCCTTCGGCGCCGCCACGGCGACGAGATGGTCCGGTGTCACCGGTCCGAGCGCGTCGGCCACGGCAAGCGCGTGGCCCAGCAACTCGCCGTAAGTCAGCGTGCGGCCGGGCGCGATCACGGCCGGGCGTTCGGGATGGGCCAGCGCCTGGCGCAGGAACGGTTCGTGCAGCAGGTCGTCGACCATCGGATGGGCCGTCGCGTTGCGCCGTGCGCGGCGCGCCCGCTCCTGCGCGTCGAGCCACGCGCCGAGCGGCTGCCGCCAGACGGCGTCGTCGGCCGCCAGCCCGCGCAGGCTCGCCATCCAGGCCGCGAAGGTGCCGGCGATCAGCCCGTCGGGGAACAGCGCGTCGATCGCGTCCCAGCTCGCGACCAGCGCGCCGTCGTCCTCCATCACCTGCGCGTCGAGCCAGACCTGCGGCGTGCGCGTCGCGCCGAAATCGAGCTTGCCGAGCGATCGCGACAGCGCGCCGTAGCCCAGCATGCTGGTGAACACGACCGGCATCAGCGCCTTCTCGGCGCCGCCGCGCTGCTGCAGGACCTTCACGCCGGTGAAGCCCGCATGGCCGAGATGGGCGGCCAGATCGCGGCCGGCCGCCTGCGCCTGCTGCACGAACGGCGCGGGCGTGGCGAGATCGAGGCCGAGCAGCACCGTGGAGGTGAAGTCGCCGACCACGCCGCCGATATCGGGATGCAGATGCTGGCGGTCGTTGACCGTGAGGTTCAGCGTGAAACGCCGCTCGGTCGCCACGCGCGCGAGCGCCGCGGCAAAGGACGAGACGAGCACGGCCACCGGAGTCAGGCCGGCCTCGCGCGCGCGCCGCTGCAGGGCGCTCCACGCATCGGCGTCGAGAACGTCGCGATGGCGCTTCCACTCCCAGCGCTTGCGCGCGCCGAACGGCTTCATGTCGGCGAGACGCGGCGCGGGCGGCAGCGACGCCGCGCGCTCGGCCCAGTAGCCGCGCGCGGCCTGGTAGGCGGCGCCCTGCTCCTGGCGCTTGAGATGGAGCACGTAGTCGCGGAAGGAGACGGCCGGCGGCGCGAGCGCGGTCGCGGGCTCGCGATAGAGCCGGCCCCACTGGTCGAGCAGCAGGGCGAGGCTCGGCACGTCGACGATCAGCAGGTCGATGCCGAGATGGACGCGCGATTGCGCGCCGTCGTGGCTGGCGACGACGCGGAACAGCGGCCAGTGCGCGGGATCGAAGCTCTCCTGCGCCATCTCGCGGCGCAGCGCCGCCAGCCCCTCCTCGCCGTCGCCGTTGCGCCAGTCGCGGCGCTCGATGCGATAGCGCGGCGCGGAAGGCATCACGCGCTGCGCGCCGTCGGCGCCGACCGTCGCGCGCAACATGTCGTGCAGGCCGATCAGGCGGTTGAGCGCGTCCTCCAACCGGCCGACGTCGCGCTCGCCGGGCAGCGCGAACTCCCAATAGACGTGGCACGAGCCGCCGAGCGCGAACTCCGAGGTCCGCCCCAGCCAGTAGGCGAGCTGGATGTCGGTCAGTGGGAACGGCTCGTAGCGCGACTCGGGCGCGAGCGTCATCGCGGCGGGGCGCGCCGTGTCGTCGACCGGCAGGCGTGCGGCGAGATCGGCGAGCCGGCGATGGGCGAGCAGGTCGGCGG
>CAMFKX010000352.1 GCA_945957375.1 uncultured Roseiarcus sp.
CGCAGGCTCTGGGGCGACCTTGCGGTCGTCTCGCGCCCGGCGCTGCGGCCGACATCGTCTCGCTGCGCGCCCACTCGCCGCTCCTCGCCGGCCGGCGCGACGACGACCTGCTCGACGCCTGGATCTTCGCCGGCGCGCGCGACCTCGTCGATCGCGTCTGGAGCGGCGGTCGCAAGGTGGTGAGCGAGGGGCGCCACATCGATCGCGACGCCGTCGCGACCCGGTTCGGCGAAGCCCTGCGGCGGCTCGCCGACCGCGCGGCTTGAGGGGCGGAGCGACGATGGCGGCGCGACCCGACGAGACCGCAGAAGCGATGGACGAAGATGTCGCGCAAGGCGAAGCCGGCGAGCGAACGCAACCGCCGCCGTCGCTTCACAGCCAGATCATCGCCGACATCGAGAGCCGCATCCTCGGCGGCGAATGGCCGCCGGGACACCGGATTCCCTACGAGCACGAACTGACCGGGCTCTACCATTGTTCGCGCATGACGGTCAGCAAGGCGCTGACCGAGCTTGTCCGAACCGGCCTGATCGAGCGTCGCCGCAAGGCGGGCACGTTCGTGACGCGACCGCGTGGCCAGTCGGCGATCCTGGAAATTCGCGACGTCGCCTCCGACGTCGTGGCGCTCGGCCTGCCGTATCGGTTCGAGAT
Organism: uncultured Roseiarcus sp.; assembly: GCA_945957375.1. GTDB lineage: Bacteria > Pseudomonadota > Alphaproteobacteria > Rhizobiales > Beijerinckiaceae > Roseiarcus. The sequence continues at coordinate 652 of CAMFKX010000352.1, forward strand.
TCTGGCGCGCCGGGAACGGAAGGCGACGCGCGCGGACCATTCCCGAATCGACGCGCCGCCTGGCGCCCGGCTGCTCGCCGTCCTGTGCCGGCATGACGCCGGCGCCCAGCCGTTCTGCCACGAGAATCGGCTCATCAATCTCGCGGCCGTTCCGGCGGCGGCGGACGAGCCGTTCGCGAAACTCTCGCCGGGGGCCTGGCTTTCGGCGCAACAACCCTGGACGACCGCCGAACACCGCATCCGCGCCGCCGCCGTTGATTGCGAAATTGCGCCGGTCCTGCGCATCGCCGAGGGCGCGCCCTGCCTGGTGGTCGAGCGGCGAACCTGGCTCGGCGGGCAGGCGGTGACGCAAGTGACCCTGACCTATCCCGCCGGCGTCCACGAACTCGTCGCGAGCTTCGCCCCGTCGCAGCGGTGATTGGGCCCCCAAGGCGCGCGTTCGCGCTACGGGGCGGCGGGCGGCGGTAGGAATCCGGTTGCGCCCGCGCTATAGGCCCCTCCCGTCAAGTCGGTCGACTTCGATGACGCCGCAGGTTTTCTCGCCGCCGCGCCTGACACACAGGGAGGGACTCTCGAAATGCGCCAATCGTTGTCCGGCAAGGTTGCGGCCATCACCGGGGCCGCGTCGGGAATCGGTCTCGAGTGTGCGCGGGCGCTCCTGAACGAGGGGGCTTCGGTCGCGCTGGTCGACCGCGACGGGGCGAAGCTTGCGTCGCTTTGCGCCGAGCTCGGCGCGGAAGCCTTTCCGGTCGTGGTCAACCTGACCGATCCCGCGAGCGTCGCGACCATGACGCCGCAGATCCTGGAGCGGTTCGGCCGCCTCGACATCTTTCACGCCAACGCGGGATCCTATGTCGGCGGCGAAGTGGTGCAGGGCGATCCCGATCAGTGGGACCGGATGCTGAACCTGAACATCAACGCGGTGTTCCGCTCCATCCACGCCGTCCTGCCCCATATGGTCGAGCGCGGCTCCGGCGACATCGTCGTCACGAGTTCGATCGCGGGACTGGTCCCGGTGGTCTGGGAGCCGATCTACACGGCGTCCAAGCACGCGGTGCAGGCCTTCGTGCACACGCTCCGCCGGCAGGTGGTCAAGCACGGCATCCGCGTCGGCGAGGTGGCCCCCGGTCCAGTGATCACCGCCCTCATAGCCGACTGGCCGAAGGCGAAACTCGACGAAGCGATGGCCGCAGGGGCGCTGATGGAGGCGAGCGAAGTCGCCGAGGCGGTCGTCTTCATGCTGACGCGGCCGCGCAATATCACCATCCGCGACCTGATCATCCTACCCAACGGCACCGATCTCTAGCCGCCGCGTCGGTTGCGGTTTCAAGGCGCCAACATCACGGGCGGGGCGAGGAGGATTGCGGGGATCGTCGGCCCGACGCGGGATCGCGCGGTCCGGCCTCGATCCGGCCGGCGCGCATGCGCACGCTCGCCCGGTATTCGCGCGGCGTCATCTGCTTCTCCCGCCGGAATGTCCGGTTGAAGTTTGAAATGTTCTGGAAGCCGCATTCGAAGCAGATTTCGGTGATCCCGAGTCCGTCGGTCTCGAGCAGCGTACAGGCCTTGGCGATCCGGATCCGGCGCACGCAATCGACGAAGTTCACGCCGGTCATCCGCTTGAAATGGCGCGAGAAGGTCGACTCGTTCATGCCCACCATGGCCGCGGCTGTCGCCATCCGGGCGTCGTGCACGTTGGCGAACATGTATTCGATCGCCGCCCCGATGCGGGCGTCGCCGCCGACGATCAAGTCGGGACTATAGGTTTCGCTGGCGAGCTGGCGTCGCTGCTTCGAGGCGACCATCCGCTCGATCAGCCGGATGAACAGGGCGACCCGCGACAGGCCGGCGCACTCGCCCATGCCCATGAGGATCTCGGCGCATTGACGCGCGTCGTCGCCAAAAAACTCGACGCCGCGGCGCGAATCCTCGAGCAGCGGAGCGAGCTTGCCGAACTCGGGAAACACCCGGCGCGCGTCCTCGACGAACGCCTCGGAAAACTGCAGCACCACGTCGCGTCCGGCGATCGTCTGGCCGGGCGCGAGGTCGCTCACCCAATGGTGGGGCAGGTGCGGGCCGACGAGCACGAGGTTTCCAGGGCCGAACGCGCCGATATGGTCGCCGACGAACAGCTTTCCCGCGGTCTCCGCGATGAGATGGATCTCGTATTCGGGATGATAGTTCCAGCGCGCCAGAGCGTTCGGATAATCGTGCCGATGCCAGCGAAACGACGCATCCGGGTCGCCGACGATCAACTCGAAATCCGGGTCTGCGAGCGCCATCTGGCCATTCAAGGCGCCATGAGGCGGGAAAGGAAGCCGCTGACGGCGACCCGTGGGGGCGTCGCGGATCGGTGACGCTCCGCCCGGACCTCGATCTGGCGTCAAGACGCGAACCTTCTCGGAGAACTCTGCCGCACGAGCCTAACATGAGGCGGCGGGGCTTTCGAGTGGCGGAGTCCGGCGGCCCGTCGGTCGTTTGCAAATTCGTACAGCATTGGAGCAAGCGCGCCGCTATTCGACCGCCGCCGCCATCCCATAGCCTTGTGGGGTCAAGACCGATTGCATCGGTGCGGAAGTTGGCTGAAGATCAAGGTCCGCGAAGAGGAACGCTCATGGCGAATGCGGCTCGGGAGACTGCCGGCGGAAGCTCTTACGCATCGCCGGCCGCCGGTCGCGTTTCGATGGAGCGTCGCGGCCGCTTGGGCGGCGCCGCCGGCCTTGAAATCAAGTTTTTCGCGACGGATCGGCTGCGCTGGTCCGTTCGCAATGAAATTCCTCGCAGCGGTGACGAGCGAAGCGACTTCGATCGGCGCCGACCGCGTCGGTCTGGGAGGAAGCCACAGGCGCGTGCGCGGCTGACGTCCGCGCCCGCCCGGTGAAGGCGAGGTCCTCTTCCATCCGGAGGGGCCTGAACCGACGAAGTTTGTGTCTGGTGTAAGAAAATTGGGAGGATCAACGATGCGAAAATGGCTTCTTGCCGCGCTGAGCGCGGTTGCGATCACGGCGGCGGCGCCGGTGATGACCGCTCCGGCCGCGTTCGCCGCGGAATGGGACATCGCCAAGGCGGCGGCCCCGTTCAAAGGCACGCAGCTCAACGTCATCTTCCTCGATCGCCCCGGCTACCGGGCGATCATCAAGCTCTTGCCGGAGTTCGAGCAGAAGACCGGCATCAAGGTGAACTACGAGATCGTGCCTTATGAGAACACCCGCGAGAAGCAGGTGCTCAACTTCAACTCCAAGGGAGACCTCTCGATCGCCCTGGTCGATCTCGTGTGGATGGGCGAATTCGCCGAGAACGGCTGGATCGTGCCGGCCGACAAATTCACCGCCGACGCGGCGATCACCGACCCGAACCTCAACATGAAGGGATTCTTCCCGCTGCTGCTCGACGCGTTCGGCAGCTGGGGCGGAAAGGTCTACGGCCTTCCCTTCGACAATTACTCCGGGTTGCTGTTCTACAACCAGTGCATGCTCAAGGACGCCGGCTTCGATAAGCCGCCGGCGACCTGGGACGAGCTGTACACCGTCTACGCGCCCAAGCTGACCCATCCGGACAAGAAGCAATACGCCTTCGCGCTGCAGTCGGCGCGCGGCGAGACGCAGTCCGCCGACAGCTTCATGCGCGTGCTTTGGCCGTTCGGCGGCTCGCTGATCGACAAGACCTTCCACTCGAACCTCAACTCCAAGGAGTCCCAGACCGGCCTCAAGTTCCGTCAGGACTTGATGAAGTACATGCCGCCGGGGGTGGTGTCCTACGATCACTCGGAGTCGGTCAACGCGCTCGCCCAGAACCAGGTCGCGATGATCACCGAATGGTCGGCCTTCTACGGCACGCTGACCGATCCGAAGACCTCGAAGCTCGGCGACTGCCTCGCCGTGGCGCCCGAGCCGGCCGGCCCGGCCGGACGTCTGCCGGCGCTCGGCGGCTTCTCGCTCGCCGTCGCCTCGCAGGCGACCGAGGCGCAGCAGAAGGCGGCCTGGATCTTCATCCAGTGGGCGACGTCGGAGGCGATCGCGCGCGCCTATGTCGAGGCG
>CAMFKX010000353.1 GCA_945957375.1 uncultured Roseiarcus sp.
GACCAGCGCCGCGCCGCCGACGCCGGAAGCCCGGCCGGTCGCGGCGGCGCCGGTCAATCCCGAGCGCAAGCGTCTCATCCAGGCCTTCGGCGGCGAATACCGGGCGCCGGCGGCCGAGTCTTACCTCAACGGCGTTCTCGTCCGGCTCGCCGCGGCCTCCGGCCCGTCCGACCAGCCCTATCGGGTCACCCTGCTCGATTCGCCCGTGGTCAACGCCTTCGCCCTGCCGTCCGGCGACATCTTCATGACCCGCGGCCTGCTCGCGCTCGCCGAGGACACCGCGGAGATCGCCGCGGTGATGGCGCACGAGATCGCCCACGTGACCTCGCGCCACGCCGCGCAGCGGGCCGAGTTCGAGAAGACCACGGCGCTGTTCGCCCGGGTCAACGCGCAGGTGCTCGAGCGTCCGCAGACCTCCGAGGAGGTTGCGGCGCGGTCGAAACTGTCGGTCGCGCGCTTTTCCCGCGAGCAGGAGTTTCAGGCCGACGCCATCGGCATCGCCAATATCGCCCGGGCCGGCTACGACCCCTATGGCGCGGCGCGCTTCCTGACCGCGCTCGGCGAGTGGAGCGCGCTCGCCGGCGCCGGCTCGGCCGACCGGCCGGAGATGACGGCGACGCACCCCTCGACGCCCGAGCGGATCGCCCAGGCCCAGGCCGAGGCGCGCCGGATCGGCCCCGCCGGCGAAGGGGCGGTCGGTCGCGACGCCTATCTCGCGGCGATCGACGGCCTGCTGTTTGGCGACGATCCCTCGCAGGGCCTGGTGCGCGGCGCGCTGTTCATCCATCCCAAGCTCGGCTTCGCCTTCGAGGCGCCGTCCAGCTTCACCCTCGAAAACCAGCGCGCGGCGCTGATCGGCGTCGGCGAGGGCGGGGCCGAGGCGCTGCGGCTCGACAGCGTGCCGATCGCCGACCGCACGCCGGTCGCGACCGCCATCGCGTCGGGCTGGATCGAAGGGCTCGAGACGACCGACGTCGAGCCCACCCAGATCGCCGGGCTCGACGCGGCGACCGCCGTCGCCCGCGGCGAGCCGTGGAGTTTCCGCCTTGGGGCGATCCGGCTCAACGGCCGGCTCTACCGCCTGATCTTCGCCGCCCGGGGCCTCAGCCCGGCGGTCGACCAGCGCTTTCTCGCCTCGCTCAATTCCTTCCATCTGATCAACGCCCGGGATTCCGGGCTCGCCGCGCCGCAGGCGATCAAGATCGTAACCGCCGGCGCGGTCGACACGCCCGAATCGCTGGCCGGGCGGATGAGCTTCCTGCCCGCGGCGCTCGACCAGTTCCTGATTCTCAACGGCCTCGAGCGCGGCGTCCCGCTGACCGCGGGCCAGCATTACAAGGTGGTGTCGCAGTGACCGAGCCCTCCCGCCGACTTCCCGCCCGGGTGATCGTGGCGACCCACAATCCCGGCAAGCTGCGCGAGATCCGCGAATTGCTCGCGCCCCATGGCGTCGAAGCGGTCGGGGCCGCCGCGCTCGGCCTCGCCGAGCCGGAGGAGACCGGCGACACGTTCGAGGCGAACGCGGCGCTCAAGGCGGAGGCGGCCGCCCGCGCCGCCGGCGAACCGGCGCTCGCCGACGATTCCGGCATCTGCGTCGAGGCGCTCGGCGGCGCGCCGGGCATCTATTCGGCGCGCTGGTCGGGCGGCTCCAGGGATTTCGCCGGCGCGATGGCGCGGGTCGAACGCGAGCTTCTGGCGGCCGGGGCGCCGCGACCGTGGCGGGCGCATTTCGTCAGCGTGCTGGCGCTCGCCTGGCCGGACGGGCCGACCGAGATCTTTCCCGGCCGGGTCGACGGCGACCTCGTCTTCCCGCCGCGCGGGACGGCCGGCTTCGGCTATGACCCGATCTTCCGCCCCGACGGCCACGCCCGCACATTTGGCGAAATGACCTCGGAGGAAAAGCACGGCATCCCCGCCGACGGCTCGCTCGCCCTGTCGCACCGGGCGCGGGCGTTCCAGATTTTCGCCCGCGAGCGGCTGCAGGCGGCTCCCTCTCCTGCCTTGACGCGGTCATCCGGCTCGCCGGAGGACTGAACGGCGGGTTCACCCCTGTTCGGAAGCCATGCGGCGCCCAACACGCCGCGCGGTTACGGAACGAAGACGATACGCCGCGCGCTGTCGGCCTCGCTCCAGGCCGCCTCGATTGCGGCGAGCGGGACGGTTCGGGCGGCGATCTGCAGGCCCGCCGGCTTCGCGGCCGCAAGCACGGCGCGGATCGCCGCGAGGAGCCGGGGAGCGGCCACGCTGCCGAGACCGCTGCCCATGATGTGGATCGGCGCCGAGCGCAGCACGTCGGCGGGAAGCGTAATTTGCCCGCCGGTCATGGCGCCGATCTGCACGAAGCGAATCTCGGCCGTCTTCGGCGCGGCTTTGGCGGCGGCGGAGAGCAACAGTTCGGCGCTGCGGCCCCAGAGATAGTCGAGCACGACGTCGATTCTGTCCGCGAAGGCGCCGCGCAGGCGCTCCTCGACCTCCGAGTCGTCGCCGCTCAAGGCGATGACCGAATCGGCGCCGAGCGACGCCAGCGCCGCGCGATTGCGGCCTGTCGCGACGACCTTGCTCGCGCCGAGACGCCTGGCGATCTGCACGGCGAGCCGGCCGGAGGCTCCCGTCGCGCCGTTGACCAGCACGGTCTCGCCGGCCGCGAGCTTCGCTCGGTCGACGAGCGCCGCCCACGACGACATGCCGGGATTGGCGATCGCCGCGGCCGTCACGTCGTCGAGATCGTCGGGCAGGAGCACGCATTGCGCGGCCGGCACGACGGTCTCCTGCGCGAAAGCGCCGTAGGGCGCGCGCGGCAAGAGGAAATAGACACGGTCGCCGTCCGCGAGACGGCCCACGCCGTCAACGCCGGCGACAAAAGGATAGGCGCCCGAGGCGCTGTAATGGACGCCCGACGCGCGCCCGCGGGCAAGCTGCGTCAACGCCGCGGCGGTCACCGCGACGAGCCGCTCCCCGTCGGCGGCCGTGGGCGCGGGGAAATCGGAATAGGCGGGGGTCCGCCCCGGCCCCGTGACGACGGCGGCTTTCATGAGCTGGTCCTTTCGCCGATATGCGTGCAATATGCACATATATCCGCAGTCGTCGCCGACGTCAACGACAGGCAAAATACGCCGATAGCCAAGCAAGCGGGCTCGTCGCGGCGTCGCTCAAGATCGTGGGGGTATGAACGAGGGGCAGCGCGGAGGGCGATCGCAATCCGGCTGGAATCCTGTCGGCCAGGATCGCCAGGGCGTCCCCACGCTTCGCCAGCGCCTACGACGGAACGAGGGGCGCAACAGCGCAGAAACCCCGCCGGAACGACGGCGAGGTCTTGCGTGAACGGATCGCCGCCTGTCGGCGGGCGATGTTGGTCAGGTCGCAATTGGTCAGGCCGAACGACGCCTCTGGCGTCGGTCGGCCCCTGCGACGGATCGCGGCGCGCGGCGCCCTCCTCCCCGGCGATGGTCCGGGGCCCTCCAAGGGAAGGCCCCGAAACTGCGAGCGCCGGCGCCGCGAAGGCTTAATCGGTTCCGAGCTTCACTCGGGCCGGGCGGAGTTGGTCTTTTCTCGCCGGCGGCTGGCGGCCGCGACAGCCTCGACTTTGTCGGGGGCGGCATCGGCCGCCTGGGGCGCCGCCGGCGCGGAGGTTCCGAGAAGGACCGGCCAGTCCAGCCACGACGACAACGGCGCCGGGTCGTCGACCAGGGCCTTCGGCCAGAACGGGGACCGGTAGGCGTTCAGAACCGTCCAGCCGAAGCGATTCGACAGCGGCGCGGCCCAGTCGGTGATGGTCCCCGGCAGCGGCCGCTCGACCGGCAGCAACTCGTCACGCGGTTCCGCGGCCGGCGGAAGAGGTCCGTGACTGTCGAGGATGCCCGCCGCGCGCTGGCCTTCGCCGAACGGCGCGTCGACGGCGACCCGCACCTTGTCCTGCGCGTAGGAGATACTCACGTCGGAAAAGCCCTGCGAAAGCAGATTGTCAGCCGCCGCCTTGGCTTTTTCGGTAGTGTCATATGTGCGCTTTTCGATCGCCATTGTCCTGTCTCTCTCTTCAGGTAGATTTTGCGTCAGTTCCGTCTGCCCTTAACTGCGACCGCCGCCGAATGTTTCCCGACGGCGGCTCCGGGATGGCGACTTGCCATCCAAGGCGCGCTCGACTCGCAGACGGCGCGAGCCGCATTCCTCCGCGACGCACGGCCGCCGGCCGCGCCTTTCCGCAAGCCTGCGGTAAGGCGCGGTTGTCCGCGGCCGAGCTTCGGAGTCGCTTCAGGCTGGCGTCGGCGCCGCGGGTCATGTCGACTCGATCGCGGCGCGCCACCCTGGTCCACAAGGACGGTTTCCGTGGGCCTCTCACCCTCCGCCTCGCCTCCCTCGCCGACGTCGACGGGCGCCGGGTCTCGCCCGCCTTCGAGCGCGAACGGCTCGCTAAGCGTACAGCGGCGGCGACGTTCGCCGATCCGAAGGGGGGCGCGCCGGAGGGGAGCCACGCCGCGGTCTGGCGGCGCGATGAGGCCACGGACATCGTCGCGACCACCAATTTCTTCATGCCGATCGCCAAGGGGATCGTCGGTCTAAGCTCCTGAACCACCGAGCAAATTCGCCGTGCGAAAAACCGCGTCGGCGCGTCTGTCGCGGAAGCTCAGAATGATGCTTTGACGATAAGGGGTTTCAAAGCTTTGCGTCAAGTGTAATT
>CAMFKX010000354.1 GCA_945957375.1 uncultured Roseiarcus sp.
CCCGACCGGCGCGGCGCTCGGCGGCGTGCTCGGCGGGCCGATCGGCGCCTCGCTCACCGACGCCGATCGCGAGAAGGCGTGGAAGGCGCAGATCGCCGCGCTCGATTCCGGCAAGCCCGCATCCTGGCGCGGCGAACGCGGCGTGTTCGGCTCGGTCGAGCCGGGCGCCGAGACCGGCGGCGGCTGCCGCGCCTACACCCAGACGATCTACGTATCCGGCCGGCCGAACCGCGGCCAGGGGACCGCGTGCCGGCAGGCGGACGGCGGCTGGAAGGCGACGAGCTGACGGCCGGCAAGGTCGTTCAGACCACCGGAACGCCCTGGTGCTGCGCCTTGCCTTCCGGCTCGACGTGGATGCTGATCACCGCCTCGCCGACCTCGCCGCGCAGCGCCGTCTCGATGCGGTCGCAGATGTCGTGGGCGTCCTCGACCGCCATGCGCGCCGGGACGACCAGGTCGAATTCGATGAAGGTGACGGCGCCGGAGGCGCGGGTGCGCAGGTCGTGCGCCTCGAGCGCGCCCTCGGCGTTCGATGAGATCGTGCGCCGGATCGCCGCGAGCGTTTCCGGCGGAACCGCGACGTCCATCAGCGCGTCGACCGATTCGCGCACCATGCCGAGGCCGGTCCAGATGATGTTCAGCGCGACCACCGCCGCGATCGCGGGATCGAGCCAGAGCCAGCCGGTGAACGGGATGACCGCGAAACCCGCCAGCACCCCGGCCGAGGTCCAGACGTCGGTCAGGACATGCTTGCCGCTCGCCAGGATCGCCGGGGAGCGCCAGGCGCGGCCGGACCGGATCAGGAACGCGGCCCAGGCCCCGTTGAGCACCGACGCCACGCCGTTGACCGCCATGCCGAGCAGCGGCGCGGTCAACGGGGTCGGATGGCGCCACGCCCCATAGGCTTCATGGAGGATGGCGGCGGCCGCGCCGAGCACCATCATGCCTTCGAGCACCGCCGAGAAATATTCCGCCTTCTGATGCCCGTAAGGGTGGTCGGCGTCGGCCGGGCGACTGCTGATGCGGATGGCGACCAGCGCCGCGCAGGCCGCGACCACGTTGATGATGGTTTCGAGCGCGTCGGAATAGAGCGCGACGCTGCCGGTGACCCACCAAGCGGCGAGCTTCAGGCCGAGCGCGACCACCGCGACCGCCAGACTGCCCCAGGCGGCTTTCATCGTTCGATTCATGATCCGCCCGTCCGACCCGATCGGCGACCTCGACGCGGACCCCTGGTTGCGGCTCCCCCGCGGGGCCTCGGCGTCCGTCGTCTCGGAGAGATATGTCATCTGCATATGTCAGCCCGACGAGGATCGCCAGACGGCGCCTTCGCGGGCGGCGGCACTTCTGCGTCGCGAGCGCGGCGACGCCGGAAGGCGCGGCAGACTTCCCCGTATGGCGAGCATATGCTATCGTGACGCGGTGCGAGGCCCCATGCGCAAGGTGTCGATCTTCCGCAATCGAAACAATCAGGCGGTTCGGCTGCCCAAGGAATTCGAGTTCCCGGGCGCAACCGAACTCGCAATCGAGAAGCACGGCGACGCCGTGATTCTGCGTCCCGTTCGCCCGGGATGGCGGTCGTTCGCGGACCTGCCGGAAATCGACGGCGCCGGGGACTTCCTCGTCGACCGGCCAGCCGTCTACACTGACCGCTTTGTGTTTTCCGAGGAGGACGATCCGCGGCGAGCCGCCGCGGACGCCGAGCGAAGCGCGACCGATGACGAGAGCGAGACTTGACGTCGCCCTCCCGGACCAACGCGCGCTACATGCTCGACACCAACATCTGTTCGTTCATCATCCGCAAACGGCCGCTCGCCGTCCTCGACCGACTGGACCAGGCGGCCGGCCGACGCGACCGAATCGTGATCTCGGTCGTCACGTTCTACGAGCTTTGGAACGGCGCCATGGCGAAAGGCGCTTCTCCCCGCCTCGGCGAGCGGATCGAAGAATTCACATCGCGGCTGACCGACGTTTCCCCCTGGAATTCGCGCGCGGCGCTGGCCGCGGCGCGGATCCGGGCGGCGCTGCGCTCGGCGGGAACGCCAATCGGGGAGAACGACGCCATGATCGCTGGACACGCGCTCGCCGAAGACTGCGTCCTCGTCACCAATAATACCCGCGAATTCGCCCGCGTGCCGGGTCTGTCGCTGGAGGACTGGGCTGAATAGGCAGCTGCGCCGCTCGACAAGGCGACGGCGTCGCGACGCCGGGCGCGCGAGACTGCCCCGCCCTCAAGCCGCCCAAAGCGTCATCGGAGCGGCGAACCCCTTGAGCTGGAAATCCCGGGCCGAACTCTCGTTCAGGTCCGGCCGCGCGGCGTCGTAGACCGCCTGCGTCACCAGAATTTCGCCCGCCGCCGCGGCCGATTGCGCGCGCGAGGCGATATTCACCACCGTCCCGATCGCGGTCAGATCCTGATGGGTCCGGCCGAATTCGCCGAAGCTGACCAGCCCGGAATCGATCCCGACGCCGACGCAGATCTTGTCGGCGCCCTCGCCGAGCGAGTCGCGCCTCGCCGCGCAACGCTGCTGGATCGAGCGCGCCGCGCGGACCGCCTGGGTCGCGTGGTCGGCGCGCCGGATCGGGAAATTGAACACCGCCATCACGGCGTCGCCCATGGTCTTGTTCAGGAGGCCGTCGTGCTCCCAGATCGCTTCCGCGCATTCGTCGTAGAAGGCGTCGAGCAGGGCCGACACCGTTTCCGAGGAATGGGCCTGCGACAGGCCGGTGTAGTTTCTCAGATCGGCGAACAGCACGGTCGCATCGATCGAGATCTGGCGCGCCTTCATCACCCTGGTGAACATCAGCTCGCAGATCGTGCAGGTGTTGGGGTTCATCCGGCTCGGCCGGACTCCGAAGGCGCGGAACGGCGCCGACGCAATGCCGCGCAGCGGCACCGGCAGATGCAGCTGTTGCCAGCATCCCTTGCAGAGCGTCGCGCGTGCAGCGGTCATGAGCAGGCCTCTTCGCGCCCCGGTTCGTCAAGGATCGGGAGAACGCGCGTCGCGAATATGGCGGACGCCGGGGATTCTTCAAAGCCGCGCAGTTTCCGATCTGCGCAGGCGCGGCCTATTCCGCCTTGGTCAGCGCGGCGAGGCGCGCCTCCTCCTCGGCCGTGAGCGCCGGGGTCGGGGGCGGGGCGCGGCGGCGGGCGAACCAGACGGCGCCGAGGCCGGCGACCAGCGTCAGCGGGGCGGAAAGCCACAGGAGCAGCGTCTCCGTCTTGAGCGGCGGCTTCAGGAGGATGAAGTCGCCGTAGCGCGACACGAGATAGGTTCGCACCGCGTCGTTGCTCTCGCCCTTGCCGATCCGGTCCCGGATCAGGATGCGGATGTCGCGGGCGAGCGGCGCGTCGGAATCGTCGATCGACTGGTTCTGGCACACCATGCAGCGCAGTTCCGACGACAGCGCTCGGGCGCGCGTCTCCAGCGCCGGATCCTTCATCACCTCGTCCGGCTGCACCGCGAAGGCGGGGGCGGAGAGGGCGAGGAGGAACGCGAGGACGAGAGGCAGGCGCAACCCTTCTCCCCGCTCGCGGGTCCCCGGGCGAAGACCCGGGGATGGCGCGAAGCGCCGGATGAGGGGCGGCGCCGACCGCAGAGGTTGGCGCAGCGCCAATGCCAGGCTTTGGCGCAGCCCCTCACCCCGGCCCTCTCCCCGCGAGCGGGGAGAGGGGGCGCTCACGCCCGGCGGGATCTCGGAAAGTCTCGCCATCGCCGTCACTCCGCCGCCGCGACCGCCATCGCCGCTTTCGATCGCCGGGCGACGCCGAAGCGCAGGCGGCGGTCGGCGAGCGAGAACGCGCCGCCGAGCGCCATGGCGCAGCCGCCGAGCCAGATCAGCGTCACCAGCGGCTTCCAGTAGAGCCGCGCCGGCACCGCGCCGTCCGGCGCCGGGTCGGCGATCGACACGTAGATCTGGCCGAAATTCAGCGTCGTCAGGCCGGCTTCGGTCGTGGTCATGGTGCGCGCGGCGAATTTCCGCCGCGCCGGCTCGATCGTGGTCACGAGCCGGTCGCCCGAGCGCACCGTCATCGCCGTCACTGTCTCGGTATAGTTCGGCCCGACCCGCTCGGCGACCGAATCGAGCGTGATCGTATAGGGGCCGACCGCCTGGGGGACCCCCTTGTGCAGCGTCGTGATCACCTCGGCGCCGAAGCCGACGCCGGCGAGCCCGAGCAGGGTGAGGCCGACCCCGATATGGGCGAGCGCCGCGCCCCAGAACGACAGCGGCAGGCCCGCGGCCCGGCGCAGCGCGACGCCGGCCGAAAGCCCCGGCCGCCAGGCGCGCATGCCGATCTCGATCAGCGCGCCGAGGATGACGAAGATCGCAATCCCCGCGGCGACCGCCGCGAGCGCCGAGCCGCCGCGCAGCCAGGTCGCGGCGACGATCGCGACCAGCGCGCCGGCGACGATCGCGGCCGCGAGGCGCTGGATGACGCCGAGCAGGTCGCCGCGCTTCCAGGCGAGCGAGAAGCCGATCGGCGTCACCGCCGCGGCCGCGAGCATCAGCACGCCGCAGGTCATGTTGAAGAACGGCGCGCCGACGGTGATCTTCTCGCCAGTGAATTGTTCGAGCGCGAGCGGATAGAGCGTGCCGAAGAACACGGT
>CAMFKX010000355.1 GCA_945957375.1 uncultured Roseiarcus sp.
GACCGGGTATCCGCGCGAGCGCGACGCGGTCGTGGTGATGTCGGAATCCGCGGCGCGCGCGCTCGCCGACGGCGCTTTGCCGTTCGAGCGCATGGTCGCCGAAGGGCTGATCGCGCTCGACGCCGACGAAGCAAGGCGCGTCATCCTGTTCCAGGCGTGGAGCGCGGCCTGGCCCGAAGCGGGCTTCAGCCGTTACGTCTGCGCCCCGGGAGCAGGGCCCGAGGCTTGATCGGTCCCGACGGCGACTGCGGGGTGGACGGACCGCCCGGTCAGCGTTCGCTCGCCAACGCCGCCGACACGGTCGAATCCGGACGCCGGCCGAGGTCGAGGCCGCCGTCCCAGGACTCGCGCTCGAACGCGCCGTTCCCGTCGTAAGCGAGGAGGGACAGCGAATCCCAGCCGCGGCTGGTCCCGTCGAACCGGCCGTGATGGGGCGCAAAAGCGTCCGGCGCCGCCGCGACGCCTCTCCAGTCCGATCCCAACAGGTCTCGCGCGGATAGAGAGAGCGGCGCGGCCGCAGCGCCCGGCGGCGGGTCGTTGACGACGAGCGTCGTCGGCGGCGAGACGAAGGCGACGCCGGCGATCGTGGCGCTGGACGTGATCGTCAGCGTCGCGGACGGCGACGCCGAGCCGGTATAGGTCGACCTCAGCGTCAGGCCGCTGGCGACCTGGGCGCTCGTCAGCGTGATCGCGCTTCCTGCGAACGTCTTCTTGTCGAGCGCATCGGTGATGGTCTCGTAGGCCGGCAGTCCTGCGATCGTGACGGTCGTCGCCGTCGCCGCAGCCGGCGTCGTCATGCGGACGCCGAGCGCGACCGTCCCGCCGCCGCCGACGACCGACAGCACGGGGTTCGCGACCGTCACGGTCGGCGGCGCCCCGAGCGTGTAGACGACCGCATTGGAGGTTCCGGCGCCGAACGCGTTGGCGTCGGTCGCGGTGAGCGTGTTCGCGCCCATCGTCAAGGTCACCGTGGCCGACCACGCGCCGTTGGCGCCGACCTTCGCCGAAGCGACCGTCGCCGCTCCGTCGTGGATCGTCACCGTCGTGCCGGCGTCGGCGACGTCGACCGCGCCCGCGATCGTCTGCGCCGCCGACGCCGTCGCCCCGCCCGGGCTGGCGATGGTCACCGTCGGCGGCTTGCCGAGCGTGTAGGTGACGGCGTTGGAGGTTCCGGTTCCGGCGTAGTTGGCGACGGTCGCGGTGAGCACGTTCACGCCCATCGCCAGCGTGATCCGGGCCGACCACGCGCCGTTCGCGTTGGCGGTCGCCGTGCCGATTTTCGTCTTGCCGTCGAACAGGGTCACGGTCGCATAGGCGTCGGCGACGTCGACCGCGCCGCTGATCGTCTGCGCCGCCGCGGCGGTCGACCCGCCTGCGCCTGCGATGGTCACCGTCGGCGGCGTCTGCGCCAGCGTATAGGTCACGGCTTTGGAGGTTCCGGTCCCGGCGTAGTTCGTGTCGGTCGCCGTGATGACGTTGGCGCCCAGATTGGTCAGCTTGACCCCCGCGGACCAGGCGCCGTTGGCGGCGACCGTCGCCGAGCCGATCTTCGTCTTGCCGTCGAACAGGGTCACCGTCGAATAGGCGTCGGCGACGTCGACCGTTCCCGCGATCGTCTGCATCGCCGCGGCCGTCGTCCCGCCGGCGCCGGAGATGGTCACGGTCGGGGGCGTCTCCTTCAGCGTGAAGGTGACGGCGCGGGACGTTCCGGTCCCGGCGTCGTTGGAGTCGGTCGCGGTGATGACGTTCGCGCCCAGATTCGTCAGCTTGACCCGCGCCGACCAGGCCCCGCTGGCGGCGACGGTGGTCGAGCCGATCTTCGTCTTGCCGTCGAACAGCGTCACGGTGGAAAAGGCGTCGGCGGCGTCGACCGTCCCCGATAGCGTCTGCACCGCCGCGGCCGTCGTCCCGCCCGCGCTGGAGATGGTCACGCTCGGGGGCGCAAACCCCTGGATGTCGACGCCGCGGAGCGCGAGGTCAGGGTTGGCGATGTAGACGCCGAGCCCGTTCGCCTTGGCCTGAGCCGTGACGCTGGCGATCTGCGCCGCGCCCGACACGTATTCGATCGCGACGACCGGCTTGCCGGCGCCGGCGACGGCGCGGAGCCGGGCGAGGTTGTCGCTGACGGTCGCCGGATCCTGCGGCGTCGTTTCGCTCTCGTAGAACAGGTTTTCTTCGTAGACGCCGTTGATCGTCTTGATCAGCGATGCGTCGGCCAGAATCGGCTCCGCGCCCGAGGCGTTGATCCAGATCTGGAAATTTGCGTTCTTGGTGCGGGCGAAGGCGGCGAGTTGCTGGATCAGAGCGACCATCGCGCCCTGCGGGTCGTGGTTGGGCGCGTTCTGCTGCGCCCAATCGGTGAAGGCTTCGTCGACCACGTCGAAATAGGCGCCGTTGTAGCCCTGGGCGATCATCGTCTGGATGGCGTTCCTGGCGATGGCGAGCCACTGCGGCGTCCAGAAGGCGACCTCGTAGTCGCCGGGCCACGCCGGGTCCTCAGGGCCGACCATCGAACTCGGCAGAGTCGACCAGTAGGGCCGGATCGTTTCCGCCTCGCCGAGGCTGAAATAGCCGAGCACGACGCCCCCGCGCCCCTTCATCACGGCGACGTCCGCGGCGGAACGCAGGCTTCCGAAGTCGTCGTAGGTCTCGACGACCTTGACGCGCACGGGAGCCGCCGCAATTTCGGCGGGGACGACGCCCTGCAGGACGTAGATTCCGTTCACCGGCGCCATCGGGGCATCCTTCTCCGCGATGAGAAGCTCCGCACGGTCGCCACGCGCTGACCATCGGGCGGATGTCTTGCCTTAGGCCGGGTAACACCGTATCGAGAAGGCCGGATTCCAGACGCAAATCAGCGATGACGCGCAACCGGCCCCCGCTCCAGGGTTGACGCCCGGCGAAAAAGTCTCTTGATCGTCGACCGGCAAGAAGCCGTTCAAAGGGAGCGTCATGTCCAATATCAACGTCACGCGGCGCGCTGCGTTCTTGGGGCTCGGCGCGCTCGCCGCCGCGGGGCTTTCCGCCTGCAACACGACGCAGCCGGCCGCGGTCGCCGGAGCGCCTGCCGCCCCCGCCGCCGTCGCCGGCTATCGGATCTCCAGCGTCGTGGTCGACACGAGCCCGGTCGTCGGACAGAGCGGCGCCTCCACCGCGCAATGGGCGCAGGACGCGATGCCGGCGGCGGTCGCGCAGGCGTTCCGCTCGCACATGTCTCCGGGCGATCCGAGCGGCGGGACGCTCAGCGTCGTCATCAACTCGATCTATCTCGGCGGCGGCGGCCCGGCCGACGCCGATCGCATCAGCGGCGTCGCGAGCTTCAAGGGGCGACAGATCACCGTGAACGCCACGTCGACCTGGTTCCCGACCCCGAGCGATCAGGCGCTGGTCGAGCAGTCGATGCAGAATCGCGTCAACAGCCTCGCGGTCGCCTTCGCCTACCGGCTGAAGAAGAAAGTCGGCTCGTAACGCTCACCCGCCCGGCGTCCAGCGCGCGGGCGCCTCGCCGCGCTTGACGACGTAGAAGCCGTCGGCGGCGAGCTTGGTCCAGTCGCTCGCCGTCCCGTCCGGCCACAGCACCCGCACCTCCGCCTCGGCCGCGTCGCCGAGGCCGAAATGGGTCCAGGTCAGTTGGCCGCCGGCGTGTCCGCCGCCGATCGTCAGCTCCCGCCGCTGAACCTTGTCGGCGCAGCGCGCCTCCACCCAGCCGCCGATCGCGTCGCGGTTCGGCCCGTCCTCCGCCGCCCGGATCGCGATCCAGCGGCCGATGCCCGCCGTGTCGTTGCGCCAGATCTTCGCCGGCGCGTTGCGGTTGACGACGACGAGGTCGACGGCGCCGTCGAGGTTGAAGTCCGCCAGCGCGGCGCCGCGCGCCTGCGCGAAGCTCGCGACGCCCGCCTTGTCGCCCATCTCGACGAACTTGCCGTCGGCGGCCTGGACCAGCAGGTTGTTCGGATCCTTTTCGGCGAAGTCCGGCATGGCCGAGACGTTGCCCTTGGCGACGAACAGGTCGGGGCGGCCGGCGTTGTTGACGTCCTCGAACTGCGCGTGCCAGCCGGTGCTGGGCCTGACGTCGCCGCCTGTGTAGGGCCGGTGCGCGGTGACGCCGTGCTTGAAGGCGATGTCGGTATAGCCCGGCTTGAACGGGGCGCCGGCTTTGGGCGGGTCGAGCCGCTGCAGCTTGTGGTCGGCCATGCTGGTGAGGAAATAGTCGGGATAGCCGGAGCCCGAGAGGTCGTAGCTCGCGATCCCCATCCCCCAGACGCGCAGATATTTCCAGCCCTCGGCTTCGGTGAAGAGCCGCGGCGCCTCGCCCGGCGCGATCCGCCACATCTGTTCCTGCCCGCCCTCGTAATATTCGCGGTCGTTGGTCACCCGCAGCGACGGGGTCCCGGACCGGTTCCAGTCGGAGAACAGCATCGACAGCGGGCAGAAGCTCGGCGTGAGCGGGATCGGCCCGGC
Source organism: uncultured Roseiarcus sp. (assembly GCA_945957375.1). Taxonomy (GTDB): domain Bacteria; phylum Pseudomonadota; class Alphaproteobacteria; order Rhizobiales; family Beijerinckiaceae; genus Roseiarcus. Next base: position 4,462 of record CAMFKX010000355.1, read on the forward strand.
GAATCGGCGCTGCGGCGAGCCGTCCGCGACCGCGGGGCGATAGAGCAGGTTCTCGGTGCAGGTTCCCCAAGGCTCGACGTCCTTGGTGCGGTCGTAATAGGAGCCGAAGGCCAGCGTCGGCCATGACTGGCCC
>CAMFKX010000356.1 GCA_945957375.1 uncultured Roseiarcus sp.
GCTCGACTTTCCCGATGCCGTCGATATTCGCCTCGAGGAGAATTTCCGCTCGACCGGCCACATCCTCGCGGCCGCCAACGCGATCATCGCCGAGGACAAGGCGCGCTTCGGAAAGACGCTGTTCACCCGGAAAGGGCAGGGGGCGCCGGTCGAGCTCATGAGCTTTCGCGACGGCGAGAACGAAGCGGCCGGCCTCGCCGAGGCGCTGAGCGCGCGGAAGGGGGAGGGCGCCCGCTGGTCGGAGATGGCCGTCCTCTATCGCAACAATTTCCTTTCGCGCGCGTTCGAGGAAGCCCTCTTGCGCGCGAAGATCCCGTATCGCCTCGTCGGCGACGTCGGCTTCTACGCCCGCTCCGAGATCAAGGACGCGCTGGCGCTCCTTCGACTGGCGGCCATGCCCGACGATCGCCAGTCGGACGAGGCCTTCCGACGCGTCGTCAACGAGCCGCGACGCGGGTTCGGCGGCAAGGCGATCGAGATCCTCGAGCGCGACGCGAGCTTCTTCGGCGTCTCGCTCCTCAAGGCCGTCGAGACCGCGGCGCTTCCCCCGAAGACCAGGGAAGCAGGCCTTCGATTCGTCGCGCAGATCCGCGCCGTCGCCGCCGACGCGACGCTGACGCTCGCCGACCAGCTTTCCCTGTTGCTCGATCGGACGGGCTATCGCGAAATGCTGCGGGAGAGCAGGGCCGAGAACATGGAGCCAAAGCTCGAGAACCTCGGGGAGCTCCTCGACATCGTCGGCGGCTTTCACAGCGCCCGGGAGTTCCTCGATCACGCTGCGCTCGCGACGAGCCGCGAAAGGGAAGGGGACGAGGACGCCGTCAGCCTGATGTCCTTGCACAAGGCCAAGGGGCTCGAGTTCCCGCACGTTTTTCTGCCCGCCTTCGAGGCCGGAATTCTTCCCTCGAGCTACGGCGAGATCGACGAAGAGCGCCGGCTCGCCTATGTCGGCCTGACGCGCGGCATGCGTCGGGTTCGCATCTCCTGGGCGCTCTATCGCCGCGGGCCGGCCGAACCCTCGCCGTTCCTCGACGCCATCCCCGAAGGCTCGCGAGTGTTCCTCTCCCGCCCCGGCCCCAGACATCTCTCCCCGCAAGCGAAAGCGGGCCTGCGACACATCGCCGGCCGGCTGCATCGCCGCGGCTGAGAGAGGGCAGGGGGCGGCAATGCGATCGCTGTTCGATCGTTTCTCTTCCGATGAACCCGCAGCGCCAGCGGCGCCGGCGACGCCGATCCTCCGTGCGGACGGGCAGCGAGCCTGCGCCGCTTGTGGCGAGCCGGCGCCGTTCGGATTCGGCGTGCGCCTTCTTCAAGAACCGCGAAGGGCGATGGGCCTGCAAGGACCACCGCGAAGCGGTCGAAGCCATGAGGGAGACCAACCCATGACCATGGACCACGATACCGTCACTGATCGTTGCGACACGCTGGAACTCGAGGAGGTCGCTTTGCGCGCTCCGCAGGACTCCGCCGCAGACGAGAGCCGAGAGGCGGAAGGGCAGGGGGGCCCCGCCACTCACGACGCCGGACTTCCGCATCGAGAACGCCTCCCCAATCGGCGGCGCGGCTACACCCAGAAGGCGCGCGTCGGGGGTCAGAAAATCTACCTCAGAACCGGAAACTACGCCGACGGCCGCCTCGGCGAGATCTTCATCGACATGCACAAGGAAGGCGCGACCTTCCGGTCGCTCATGAACAATTTCGCGATCGCCGTCTCGCTCGGCCTGCAGCACGGCGTCCCGCTCGAGAAATTCGTGGACGTCTTCAGGGGCGCCCGCTTCGAACCCGCGGGCCTCGTCGAAGGCAACGAGAGAATCGAACGCGCGACCTCGATCCTCGACTACATCTTTCGCGAGCTGGCCATCTCCTATCTCGGCCGCGACGACCTCGCGAGGGATCAATCCGAGGAAGCCGGTCTCGAATAGGCGAAGGGATTGAGCGCCGGCATCGACGATCCATCGCGATCGGGAATCGATCCCGATCCGTCGATTCCTACAATTCATTTGACGCAATAGTCATATTCGCTGTCTGTTCCCGCCATGCCCCAGGACGCCCTCGACGCCATGCTCCTCGAGAAGGTGGATCCCGCCAAGGGAATGGCGCGGTTCTATGTGATCTCGGTCGAGCCGACGCTCTTTCCTGAGACCGCGCTCGTGCGCCGGTGGGGCCGGATCGGAACGGCGGGACGACAGCGCGTCGAACTCCATCCGTCGCCTCGCTCGGCCGGCGACGCGTTTAGGCTGTGGCTTCGCCGCAAGATCCACCGCGGCTACATCCCCAGAGGCTGATCTCCGCTCCAATCGCTTGCACGGCGCGCCGTGGGCTCGGCCACCGCCGCGCCCGTGCGCGTAGTCGAGGCGGGCGAGGCGTCGGGGTCAGGCCCACAATGCGGTCGGTCGGCTGACGTGATGCTCCACGCCGGCGGGCACGACCACCAAGAAGCAATTCCCATTCGCGCAGACGCCGGAGACGCTTCGGCGAGAAACGGAGAGCGAATGGAATGGCTACCGCTAGCGCCGATCGCGCAACAAGGGTTCGTCGCGACGCTCCCGCGCGTTCCGCGCGCCCTTGCAGCGCGACCGGCTCGCGGTCGGTCGGGTCGACGGCAGGAAGCTCCCAAGAGCTTGAAGTTCGAACCTGCCAGAATCCGAGACGAGACCAATGACCCTCTATCCCAACGAGCCCAAGAGCGCGGCCGAGATGATCGCGCGATACCGCGAGGTGAAGCGCCGGCTCAATGCCCCTGCGCCGACAGTGCGGTCTGAAGAGATCGCTCTCAAGGATCTTGAAGGCGCCGTGGCCTTCGTTCTCGCCGTCGCCGCCATTGCGCGCGATCGCGCCCGCGAGGCCACGAGGCGCGCCGATCTCCTTTCGCTCCTCCACGCGCCGGGCAGGACGCCGGTCACTACGCCGGGCAGCGCGGCGAAGGCGGAGCTTCGCGCCGTCTCGGAGAAGACAGGCGTTCCCATAAAGGCCATCCTCGGACGAGAGCGGGTCGCCAACGTCGCGGCCGCCCGTCACGAGGCGGTCTGGCGGGTTCATCAGGTCACCCGATGGTCGCTGCCGCGGGTCGGCCGCTTCTTCGGGGACCGAGACCACACCACGGTTCTGAACTCGCTCCGGCGCATGGAAGAGAAAGCAGCCCTCGACCCCGAGCTCAGCGCCACCATGACGCGGGTCCGCGAGCGCGGAAGGGAACGGATCTCTTCCCACTGACGCCTCGAGCGGGGGGCAGGCGCGCCGGCGAGTCTCTCGAAGCAAGAGCATCGACGAGAACCGATGGGGCCGCATTTCGAGGCAAGAACGAGCGCGCCGGCTATCGCATCCCGGAGGCCCGCGACAAGGGTCGGGCCGGGCGCTTCGCGCCCTTGTCGCGGCCGTCGGGACGCGAGGCGCAAAAGGCTGTTTTTCGTTCAAGGAGGACGACAGCCCCATGCGAACCTCGAGAATCGATTCCGCCGGGAGGTCCCCGCGCACAAGGACCACCACGCTCGACCTCTTCCGCCACGACATGCGCAAGCTCACGGTTTACGGGCTTCCGCTCAATCCGCTCTCGGCGCTCGATCAGCTCGCCGGCGCCTCGTTCTGCGTCTCCTACGGGACGCGCGACAAGCTGAACCGGCAGCTCGACGACGCCATCCGCCTCGTCGGAGAGGACCAGATCCTCATCGTCGACAACGGCGCCTTCGGCATGCACAAGCGGGGCGTCGACGCCCGCGACGAAGCGTACCTCGAAGACTACGAACGCTGGGCGCAGGCCATTCTCGACCGCTGCCCGCAGGCGATCGCCGTGATCCCTGACGTCATCGAAGGCGCCGAGGACGAGAATTGGGACCTCATCATGACGACGATGCTCGACTACGAGCGCGCAATGCCGATCTGGCACATGCACGAAAGCATCGACACCCTCATCCACCTCTGCGAGAGCCCATTCAATTACGTCGGCTTCGGGTCGAGCGGCGAATTCTGGAAGGTCGGAACCGGCAAGTGGGCGCGCCGGATCGACGAGGCCTTCGCCGCGATCGACCGCTGGGAGCGCGAGAGCGAAGGCGCCTACATCCGGCCTCGCATCCACATGATGCGCACGCAGTCGAAGGCCCATCTCTTCCCGTTCGATTCGAGCGACAGCTGCAACGTCGCCATCAATCACAACCGCTACCGCGGCGAGGGCGGCGACTGGCTCCGGCGGCGCGCTCTCTTCGTCGACGAGCGCATCCAGGGGAGCGCCGGCCCGGAGGCCGAGCACCAGGTCAAGAGGCCGTTGCTCGAGCATCTGCAGACGGCGCGCTGGCGCGCCTCGTTCTGGGAAGGCGTCCGTAGAGGCCCGTGACTTCTGACCGGCTCGCTCGCGCGCTCCGGGTGCGCGCCAACACCCGGACGCGCTCGTCGGCCTACTCCGCCGCGTTCAAGCTCTGAATTGTTCCGGGCCTCGACATGACCGGGCCTGCGGCCCGCGACGAGCCGGGCTGCTCGACCTGCCGGTCTCACGGGCGAAGACGAGAGAGAGCACTGCAAGAGGGAAGGGGAGGACGAAAGAGAGGCGCCGGCTATCGCATCCCGTCCGCCGCGGCAAGGGTCTGGCCGGGCGCTTCGCG
>CAMFKX010000357.1 GCA_945957375.1 uncultured Roseiarcus sp.
GTCGACGACCGCGCCTACAGCGCCGGGTCGAGGTCGCGCACTCTCTGCGTCCAGTACGCCAGCATGACGTTGAGCCAGGCGCCGACCTCGGTCAGCGGACGCGGATCGAGGTGGTAGAGGCGCTCGCGCCCCCGCTTCTTCGCCTGCACCAGGCCGACCGCGCGCAGGAGCGCGAGGTGCTCGGAGACGGCGGGGCGCGAGAGGGCGAGGCCCGCGCCGAGCGCCGACGCCGTAAGCGGCCCCTCGCGCAGCGCCATCAGCACCTGCCGCCGCGCCGGGTTGGCGAGCGCGGCGAACACGTCGCGGGTCCCGGCCGACTCGCCGTCTGTTCTCCGTTGCGTCATCGCACGCGCCGCCTCCGTCGCCGTCGCACCGTAAATATGTCGGATTTTCCCGACGCGTTCCAGCCTGCGCAGCCGGCGCGGGCCTCCTCCTAAGCTCGCGCAACGTGTCGAAGACATCATACAAACGACTGTTATGGAACAGTCTTTTGGCATCCGAGACAGCCCTGTTATCCTTTCGTCCGAGCCTCCCGTTTTCCCCTCTGCGGCCGTTGCGCGCACCGGTCCCCTATGCTACCTGACCGCCGTCTCGCGGAAGGGGTTCGCCTTTCGGACGCGTGGGCAGGAACCTCAAGAGGATCGCGCGGGAGGGCCGTCGGCCCCGATCGCGCGCATTCCGTCCCGAAGGGATGATCGGACCTTGGCCGAAGACAAAGAAACCGTTTCCGGCGTCTCCGGACGCTACGCCTCGGCGCTGTTCTCGCTTGCGCAGGAAAGCGGCCAGACCGGCCCGGTCGCCCAGTCGCTCGACAAGATCGACGCGCTGATCGCCGCCAATCCGGACCTCGAACGGCTGGTCCGCAGCCCGGTGTTCTCGGCCGCCGACCAGCTCAAGGCGCTCGACGCGATCCTGGCCAAGGACGGCGTCACCGGCATCGCCGCCAATTTCGTCCGGCTCGTCACCGTCAAGCGCCGGCTGTTCTTCCTCCGCTCGATGATCGCCGACTATCGCAAGCTCTACGACGCGAGCCGCGGCCTCACCCGGGCGGAAGTCACCAGCGCCTCGGCGCTCACCGACGACAACCTCGCCGCGCTCAAGGACCAGCTCAAGGCCGCTTCCGGCGGCCGCGACATCCAGCTCGACGTCAAGGTTGACCCCTCGATCATCGGCGGCCTGATCGTCAAGCTCGGCTCCCGCATGGTCGACGGCTCGCTCCGCACCAAGCTCAACGCAATTCGCCTAGCCATGAAAGAGGTCGGCTGATGGACATCCGCGCCGCAGAAATTTCTTCGATTCTCAAGAGCCAGATCGCCAATTTCGGCGCCGAGGCGGAAGTCACCGAAGTTGGCCAGGTGCTGAGCGTCGGCGACGGCATCGCCCGCGCCTATGGCCTCGACAAGGTCCAGGCCGGCGAAATGGTCGAGTTCGAGAACGGCGCCCGCGGCATGGCGCTCAACCTCGAGTCCGACAACGTCGGCATCGTGATCTTCGGCGGCGACCGCGAGATCAAGGAAGGCCAGACCGTCAAGCGCACCGGCGCGATCGTCGACGTGCCGGTCGGCAAGGAGCTGCTCGGCCGCGTCGTCGACGCGCTCGGCAACCCGATCGACGGCAAGGGCCCGATCAACGCCGCCAAGCGCGCCCGCGTCGACGTCAAGGCGCCCGGCATCATTCCGCGCAAGTCGGTCAACGAGCCGATGGCGACCGGCCTCAAGGCGATCGACTCGATGATCCCGATCGGCCGCGGCCAGCGCGAGCTGATCATCGGCGACCGCCAGACCGGCAAGACCGCGATCGCGCTCGACACCATTCTCAACCAGAAGTCGCTCAACGTCGCCGGCGCGCCCGAGAGCCAGAAGCTCTACTGCGTCTACGTCGCGATCGGCCAGAAGCGCTCGACCGTCGCCCAGTTCGTCAAGGTGCTGGAGGAGAACGGCGCGCTCGAATATTCGATCGTCGTCGCCGCCACCGCCTCCGAGCCGGCGCCGATGCAGTTCCTTGCGCCCTTCTCGGGCTGCGCGATGGGCGAATATTTCCGCGACAACGGCATGCACGCCGTCATCGTCTACGACGACCTTTCCAAGCAGGCCGTCGCCTATCGCCAGATGTCGCTCCTGCTGCGCCGCCCGCCGGGCCGCGAAGCCTATCCCGGCGACGTGTTCTATCTCCACTCCCGCCTGCTCGAGCGCGCCGCCAAGCTCAACAAGGACTTTGGCTCGGGCTCGCTCACGGCTCTGCCGGTCATCGAGACCCAGGCGAACGACGTGTCGGCCTACATCCCGACCAACGTCATCTCGATCACCGACGGCCAGATCTTCCTTGAGACCGACCTCTTCTATCAGGGCGTCCGCCCGGCGGTGAACGTCGGCCTCTCGGTGTCGCGCGTCGGCTCCTCGGCGCAGACCAAGGCCACAAAGAAGGTCGCGGGCAAGATCAAGGGCGAACTCGCCCAGTATCGCGAAATGGCGGCGTTCGCCCAGTTCGGCTCCGACCTCGACGCGGTCACCCAGCGTCTGCTCAACCGCGGCTCGCGCCTGACCGAGCTGCTCAAGCAGCCGCAGTTCTCGCCGCTCCGGATGGAGGAGCAGGTCGCGGTGATCTACGCCGGCGTCAACGGCTACCTCGACAAGCTCTCCCTCAACCAGGTGCGCCCGTTCGAGGACGGTCTGCTCGCGTTCCTGCGCGCGAAGCATGCGCCGTTGCTGGAGGCGATCCGGTCGAGCAACGATCTGTCGAGCGACAGCGAGGCCAAGCTCAAGGCGGCGGTCGAAAGCTTCGCTTCGAGCTTCGCCTGATTTCCTGACCTTCAACCGGACCCTGCGCCTCGTCGATGAGGCGCGGGGCGGAGACGCCCATCGATGCCGTCCCTCAAGGAACTGAGAAACAGGATCACCTCGGTCCGATCGACGCAGAAGATCACCAAGGCCATGCAGATGGTCGCGGTGTCGAAGCTGCGCCGCGCCCAAGCCTCGGTCGAGGCCGCCCGTCCCTACGCCGCGCGCGTCGAGGCGGTGCTGACCAACCTCGCCGGCGCGGCCAAGCCCGGCGAAGGCCCGCGCCTGCTCACCGGCTCGGGCGCGAACCAGACCCACCTGCTCGTGGTCTGCACCGGCGAGCGCGGCCTGTGCGGCGCCTTCAACACCGCCATCGTCCGCCTCGCCCGCGACAAGGCGATGGCGCTCACCGCCGAGGGCAAGACGGTCAAGATCCTGTGCGTCGGCAAGAAGGGCTTCGACCAGCTTCGCCGCACCCACGAGAAGCAGATCCTCGAGCTGATCGACCTGCGCGCCGTGCGCACGATCGCCTACGACACCGCGCGGCCGATCGCCGACAAGATCATCGCGCTGTTCGAGGCCGGCGAGTTCGACGTCTGCACGTTGTTCTACTCGCGCTTCCGCTCGGTGATCGCGCAGATCCCGACGGCTCAGCAGCTCATTCCGCCGGAGATCGCCGAGGCCAAGAACGAGAAGGCGCCGAGCTACGACTACGAGCCGGACGAGAACGAGATCCTCGCCCAGCTGCTGCCGCAGGCGCTCACCGTGCGCGTCTACCGGGCGCTGCTCGAGAACGCCGCGTCGTTCTTCGGCGCGCAGATGAGCGCGATGGACAACGCCACCCGCAACGCCGGCGAAATGGCGAAGAAGTACACCCTCCGGTACAACCGCACCCGGCAGGCGATGATCACCAAGGAACTGATCGAGATCATTTCGGGCGCCGAGGCGCTCTGACCCCAACCCGTCGCCGCCGCGGCGACCGAAAGCTTTGAAGGACGAGGACGTCAATATGGCCAATACCGCGAACGCCACCGGCCGGATCACCCAGGTGATCGGCGCCGTCGTCGACGTGCAGTTCGACAGCTACCTGCCGCCGATCCTGAACGCGCTGACCACCATGAACAACGGCAACCGGCTCGTGCTCGAGGTCGCCCAGCACCTCGGTGAGAACCAGGTCCGCTGCATCGCCATGGACATCTCGGAGGGCCTCGTCCGCGGTCAGGAAGTGACCGACACCGGCGATCCGATCTCGGTCCCGGTCGGCGCCGGCACGCTCGGGCGCATTATGAACGTCATCGGCGAGCCGGTCGACGAAGCCGGGCCGATCGAAAAGGAAGGCCTGCGCGCCATCCATCAGCCGACCCCGGCCTATGTCGACCAGTCGACCGAAGCCCAGATCCTCGTCACCGGCATCAAGGTCGTCGACCTCCTCGCCCCCTACGCCAAGGGCGGCAAGATCGGCCTGTTCGGCGGCGCCGGCGTCGGCAAGACCGTGCTGATCCAGGAGCTGATCAACAACGTCGCCAAGACCCACGGCGGCAACTCGGTGTTCGCCGGCGTCGGCGAGCGCACCCGCGAAGGCAACGACCTCTATCACGAGTTCATCGAATCGAAGGTCAACGCCGACCCGCACGACCCGAACTCCACGGTCAAGTCGAAGTGCGCGCTGGTGTTCGGCCAGATGAACGAGCCGCCGGGCGCGCGCATGCGCGTCGCGCTCTCCGGCCTCACCGTCGCCGAGCACTTCCGCGACCAAGGCCAGGACGTGCTGTTCTTCGTCGACAACATCTTCCGCTTCACCCAGGCGGG
>CAMFKX010000358.1 GCA_945957375.1 uncultured Roseiarcus sp.
GCGCTCGACTATGCGCCGCCGCCGCCGCCGGGCCTGGCGGACCGGCTCGGGCCGAGCGCGCTCAGCCTCGGCGGAATCGACCTCGTCTCGCTCGAGGCGGCGCGGCAGGCGATGGCGGCCGTCAAGGCGCGGTTCGGACGGATCGACGCGCTGCTCAACGTCGCCGGGGGCTTCCGCTGGGAGAAGATCGCGGCGGCGCAGGAGGGCGAGGCCTGGGAGCCGATGTTCGCCATCAACCTGAAGACGGCGCTCAACGCGTCGCGCGCGGCGATTCCGCATCTCCTCGAAACCGGCGCCGGACGGATCGTCAACGTCGGCGCTCAGGCGGCGAACCGGGCCGGCGAGGGGATGGGGCCCTACGCCGCGAGCAAGGCCGCCGTCCACCGGTTGACGGAAAGTCTCGCCGACGAGCTCAAGCTCAGGAATGTCACGGTCAATGCCGTGCTGCCGTCGACGATCGACACCGCGGCCAACCGCGCGGCGATGCCCGATGCGGACTTCAGCCGCTGGATCGCGCCGGGAGACCTCGCCGCGGTGATGCTGTTCCTCGCCTCCGACGCGGCGCGCGCCGTGACCGGGGCGCTGATTCCGGTGTCCGGCAAGGTGTGACGCGGCTCGGGCTCCGTCGCGCCCTGCGGCCGGTCACGCCGGCGCGTCGAACTCCGCCAACGTCGAATCCCGCGCCGCGATCGCCTGTTCGATTTCGCCGTTCATCAGGGCGGCGATCATTTCGGCGGCGCACGGGTCGATGCAGCTCGCGATCCGGCGCCGGTGGTCCTTTCGGTCGACGACCACCCACGGGCCGTCCTTGATCTGAACGATCGAAAAACGCATTTCCGTCTCCATGACTGCATCGGGTCTGCCGATCCGCCCGCCGGAGCCGCCGCAATCCCGGCGCCAGCGGATTTCGCGCCCTGGAGGCGAATTCCGGCGCTTGTCCGCCCCTCCCGATGCGCAACGCGAATCGGCGGCCGCGTTTCGCGACGGCCGGAGTCGCAGCCGTCACTCGGCGCCGCGAGCAAGCCCGATCGGCGGCGACGCCTCCGGCTCCCGGGAAAAGTCCATCTGCTCGATCCGCTCGCCGCGCCGGGCGATGCGGGCGCTCGCGGCGCCGATGCCGGACAGGTCCTCGTGCGCCTGGCGGAAATGGATCTCGAGCTTGGCCGCGCGCTCGGTCAGCATGCGCACGTCGTTGACCAGCTTCCCCACTTCGGCCTGGATCGCCTGCGCCTCGTCGCGCATGCGCGAATCGCGCAGGATCGCCTGGGCGACGCTGATCGCCATCATCATCAGCGTCGGCGAGACGATCACCACCCGGGCGCGGTGCGCCTTCTGCACCACGTCGTCGAAAGTTTCGACGAGGTCGGAATAGATCGCCTCCGACGGCACGAACATCAGCGCCACGTCCTGCGTCTCGCCCGGCAGCAGGTAGCGCTCGGCGATGTCCTTGACGTGCTTGGTCACGTCGCCGCGCACCCGCGCAAGCGCGCTCTTCCGCGCCTCGTCGTCGCGCGCCGCGCGCAGCGCCGAGAAGCCTTCGAGCGGGAATTTGGCGTCGATCGCGAGCAGGCGGCTGTCGCCGGGCAGGCGGACGACGCAGTCGGGACGGGCGCGATTCGAAAGGGTGAACTGGAAATCGTAGGCGCCCGCCGGCAGGCCGTCGCGCACGATCGCCTCCATCCGGCCCTGGCCGAAGGCGCCGCGCGCCTGCTTGTTGGCGAGGATGTCCTTGAGCGACACGACCTCGCGCGTCATTTCGGTCAGCCGCGCCTGCGCCGCGTCGATCACCGCGAGGCGCTCGTTGAGCTTGCCGAGGTTCTCGCCGGTGCGCCGGGTCTGGCTCTCGATGCCGGCGCCGAGCCAGTCGCCCATGCCGGACAGGCGGCCGGAAAGCTCGGCGTTGGCCGAGGCCAGGGCGGCGAGCCGACCCTCGATCGCCTCCTGCCGCTCGTCGGCGAGGTCGCGCTCGCGGCGGCGCGCGGCGGCGGCGCGCCACAGGGCGATCAGCGTCAGCAGCAGAAAAAGCCCGAGCGCCGCCAGCGCCGCGCCGAGCGCCTCGGGCAGAAACACGGGAACGCCGTCGAGGACGACGAGGGGGACGTTCGGGTTCGGCACGGACGATTCGCGGCGATGGGTCGAACAAAACTAGAACACGTTTGACCGCCGCCGTCCAGATCCCTTACACAGCGGGGAAGAGGCCTACGGCCTGCCGGCGAAACTGCAATCCGAGTCCCCCATGTCGCTCCGCCACATCATCACGCTGCCCGACCCCAAGCTCCGGCTCGTCAGCAAGCCGCTCGAGCGTATCGACGCCGCGCTGACCAAGCTGATCGACGATATGATCCACACCATGCACGACGCGCCCGGGATCGGGCTCGCCGCGATCCAGATCGCCGAGCCGATCCGGCTGCTCGTGGTCGACGTCGCCCGGAAGGAGGATCCCCCGGCGCCGCAGGTGTTCGTCAATCCCGAGATCCTGTGGCGCTCCGACGAGCGCAGCATCTATGAGGAGGGTTGCCTGTCGATCCCGGAATATTACGCCGAGGTCGAGCGCCCGGCCTCGATCCGCGTCCGCGCCCTCGACCGCGACGGCGTCTCGCGCGAGGTGCTGGCGGACGGCTTGCTCGCGACGGTGCTCCAGCACGAGATCGACCACCTCGACGGCGTGCTGTTCATCGACCACATTTCGAAGCTCAAGCGCGACCGCGTGATCAAGAAGTTCCAGAAGGCGTCCAAACGCTCGGGCGAAGGCTCGCACGTGCTGTGACGCGGCCGGCGGGATGCTTGAGAGACTTTTTCCAAAGCAGACCGTAGCTGCCGGGAAGAATCCTCCCATCCGGACGCGCTGAGCCCCGCCTTGGCCGGCGAGGGTGACCTTGCGAAATGCGAGGCTCCCGATATCGCCTTTGCAAATCGCGCTCGCGCGAGTCGCGGCTTGCGAACGCCGCGCGTCCGGCTTGCCGACTTTTCAAGGCGATCCGCGGCTTTCGCCTTGGCGCCACGCTTGCTGGACTGTGCCAAGCGGGGCCTTCGGGCGTCGCTGATCGGAATCGTCTTCGGGCGTCCAAGGCCGCCTGTTCGTCGAGGCAGTTCTCCCCCTTCTGACCCCGGCGAAACGTCGGGGCGGCCGGGATCCTGGAGATGGTCCGGTCGTGTTTGCTGCGGCGGTCGCGCTCGCGCGCGAGGGGATCCGCCAGCAGAGCGCAACTTCGCGCGGGCGGGGTTGGCGGAGGGAGGGGTCGTCTTCGGGCGGCCCCTCTTTCGTTCCCGACTGGGTCAAAGCAGGAAGGCCAGCGCCTCCTCGCAGCGCGCCTCGACCTTGAGCCCGATGAGCCCGTCGCCGCGCGTGCGGCCGAGGTTGACGGCGGCGATCGGCGTTCCCGCCTCCGCGGCGCGCTCGACGAACCGGTAGCCGGAATAGACCATCAGCGACGAGCCGACGATCAGCATCGCGTCGGCCGCGTCGAGATGGCCGAAGGCGGTCTCGACCCGCTCGCGCGGCGCGTTGGCGCCGAAGAACACGACGTCGGGCTTCAGCACCCCGCCGCAGGCCGGACAGTCCGGAATCGCGAAGGCCGAGAAATCCGCGTCCTCGAGGTCGGCGTCGCCGTCGGGCGCCTCGGTCGCCTCCAGCGCGAGCCAGTCGGGGTTCAGACGGGCAAGATCGTCCTGAAACCGGGCGCGCGGCAGCCGCGCCGCGCAGCCCATGCAGCGCACCTGGTCGATGCGGCCGTGCAGGTCGATCACGTTCTCGTGGCCTGCGGCCTGATGCAGCCCGTCGACGTTCTGGGTGAGCAGCGCCTCCATCGCGCCCGAGGCCTCGAGCCGCGCCAGGGCGCGGTGCGCGGCGTTGGGCGCGGCGGCGCGAAAGCTTCGCCAGCCGATCAGGCTGCGCGCCCAGTAGCGCCGCCGGGTCGCCTCGGACTGCATGAACGCCTGATGGGTGACGGGCTGCGGCCGTTTCCACCGTCCTTCGTCGTCGCGATAGTCGGGGATGCCCGAGGGCGCGCTGCATCCCGCGCCGGTCAGCACGAACAGCCGCCGATGCCGGCCGATGAAGGCCCGAAGTTCGCCGAGTCCCGTCATCGCGCCAAGGTAGGCGCGCGCGTCGCGGTTCGCCAGAGGCCGCTACTTCTGCGCTTTCTTGACCGCCTCGAAGTCGACCTTGGCGACCTCGATCACCGCCTGGGTGCGCGACACCACGCCGAGCTTGCGCAGGACCTCGGAGACATGCGCCTTCACCGTCGTCTCGGCGAGTTTCAGCTCGTGCGCGATCGCCTTGTTCTGCCGGCCCTCGCGCACCAGGTCGAGCACCGCGAGCTGCTGCGGCGTCAGGTCCCTGAGCCGCTGCAGGATGCGGCTCTCCTCGGTCGGCTTGGCTTCGACCGCCGCCGCGCCCGGGAGTTCCGGTTCGTAGACGTCGCCCGCGAGCGCCTTGGCGATGGCCTCGGCGAGCCGCTTCTTCGACGTCGATTTCGGCACGTAGCCGGCGATGCCGAGCGTCAGGGCCTCACGCACCACGGCCGGCTCCTCGTGGCCCGAGACGACCAGGATCGGCAGGCGCGGCCGCGCGC
>CAMFKX010000359.1 GCA_945957375.1 uncultured Roseiarcus sp.
AGTTCTTCACCGGCGACCATCCGGCCATGGTCCTGTCGGCGTGGCCGACCCCGACCACCGTCTTCTTGATCAGATTGGCGGCGTATTCCGCCACCGGAAGCGCCCGGATCGCCAGCGCCGCGATCGCCACGCCGCGCGCCTGGCCGAGCTTCAGGGCCGACTGGGGATCGCGGTTGACGAACGTCTCCTCGACCGCCGCCTCGTTCGGCGCGTTGGCGTCGACCAGTTCCGCGATCGCGCAATGGATCGCCGCCAGACGTTCGGCCAGCGATTGCGAAGCGTCGGTGCGGATCGAGCCGCAGGCGACGAAACTCAGCCGCGAGCCCGCGGCTTCGATCATGCCCCAGCCCGTGTTGCGCAGACCGGGGTCGACGCCGAGGATGCGAATCGCGCGAAAGGACATGGTCCCGTTCTATACCAGTTCGGAAGCGGCGGGAGGCCCGCTGCGCCGGTTCTTGCAGCGCCAAAGCCGTCCTGTTAGTTCCGGGGCTGCCGAAACAAGGGGGCGAGCATGTCGTTTCAGGAAGCCGTCCAATCCGCGCTGATCCGGAAATACGCGGACTTCCAGGGTCGGGCTGCGCGTCCGGAGTTCTGGTGGTTCATGCTTGCGATCGCGCTCGCGACGCTGGTCGCCTCGATCCTCGACGAGTTTGTGCTGCGCGGCGGTTCGATCCTCGAAACCCTTGTCGGGCTCGGCACGGTCATTCCCTCGCTCGCGGTCGGCGCCCGCCGCCTCCACGACACCGATCGGTCGGGCTGGTGGCTCCTGCTCCACCTGCTGCCGCTGATCGGCGTCATCGTCCTGATCGTATGGTGGGCGCAGCCGGGCGAAGCGGGGCGCAAACGCTTCGGCGAGCCGCCGACGGCCTGACCGGCGCCGCAAGGCCTATCGCGCCGCTGTTGGTCGCGCTGCGGCGCGTCGACGTCGCCGGACGCGCTCTTCATTGACCTCGGACGATGGCGGGCGTTGGCGCGTTCGTCCGCCGTTGATCGCCGTGGGAGGACATCGCCGCCCTCGGCGGCGCGGCTCAGCCGCTCTTCACCCGAGAAGCCGCATCAGCTCGCTGAACTGGAACGGCTTGGTGCAACGGGGAATCGCAGAGAATTCCGGCGGGATCAATTCCGACCCGTAGCCGGTGATCAGGACCATCGCCACCCCCCGGGCGGCCAGCGCCTCGACCACCGGAAAGGCGACTTTGCCGCGAAGGTTGACGTCGACGATCGCCCCGTCGAGTCGCTCCGTCCGGGCGATCAGCTCGAGCGCCGCCCCGACGTCGGCGACCGGACCGACGACCGCGGCGTCGAGTTGCTCGAGCAGGATCGACAGGCTGTCGGCGACGAAAAACTCGTCCTCGACGATCAGAATGCTTCGGCCCGCAATGTCCTCTTCGTTCATGGCGTCCTCGCGGTCCCCGATTTGAGCGGTTCGACCCGCTCGCATCAATACCGGTGCATAGCGCCGCTCCGAGGCGAGGATCGGGTGAGCCGGGGATGGAAAAGCGGCGGGAAAGCGATAAGACGGGCGTCGCGCAATGGTTTAGGTGGGCGATGCCGCCAACGCGATACTGGACCGACCTCACCTGGAGCGACTTCACGCGCCTCGACATGCGCGCCGTGGTCGCCGTCCTGCCGGTCGCCGCGGTCGAACAGCACGGGCCGCATCTGCCGGTCGGCGTGGACGCGTCGATCGCCGAAGGCTACGTCCGGCGCGCGGCCGAAGCGCTGCCGGACGACTTGCCTGTCCTGTTCCTGCCGACCCAGTCGATCGGCGTCTCGCCCGAACACGCCGGCTATCCAGGCACGCTGACGCTCTCGGTCGAAAGCGCGATCCGCGTCTGGACCGAAATCGGCGACGGCGTCGCCCGGACCGGCTGCCGCAAGTTCGTGGTGATGAACGCCCACGGCGGCAACAACGCCGCGATCGACGCCGTGACGCTGGCGCTGCGGATGCGCTGGCGGATGCTCGCCGTGCACGCCTCGTGGCGGCGGCTCGGCTATCCGGAAAACCTGTTCTCCGCGCGCGACATGACCCACGGCGTCCACGGCGGCGATTCGGAGACCTCGCTCATGCTCGCCCTGCGGCCCGACCTGGTGCGGGCCGCAGAGCTGCGCGACTTCGCCAGCGCCGCCGAGACGATCGAGCGCGACTTCGCCCTCCTGCGCGGAAAGCCGCCGCTCGGCTTCGCCTGGGGCGCGAGCGACCTCAATGCCGAAGGCGCGGTCGGCGAGGCCGACAAGGCGACCGCCGCCAAGGGCGAAGCCGCGATCGCCCACGGCGTCGAGCGCTTCGTCGCGCTGATGCGCGACGTGCAGGCGTTCGACCTCGCGCGCCTCGCCGACGGCCCGCTGGCGCCGACGCCATGACCGGGCCTCACTTCGATTTCGAGCGCGAGGCGCTTGCGGGCGGCCGCCGCTGGGTGGCCGGGGTCGACGAAGTCGGCCGGGGGCCGCTCGCCGGTCCGGTAGGCGTCGCCGCGGTCATCCTCGATCCCGACGACTTGCCCGAAGGCCTCGACGATTCGAAGGCGCTGACCGAGGCGAAGCGCGAGGCGCTGCGGCCGGTCATCCTCGCCCGGGCGGTCAGCGTCGCGGTCGCTTTCGCCAGCGCCGAAGAGATCGACCGCTACAACATCCGCGGCGCGACGCTGCGCGCCATGACGCGCGCGGTCCGCGCGCTGCACGTGCCGCCCGACCTCGTCCTGGTCGACGGGCGCGACGTGCCGGACGGCCTGCCCTGCCCGGGTCGCCCGATCATCGGCGGCGACGCGCTGTCGCTGTCGATCGCCGCGGCCTCGATCGTCGCCAAGACGACGCGGGACGCGCTGATGCGCAATCTCGACCGGGACTTTCCCGGCTACGGCTTCTGCGACCATGTCGGCTACGCCACCGCCGTCCACCGCAGCGCGCTGCTGACGCTCGGGCCGGGCCCCTATCATCGACGGTCGTTCCGGCTGCGCCCGGAAGACGGCGCCGACGCGCTGTAGGCGGCGTCGGCGACGCCGCCGGCGCGCTCAAGCGAGCGCGCCTACAGCAGCGCCGTCCGAAAACGACACAGCGTTCGCATCGGCCTCCTAACCGGACCTTTACCCGAATCCGCAAAAACCTGTGCGTCGGCTCGATACGCGCCGGCCGTTGCGTCGAGTGGTTCGTGTCCATGCGTACCTTGCGTGCCGGAGCGTCGCGTCTCCCCGCCCAGATTCAGGTTGTGCGTACTGGCGCCGCCGAGACGACACGCCCGGCCGCAATCGGCCCGGCCCCGCGCGACATGATCCTGGTCGGCGACTGCGTCGCCGAGATGGATAGGCTGCCCGCGGCCTCGGTCGATCTCGTGTTCGCCGACCCGCCCTACAACCTCCAGCTCGAAGGCGCGCTGTCGCGCCCCGACCAGAGCCTGGTCGATGCGGTCGACGACGACTGGGACAAGTTCGCCGACTTCGCCGAATACGACGCCTTCACCCGGCGCTGGCTCTCGGCGGCGCGGCGGGCGATGAAGCCGAACGCCACCCTGGTCGTGATCGGCTCCTATCACAACATCTTCCGCGTCGGCGCGATCCTGCAGGACCTCGGCTTCTGGATCCTCAACGACATCGTCTGGCGCAAGGCCAACCCGATGCCGAACTTCCGCGGCCGGCGCTTCACCAACGCCCACGAGACCATGATCTGGGCGGCGCGCGGGGCCGAGGCCAAGCGCTACACCTTCAATTACGAGGCGCTCAAGGCCGGCAACGACGATTGCCAGGCGCGCTCGGACTGGTTCCTGCCGATCTGCACCGGGGCTGAGCGGCTGAAGGACCCTTCAGGCCGCAAGACCCACCCGACCCAGAAGCCCGAGGCGCTGCTCGCCCGGGTGCTGATCGCGGCCTCGAACGCCGGCGACCTGGTGCTCGACCCGTTCTTCGGCTCCGGCACCACCGGCGCGGTCGCCCGCAGGCTGCACCGGTCCTATATCGGAATCGAGCGCGATCCCGGCTACGCCGAGGCGGCGCGGCGGCGGATCGCCGCGGTCGAACCACTCGACGCCGAGACGGTCGCCCTCGCCCCGACCCGGCGCACCGAGCCGCGCATCGCCTTCGCCAGCCTGATTGAATCGGGGCGCATCCGCCCCGGCGAGCGCCTGACCGACGCGCGCGGCCGTCACGCCGCGCTGGTGCGCGCCGACGGCTCGCTCGCCGCCGGCCCGGCGATCGGCTCGATCCACAAGATCGGCGCTCTGGTCCAGGGCCTGCCCGCCTGCAACGGCTGGACCTTCTGGCACGTCGAGCGCGACGGCCGACGCATGGCGATCGACGACCTGCGCGCCGACGTGCGCGCCGGCCTGCGCGAGGCGGCGGGACTTTAGCCGCCCCTTCTCCCCCAGGGAGAAGGTGGCGCGAAGCGCCGGATGAGGGCCCGCGCCGGTCGAGGTCAGCGCCGCGACCCCTCACCCTGCCGGCTTCGCCGGCGTCCCTCTCCCTGAGGGAGAGGGAAGCGCCTCAGCCCCGCCTTTTCTCGCGCGGCCTCGGGGCGTCGAAGTCGCCGGCGCGCACGCCGCGCTTTAGAACGGCGGCCTTGGGAGGGGCGGCGTCCCGCCGCC
>CAMFKX010000360.1 GCA_945957375.1 uncultured Roseiarcus sp.
ACTTCGTCCTTGTCGTGGAGGACGTCGCCGCCAACCGATTCGTGATCGAGGCGATGCTTTCGAAACAAGGCGTGCGTTTCGAATGTGTCGAAAACGGCGAGAGGGCCGTCGAAGCCATCGTCTCCGGGATGCGTCCCGACCTCGTTCTGATGGATTTCGAAATGCCCGTGCTCGACGGACTCGAGGCGTCCCGGCGCATCCGCACCTGGGAAGCCGCACAGGGCGCGCCGCGCACGCCGATCGTCGGCCTGACCGCGCATGCTTTCGAGGAGAACCGGCGCCAGGGTCTTGAAGCCGGCATGGACGACTTCCTGACCAAACCGGTCAGCTACAAACTCCTGGCCGCGGCGATCGGGAAATACAGCAAACCCGCCGCAGGGCCGTCGCCGGAGCGCGCGTAGGCGCGCTTCAGCTCACGCCGATCAGCACGCCAGCCGCAAACACCAGCGCGCCGCCGATCATCACCTTGGCGGCGGCGGACAGCGGCGGCGTATCCATGAAGCGCCACTGCACCCACGAGATGGCGAGCAGTTCGACGACCACCACCGCGACGGCGATCGTCGTGGCGGTGGTGAAATTCGGGATCACGAAAGGCAAGGTGTGGCCAATGCCTCCCGCCGTGGTCATGAGACCGCAGACGAGGCCGCGCAGCAGCGGCGCGCCTCGACCCGAAAGCTTTCCGTCGTCCGCCAGCGCTTCGGCGAAACCCATCGAGATGCCGGCGCCGACGGAAGCGGCGAGGCCGACGATGAAAGCGTTCCAGGGATCGCGTGTCGCGAAAGCGGCGGCGAACACCGGCGCGAGCGTGGACACCGACCCGTCCATGAGCCCGACGAGACCCGGCTGGATGATCTGCAGGATGAAGCGGCGTCGCTGGTGCTCGTCCTCATCGTGGCGGGCCGTGTCGGTCAACAGCTCGCGCTCGAGCACCGCCACCCGGTTGTCGTGCTGGTCCTCGACCGCGGCGAGATCGCCGAGCAGCTTGCGGACGGACGCGTCCGAGGCGCGGGTAATGGCGGCGCGGTAGAACCGGGCCGCGGCCTTCTCCATGCCGTGGGCATGGGCCCGCACGGCTTCGAGATTCAGCGGGCGCACCAGCCATACCGGCGACTGCGGGATGTAGCCCTTGATGTCCTGCCGGCGAATCAGCGGGATATGCTCGCCGAATTTTTGCACGTAGAGGTCGATCAACTGGCGGCGATGGCCGTTCTCCTCGGCCGCCATCTCGGTGAACACCTGAGCGCTCGCCGGATAGTCGGCGACGAGGCCGTCGGCGAAGTCGGCATAGATGCGGCTGTCTTCCTCTTCGTTGCTGATCGCCAGGGCGAGCATCTCGCGCTCGGACAGATCGTCGAAGTTACGCATGTCGCGTCTCCAGGCGTGATTGCGATCTTCTGTTGATTGGCGCGACCGGCGTGAGCGGCGGCGGGCGGGCGGCCGAAACGCGGGCCGGACGGGCGGGCGCGCCTCTTTGTATCAGCGCGTCCTCACTCGCTCAACGTCGGGCTGGCGCGATCGGATCACACGCGACGGGCGGCGCCGCGGCGCGGGCGCCAGCTTGCGCTCCCCGCCGGCCTCCACTAGACGAAGATCGTCCCGACGCTCGCGTTTTCCGCGCATGCGGTTCGGGCGCAACTCCTCTCAAGCCGGCGGTCGTGGCTCAGGTTCCTTCTTTCGATTCGTTCCGCCACGTCGTCGTCAAGGTCGGCTCGTCGCTCCTGGTCGATTCGGCGCGCGGCGCGGTCAAGCAGGCCTGGCTCGACGCGCTGGTCGAAGATATCGCCGCGATCCACGCGCGCGGCGCGGCGGTGACCGTGGTCTCGTCGGGCGCGATCGCGCTCGGGCGCACCGTCGCCGGATTGCCCAAGGGCAAGCTCAAGCTCGAAGACAGCCAGGCTTCCGCCGCGATCGGTCAGATCGCCCTGTCGAGCGCCTGGTCGCAGGCGCTGGCGAAGCACAAGATCGTCGCCGGACAGGTGCTGCTGACGCTGCGCGACACCGAGGAGCGCCGCCGCTACCTCAATGCCCGCGAGACGCTCGGGCGACTGGGCGCGCTGCGCGCGGTGCCGATCATCAACGAGAACGACACGGTCGCGACCAGCGAGATCCGCTACGGCGACAACGACCGTCTCGCCGCCCGGGTCGCCACCATGGCGAGCGCCGACCTGCTGATCCTGCTCTCGGACATCGCCGGCCTCTACGATTCGCCGCCGGCCGAAAACGCCCACGCGAAATTCCTGGCTGTGGTCGAGAAGGTCACGCCCGAGATCGAGGCGATGGCGGGAGGCGCGGCCTCCGAACTGTCGCGCGGCGGAATGCGCACCAAGATCGAGGCTGCTCGGATCGCGACCTCGGCCGGCACCCATATGGTGATCGCCGACGGGCGCGTCGCGCACCCGATCGCGAAAGTCGCTCAGGGCGGACGCTGCACCTGGTTCCTCACCCCGTCGAACCCGGTGGCTGCGCGAAAGATCTGGATCGGCGGCTCGCTCGAACTCAAGGGCGCGGTGTTCGTCGACGCCGGCGCAGTCGCCGCGCTCGCCCGCGGCAAGAGCCTGCTGCCGGCCGGCGTCGTGCGGGTCGAGGGCGCGTTCTCGCGCGGCGACTGCGTGGCCATCTGCGACGAGCGCGGGGCGGAGATCGGCCGCGGCCTCGTCGCCTTCGACGCGCTCCATGCGGAAAGAATCCGCGGCCGCAACTCGAAGGATATCGCCCAGGTGCTCGGATCCCCCGGCCGCGGCGAGATGATCCACCGCGACGACATGGCGCTCGGCGGCCGATAACGGCGGGCGCGCCATGCGATAAGCGTCCCTTACGCGGCGAACAGGGCTTCGATCGCATTCGTGTTCGCCGCGGCGAAAGGTTGATCAGGAGCAATCCGTCGAGGATCCGGCCGTCCTGCATGTCTTCCGTCGGCAGCACCTTGACGCGAGCCTCCGCGGACGCCGCGCAGATTGCGCAATCCCAGAATTGCAGGTGATGCGCGCCGGCGAGTTCGGAGGCCCTGTTGATGATGGCGTCCGACGCCGGCGGCGTGACGAAAAGGGACTGGGAAAGCCGCGCCTGACGCGTCGCCTCCTCGAACGAGTTCGGGAAACGGCGCTGGACGAAGCGGAGAAACTCCCCGAGGACTTGTGCAGGCAGCACGCGGTCGTGCGCGACCGGCAGGATCAGATCGGCGGACCGCATCCCCTTTTCCGAGTCGGGCGCGATTTGGGCGTAGATAAGGATGTTGCTGTCGAGCGCGACGCGAGTCATGGCGGATCGTCGCCATAGATAACGTCCTCGCCGATCGTCCCGACCGGACGACCCGATCCGCGCTTCGACCGCAGGCTTTCCGTCAGCGCTTCGAACCTGTCCCGCCATTCGGGGTCGTCGGCGCGGTCCCGGCGTTGTGGCGTGATCCTCGCGACGGGTCTGCCGTTCTTGGTCACGACGATGGTCTCGCCGTGTTCCGCGCGGCGATTACCTGGGAAAAATTCTGGTTCGCCTCGCGTACGCTCATCTTCCGCATCGGACCGTCCCATGCCGTTCTGCGTTGCGACGTAAGAGCGGATCGCCAGCGCGCGATTGCCGCCGCCCGCGTCCGCGTTGGCTTTCCCCGGCCGGCCGCGCATAACGTCGGTCATGGTTCCCTGCGTTTTCCGCCCCGTCCGCCCCAACCCATGAAGGCCCCTCGCCCGCTCCTCCTCTTGCTCGCGAGGCTGCGCACGCGGGCGCGTGCGAGCGAACTCGGGCTCGTTGCGCTCGCAGTGGTCGTCGGCGCGATCGCGGGGCTGGCGGTCAGCGCAATGACGTTGATCGCCAACCTCGCCCATGTCTTTATCTACGGCATTCCCTTCGACGTGCGCCTGAGCGCGGCCGCGCGCGTGGCCCCGTTCGCCGCCTTCGCCGCCCCCATGCTGGCGGGCCTGACGCTCGGCGCACTCGACGAGTGGCGCGCGCGCAGCAAGGCGCCGCCTGCGGTCGATCCGGTCGAGGCCAACGCGCTGCGCGGCGGGCGGATGTCGCTGAGGGACAGCCTGCTCGTCACCGCCCAGACCGTGGCCTCGAACGGCTGCGGCGCCTCGGTCGGTCTCGAGGCGGGCTACGCCCAGATCGGCGGCGGCGTCGCCTCGCGTTTCGGGATCAACGGGCGGCTGCGCCGGCAGGACCTGCGCATGCTGGTCGGCTGCGGGGCGGGCGGCGCCATCGCCGCCGCCTTCGGCGCGCCGCTGACCGGGGCCTTCTACGCCTTCGAACTGATCATCGGGGCCTACTCGCTTGCGATCGCCGGGCCGGTGTTCGCCGCGACTCTCGCCGCGACGCTCACCACCAAGGCGATCGGCGGCGCGCCCTATGTCATCAATGTCGCCGACGTTCCGCCGCTGACCTTTCCGCACTACGGCGCGCTGATCGCGCTCGGCCTCGTCTCCGCGGCGCTCGGGGTTGGGGCGATGCGCGCCGCCGCGCTGATCGAGCGGGCGTTCCGCTTCGCGGTTCCGTCCCGGCTGCTCCGGCCGGTCGCCGGCGGCGCGCTGCTCGGCGCGATGGCGCTCTACAC
>CAMFKX010000361.1 GCA_945957375.1 uncultured Roseiarcus sp.
ACCTGAAGGCCGCAGGTTCAAATCCTGCCCCCGCAACCAAACCTTCCTCACTGCCTAACAAAACGGCCTCCCTCGGGAGGCCGTTCTGCTTTGCGCAAAGCCCATGCCGAGCCCTTGCGAAGCATCGGCCGTACGCGTCCGCCGCCTTCCCTCCGCGCAGATGACAACCCGAGCGATATGCAACAAGACTGGCGATTGCGACGAGGGAGGAATCGAGGACCATGACCAAACCGAAGCTCCGCATCGGCCTGATCGGCAGCGGCTTCATGGGCAAGGCGCACGCGTTCGGATACGCGAACGCCGCGCGCGTGTTCGACCTGCCCTATGAGCTGGAGCTCCACACGCTCGCCGACGTCACCGAGGAGAGCGCCGCCAAAGCCGCCGCGGCGCTCGGCTTCGCCCGCGCGACGTCGGACTGGCGCGCGCTCGTCGCCGATCCGGCGATCGAAGTCGTCAACATCACCGCGCCGAACGCGCTGCACAAGCCGATGGCGCTGGCGGCGATCGCCGCGGGCAAGCACGTCTATTGCGAGAAGCCGCTGGCGTCGCAGGCCCGCGACGCGCGCGAGATGGCGGACGCGGCGGAAGCCAGGGGCGTGAAGACCCAGGTCGGCTTCAATTACCTCTGCAATCCGATGCTCGCGCTCGCCCGCGCGATGATCGAGGCCGGCGAACTTGGCGAGATCCGCGGCTACCGCGGCCTGCACGCCGAGGATTACATGGCGGACGCGGGCGGACCTTTCACCTTCCGGCACGACCCGATCGGCGGCGGCGCGCTCGCCGACATCGGCAGCCACGCGCTCGCGACCGCCGAATATGTCATGGGTCCGGCGGCCGGGCGGATCACCCGGGTCATGGGCGACTGCGTCACGATGATCGGCGAGCGGCGCGACGGCGAAGGCCTGCGCCGCGTCGAGGTCGACGATCTCGGGCGCGCCTTCCTGCGCTTCGAAAGCGGCGCGACCGGCTCGGTCGAAGGCAACTGGATCGCCACCGGACGCAAGATGCAGCACGACTTCGAGGTCTACGGGACGAAAGGCGCGCTAGCCTTCACCCAGGAGCGCTTCAACGAACTGCACTTCTTCTCGACCGACGACCGAAAGGGCCGACAGGGCTTCCGCCGCATCGAGGCCGCGCCCGAGCATGCGCCCTACGGCCTCTTCTGCGTCGCGGCCGGGCACCAGCTCGGCTTCAACGACCTGAAGGCGATCGAGGTCGCGGGCTATCTCGACGCGGTCGCCGGCCGTCGGCCGGAGCCGTTCAATTTCCGCGCCGGCCTGCGCATCCAGACGCTGGTCGAGACGATCCAGGAGTCAAGCCGCGCCGGGGCCTGGCGCGACGTGCCCACCCTGTAGACGCGGCCGCTGGCCGCGTCCGGCGCCCGTCCCATTCAATTCCGGGTCCCAGCGACGGTTTGACGGCGGGCGCACCGTGGACGGGCAGGGGCGCCGGGCCTGTCTTCAGAACTCCACCCGGTCGCCGCCCTTGAGCTGCAGGATCGCGCGCGCCTCGTCCGGCGTCGCGATCTCGAGGCCGAACTCTTCGACCAGCCGGCGGGCCTTGGCGACCTGTTCGGCGTTGGATTTCGCCATCCGGCCCGGTCCGAGCCAGAGCGAGTCCTCGAGACCGACGCGGATGTTGCCGCCGAGCGCGATCGCCTGCGCCGCAATGGTCATCTGGTTGCGCCCGGCGCCGAGTACCGACCAGTGGTAGTCCTTGCCGAACAGGCGGTCCGCGGTGCGGCGCATGTGCATCACGTCCTCCGGGTGCCCGCCGATGCCGCCCAGCAGGCCGAACACGCTCTGGACGAAGAACGGCGCCTTGACCAGGCCGCGGTCGACGAAATGGGCGAGCGTGTAGAGGTGGCCGATGTCGTAGCACTCGATCTCGAACCGGGTGCCGTTGTCGGCGCAGGTGGTGAGGATCTTCTCGATGTCGGCGAAGGTGTTCTTGAAGATGCGGTCGCGCGATCCTTCCAGATAGGGCCTCTCCCAGTCGTGCTGGAATTCCTTGAACCGGGCGAGCATCGGGTAGAGGCCGAAGTTCATCGAGCCCATGTTGAGCGAGGCGACTTCCGGCTTGAACTTCGCGACCGGCAGCAGCCGCTCGTCGATGGTCATGTTGGCGGCGCCGCCGGTGGTGATGTTGACCACGCAGTTCGAGCGCTGCTTGATGACTTCGAGGAACGGCTTGAACCGCTCCGGCGACTGGTCGGGTCGGCCGTCCTTCGGGTCACGGGCATGCAGGTGGACGATCGCAGCGCCCGCCTCGGCCGCGCCGATCGCCGCCTCGGCGATCTCCTCGGCGCTGATCGGCAGATGCGGCGACATCGACGGCGTGTGAATCGAGCCGGTGACGGCGCAGGTGATGATGACTTTGCGGCTGCTCATGCTTGAGATCCTTTCGTCAGGCTGCGCCGGCGCGGGCGCGCCAGTCGCCGATCAGGCGGTCGAGATCTTTCGCGTCGCGCGCGCCGCCCTGAAGATAGAAGTCGGGGCGGACGAACGCCGCCGCGCAGCCCAATTGATCCAGCCATGCGCGATAGGCGCCGGTGACGTCGACCCCTGACGAGAGGTCGATCAGCGCCGCGCTCCAGCGCGCGAGCGCGGCGCGGCTGGTATCGCTCAGGCCGTCGAGCGTCGCCCGGTCGCGGGCGATCACCGCGAAGCGGAGCCCGACCACGTCGTCGAACAGGCCGCGCCGGCCGTCGATGTCGACCGGCGCCTGGACGCCGAGCAGGCCCGCGCCGGGCGCGCCCTCGCTCCAAAGGCCCGGCCCGAGGCGCGGTTGCGGCGGCGGCGGCGGCCGATAGGCCGGATCCTGTTGCGCCGCGATCATCGCCGCATCGCGCCCACGCGCCGCCTCGGCGTCGGTGATGCAGATCACCTTGCCGAGCTCGACCGAGAACCCGATCATTTCCTGGACGTGTCCGCTGCGCTCCGGCCCGTAGCTGTCGAGCAGCGAGTCGGGCGCGATCCCGCGCAGCACGGCGTCGAGACGCCAGGCGAGCGCGACGCTGTCGCGCATGCCGCTGCACATTCCCTGTCCGGCGAAGGGCGGCATCAGATGGGCGGCGTCGCCGGCGAGCAACACGCGGCCCTCGCGCCAGCGCTCCGCCCACTGCGCGCGGAACGTATAGACCGCGTGGCGCTCCAGCTCCGCCGTCTCGGGCGTCATCCCCCACGGTTCGAGCAGACGCCACGCGACCTCGCGCTTGTTCATGTCGGCGGCGGTCTCGCCCGGCAGCAGCATGAACTCCCATCGCCTGCGGCCCGGGCCGCCGGGCACGAGAGTGGTCGGCCGCTTCGGATCGCAGAGCTGCCAGGTCTTCGGATTCCACTCGCGCTTCTCACGCGGCTTGACGTCCACCACCAGCCAGTCGAACAGGAAGCCGAGGTCGTGCATCGCGACGCCGAGCGCGCGGCGAACGAACGAATTCGCGCCGTCGCAGCCGACGACGTAGCGGGCGCGCAGCGTCCCGGTTTCCCCGGCCGCGCGCCACTGGCCGTCGCGCATCTCGCCGCGTTCGACCTCGATCCGGACGCCCGCGTCATCCTGGGCGAGCGCCCGGGCGCTCCATCCCTGCCGCACCTCGACGTTCGCCAGCGCCTTGACATGCCGGTCGAGCACGGCCTCGAGTTCGGGCTGCGAGAAGATGTTGGAGACCGGCCAGCCGCTCGGGCCGTCGCCGCGCCAGTCGAGTTCGAGCAGCATCTCGCGGTCGGCGTTGCGCCACTGATAGGTGTCGATCTGGTCGATGACCCGGTTGACGTCCTCGATCGCGCCGCAGGCTTGCAGGATCCGGGCCGCCTCGTGATCGAAATGGACCGCGCGCGGCAGCGGATAGAGGTTCGGCCAGCGGTCGACCACCACAACCTTGCGCCCGAGCCGGCCCAGCAGCAGGGCGAGCGTCTGCCCGGTCGGACCATAGCCGACGATGGCGACGTCCGCCGTCGTTTCCTCGTTCATTCAACGTCTCCGCCGCCGCGCCTCGACGCGAGGAGGCTCCTCCTCGCGCCGATCCGTCTCGTTCTGATCGTCACGCCTCGTAATTGTGGACGAAGTCCGGCGGCGGGTTCGGGCCCCAGACGTAGAAGGAATCCTCGGGCGGGTGGTCGGCGGCCGGCCAGTCGGCGTCGTGCGGGACGAAGTCGATGTCGGCCGAATATTCGCAGAACGAGCCCCATGGATCCTGGACGTAGTGGAAGAAATTGGAGCCGAGCACGTGGCGGCCGAGCCCCCAGCCCTTGGCGTAGCCCTTGCCGAGCATGTGCATGGCGCCGAGCCCGATGTCGTCGACGCTGCCGACGTCCCAGCTCAGGTGGTGCATGCCCGGCGCGGCCGACTTGCCGAGCGCGATCATGTGATGGTCGCTGCCGTGGACGCCGTGCATGAAGGCGATGCCGTCGCCCGAGTGATCGGACAGCCGGAGGCCGAGAACGCGGCCGTAGAAGTCGATCGCCTTCATCACGTCGGTGGTGAACATCAGCATGTGGGCGAGGCTGTCTCTTATACACATCTCCGAG
>CAMFKX010000362.1 GCA_945957375.1 uncultured Roseiarcus sp.
CGCCCGCACCGGCGCGCGGCGCGGCGATGGTCCGCGGCGCTCGCGCGACGCCGCCTCGGCCTCGCGCAACTGCGCGGAGGTGAAGGCGGATTTCGGCAAGCGCGGATCGCCCAGGCCGATCTCGATCTCGACCACGCCGTCGCGGCGGACCCGCGAGCACACGGCGAGCGTCAGGCCGTGAAACAGGAACTGGAGATGGGCGATCTCCAGGCCCTTGGCCGCCAACGCGATCTCGCGGCTGGCCGCCGCCCCGGCCTCCCGCAGACGGACGCCCAGCGCCGAACGCGCGTCGGCGGTGGGAACGAGCATGAGGGGAACGTCGATCCGGATCATCTGAGTCTCCTGGCGCTTGAAACGCATTCCCGCGGACAGAGTCCGAGCGGGAACATTCCAGGCGCAGTCGCAGGATTTCAGAGGACGGGAGCCGTCAAGGCGATCGATTGATAACCGAAATTCGGATGCGATTCAACGCGCGTTTTCAGACCACGCCGTCCGGCAGGCGCGCCAAGGCGGGGCGCGCCAGCCGCCGCGCCCCGCGATCCCGCGCGTCCCCGCCTAGCGCCCTCCGCATGGGCGCCCTATATGACGTGAAAACGACATGACGGGCGTCGCTGCGGCCGTCGTGGCCCTCCAATTCCGGACGCTCGATGACCGCCAATCCGCCCGCCTCGAAGGTCGCCCATTTCACCATGAAGAACGGCCTCGAGGTCGTGGTGATCCCCGATCATCGCGCCCCCGTCGTCACCCACATGGTGTGGTATCGCAACGGCGCGGCGGACGATCCGCAGGGCAAGTCGGGCATCGCCCATTTCCTCGAACATCTGATGTTCAAGGGCACCGCCCTCCACCCCAAAGGCGCCTTCTCCGAATATGTCGCCTCGGTCGGCGGCCATGAAAACGCGTTCACCGGGCCCGACTTCACCGCCTATTTCCAGCAGGTCGCCAAGGAGCACCTGAGGACCTGCATGGCGTTCGAGGCCGACCGCATGACCGGCCTGGTGCTGACCGACGACGTCGTCGCGCCCGAGCGCGACGTGGTGCTGGAAGAGCGGCGGATGCATTGCGACACCGATCCAGGCGCGCAACTCGGCGAGGCGGTGCAGGCGACCCTGTTCACCCACCACCCCTACGGCGTGCCGATCATCGGCTGGGGCCACGAGATCGAGGGGCTCGGGCGCGAGGATGCGCTCGCCTATTACCATCGGTTCTACACGCCCGAGAACGCGATCCTGGTCGTCGCGGGCGACGCGGCGCCGGAAGAGACCCTGAAACTCGCCGAGGAGACCTACGGCAAGGTGCCCGCGCGCGGCGCGGCGCCGGTGCGCGTCCGGCCGGCGGAGCCGCCGACGGTCGCCGACCGGCTGGTGACGGTGCGCGACCAGAAGGTGCAGCAGCCGAACTGGCAGCGCCACTGGCTCGTCCCGTCCTGCCGCACGGCGGCGCCAGGCGAACCCGAGGCGCTCGACGTGCTCGGCCATCTGATCGGCGGCGGGCAGACCAGCGTCCTCTATCGCGAGCTGGTGATCGAGGAGAAGCTCGCGGTCTCGGCCTGGGCCTATTACCACGGCACCGCGCTCGACCAGAGCCGGTTCATCGCCAACGCCACGCCGGCGCCGGGCGTGACCCTGGAGACGCTGGACAAGGCGTTCGACCGGGTGCTGGCGAAGTTCCTCGCCGACGGCGTCGACGAAGCGGCGCTCGAACGCGCCAAGACCCGCCTCGTCGCCGACGCCGTCTACGCCCGCGACAGCCAGTCGGACCTCGCGCGGTGGTACGGCTCCTCGCTCGCGCTCGGCCAGACCATCCGCGACGTGGAGGAATGGCCGGCCCGGATCGACGCGGTCGACGCGAAGGCGGTCCTCGACGCGGCGCGCAAATGGCTCGACCGCAGGCCCGCGGTCACCGGCCACCTGTTGCCGCTCGACGCCGAAGCCGCGTGACGCGCCCCGCCCGAACGCCTTTCCGGAATCCCGCCATGCTGAAGCACCCCGCCGCCCCGTCCTCGCAGTCCGCCGTCAACGTGCGAACGTTCGTCACGCCGCGCGGCCTGACGGTCTGGCTGGTCGAATCCTACGCCGTCCCGGTGGTGTCGCTCGAATTCGCCATGCGCGGCGGCGCCGCCCAGGACGATCCGGCCAAGGCCGGCGTCGGCATGATGCTCGCAAGCCTGCTCGACGAGGGCGCGGGCGACCTCGATTCGCAGGCGTTCCAGCGGGCGCTCGACGAGAAGGCGATCGAGATCAGCTTCCGCAACGACCGCGAGCACATGGCCGGGCGGGTGCGCACGCTGGCCAAGAACCTCGACCGCGCCGCCGAATTGCTGCGGCTCGCGCTGAACGCGCCGCGCTTCGACGAGGAGCCGTTCCTGCGGGTGCGCGAGCACGCCAACGCCCGCCTGCGCCACGACGTCAACGATCCCGGCAGCGTCGCCGCGCGGTCCTGGCGCGCCGGCGCGTTCCCCGGCCATCCCTACGGCCAGCCCGCCGAGGGGACGCTGGAGACGCTGGCGGCGATCGAGCGCGCCGACATTGCGGCCGCCGCCGCGCGCCGGATCGCGCGCGACCGGCTGGTGATCGCCGTCGTCGGGGCGATCGACGAGGACGGCGCCGCCGCGCTGGTCGACAAGGCGTTCGCCGATTTGCCGGCCAGGGCGGACCTCGCGCCGATCCCGGCCGCGACGTTCTCCGGCCTCGGCCGCACCGACGTCGTGACGCTCGACGTGCCGCAGTCGACCATCCGCTTCGGCCGTCCCGGCCTGACGCGCGACGATCCGGATTTCATCGCGAGCCTCGTCGCCGCGCATGTGCTCGGCGGCCACGGCAACATGACCTCGCGCCTTTTCCGCGAGGTGCGCGAGAAGCGCGGCCTCGCCTACACCGTGTTCGGCGCCTTCTACGCCCTCGATCACGGCGGATTTTTCTACGGCGGCACCACGACCAAGAACGAGCGGGCGAAGGAAAGTTTTGACGTCTCCGCGGCCGAGATCCGCGACGTGGCGGTCAACGGACTCGGCGAAGAGGAGCTGGAGAAGGGCAAGACCTACCTGATCGGCTCCTACCCGCTGCGCTTCGACACCTCGGCCAAGATCGCCTCCCAGCTGGCGCAGATCCAGCTCGAGGGCCGCGCCCCCGACTGGCTGGTCGAGCGCAATCGGCTGATCGGCGCCGTGAGCCTCGCCGACGTCAAGCGCGCCGCCGCCCGCGCCTTCGGCGACGGAGCGCTGTTCACGACCGTGGTCGGGAAGCCCGAAGGGTTTTAGCCGGGATATTTTGCGCGGGAGTCGGGCCGGGCCGCGCTGTCGCGTCGCCGTCGTCGGAGACGCACGGCACAAGAACCCCTGCGATGACTTCCGCCTGACAAGCCGTCGATGCGTTCCGCAGCCAGGACTTGCCCGCCTCGCTGATTCGAGAGGCCGCCCAAGGGGCCTCCGGCCCGATGGTCGTCAGGATCATGCTGTCGGCGGGCCCGACGAGGCGCAACAAGGCGCTGCTGAGTTCCCTGACGTCTTGCTTGGCGGACAACAACCAACCCGTCTCCAGGACCCGTTCGGCGCCCGCTCTTTCCAGCGTGGCGAATAGAGGAGAATAGTCGAAGTTGGCCTGCTGCAGGCTATACGACACAAAGTACTTAGGCATACTTCAGTCCTACAATGTCTATCAGTCCAGCTTTCGCGGACCTTTGTCCGTCTGACAAACCTCTTGCACCCGTTGGCGAATGATCAAGATCCGCCGACAGAATGCAAAGACGTGATGCGCCTAAAACAGGTTTGCGGCTTCTTGAAGTCGCTCGAAGACCGTGCCTTCGAGGTCCGTCGCCGTTGTTGACCTGGATAACCCTGATTTTTGTCGCCGATGTGTTCACGCCGCCGGACGACGTCGTCGTGTCTTCCCCATTCCTGGACTATTCGGGAGACTACGCGCCGCACTCGCCCGGCAATCGTGGCGACGGAACGCGAAACTCCGCCTTGACCGCCCCGTACAGCGCCTTGAACCGCGCACGCTGCGCGGCGAAAGCCTCCATCAGCGCCGGCTCCGGCTCGGTCACGTCGGCGACCTCGGGCGGCGTGCAGACGGCTTCGGGCGCTTCTCCGGTCGCCGCCAGCCGCGCGAGGTGCGCGGCGCCGTAAGCCGGGCCGGTCTCGCCGCCCTTCATGCGCATGACGGTGAAGCCGGTCGCGGCGGCGATCATCCGGGTCCAGAGCGCGCTCTTCGCCCCGCCGCCGATCAGGCTGACGCGGTCGATGGCCGCGCCCGCCGCGGCGAGCCCGTCGCGCGCCTCGGCCAGCGTGAGCGCAACGCCCTCCATCACCGCGCGCGCGACGTCGCCGCGCCCGGATGCCTCGCTGAGCCCGAACAGGACGCCGCGGGCGTGCGGATCGTCGAGCGGCGTGCGCTCGCCCGACAGGTAGGGCAGGAACAGCAGCGGACCCGGACCGCGATAGCCGTCCGCCGCCTCGCGCTCGAGCGCGTCCGGCGGGCTGCCGAGCACCCGGCCGGCGAAGGCGAGCGCGCCGGCGCCATTG
>CAMFKX010000363.1 GCA_945957375.1 uncultured Roseiarcus sp.
GCGTGACGCCTTCAATGTCTCGTCGCAGAGCATTGAAGCGACGAGGCTTTTCGCGCACGAGGCCGAGCACCAGAACCGACCACTTGTCGCCGATGCGGTCGAGCAGCAGCCGCGTCGGGCAGGCCGCCGCGTAAGGGTCGGGCGCGGCCGGTTCCTCAACGGGGACATGGTTTCCGGAAAGTGCGTTCTTTACAAGCATCGCCGCCCTTGGCAATTTCTCCTGGATACCAGGTATCGAAAGCATACCCCACAGGAGGCTCATTTGAAAGTCGCTCTCATCGGCGGATCCGGAAACGCCGGCTCGCGTCTGCTCGCTGAACTCAGCGCCCGCGGCCATTCGGTCACCGCGATCGCCCGCAACCCGGAGAAGATCGCCGCCCTGCCCGGCGTGACCGCGGTCAAGGGCGACGTCCATGACCAGGCCGGCCTCGCCGCGCTGCTCCGCGGCCACGACGCCGTCATCAGTTCGGTTCACTTCACCGCGAGCGATCCGGCGCGGCTGATCGGGGCGGTGCGCCAATCCGGGGTGAAGCGCTATTTCGTCGTCGGCGGCGCCGGCAGCCTCGAGGTCGCGCCCGGCGTGCGCCTGATCGACACGCCGCAATTTCCGGCCGCCTACAAGGCCGAGGCGACCAAGGGCGGCGAATTCCTCGAGCTTCTGCGCACCAGCGCCGGCGACCTCGACTGGACCTTCCTGTCGCCCGCGGCGATGTTCGTGCCGGGCGAGCGCACCGGCAAGTTCCGCTTGGGCAAGGACCAGCTCATCGCCAGCGACAAGGGCAGCAGCATTTCCTTCGAGGACTACGCCATCGCGGCGGTGGACGAACTGGAGGCGCCGAAGCACGTCCGCGAGCGCTTCACGATCGGGTATTGAGGGAGTCGGGGCAGGGGAGGCCCCCTGCCCCGTCCTAGTCACGTTGTGCAACGTGCGAACCTCATCCTGAGCCTGTCGAAGGATGATCCAGCTGGACCGTCGGCGCCAGCTGGAACGTCCTTCGACAGGCTCAGGACGAGGCGTTGTTCGTCACCCTCCCAGAATCTCCGCCAGCGTCAGCGCCACCACCTCGGTCGCCTTGTAAAGGTCCGACAGCGGCAGGCGTTCGTCGGCGCGGTGGGCGTTGGCTTCCTCGATCGTGTGCGGGCCGGCGCCATAGAGCACGATCGGCACGCCGGCGGCGGCGTAGTGGCGGGCGTCGGTGTAGAGCGGCACGCCGGAGGCCTTGACCGGCTCGCCCATGATCGCGGTCGCGTGGCGGCAGAGCGCTTCGGTCAGCTTCTCTCCCGCGGGCGTCGGCGTCAGCGGCTCGGCGAGCAGGATGCGGTTCACCGTCACCTTCGCCTGCGGATGGAGTTCGGCGGCGCGCGCGATCACGGCGCGCAGCTCCGCCTCGACCTCGGCCGGGTTCTCCTCCGGCACCATGCGCCGGTCGAGCCGGAAGGTGATGCGGTCGGGCACGACGTTGGTGTTGATGCCGCCGGAAATCAGCCCGACCGTCATCTGCGGCGAGCCTATGCCCGGGACCTTCGAGGTCCGCGCCGCCAGGCCCCCGCGCCAGCCGTAGAGCGCGGTCAGGATGGCGTTGGCGGCTTCGAGGGCGTCGACCCCGGTGAACGGCCGCGCCGCGTGCGCCGAACGTCCGAGCGCCTCGACTTCGAGGTGCAGGCAGCCGTTGTGCGCCGACACGACGGCGTAGGAGAACCCGGCGCCGAGCGCGAGGTCGGGCTTGCTGAGCCCCTGCTCGAGAATCCAGCGCGGGCCGATCTCGCCGCCGGCCTCCTCGTCGTAGGTGACGTGCAGCTCGACGGTCCCGTTCAGCGTCGCGCCGCTCTTTTCCAACGCCAGCATGGCGAAGGCGTAGGTGGCGATGTCGGACTTCGAAACCGCCGCGCCGCGCCCGACCATCCAGCCGTCGACGATCTCGGCGCCGTAGGGGTCGCGCGTCCAGCCGGTTCCGGGCGGCACGACGTCGCCGTGGGAGTTGAGCGCGATCGTCGGACCGCCCTGCCCGAACGTCTTGCGCGCGATCAGGTTGGTCGCGCTGATCATGCCGTTGGCCTTGACGAGCGCGTCCGGCACCTTGTGGCGCTCGACGACGAATCCGAGCCCTTCGAGCAGCTTCGCGACGACCTCCGCCGACCGGTCGCAATCGCCCGGCGGATTGTCGGACGGGATCTTCACGATCTCGGCGAGGAACCGGGTCTCGTTGTCCTGCTGGGCGCGCAAATAAGCTCGGATGGCGGTCTCGGCCGACATGGTTTCCCCCTTCAGATGAAATTCTCGACCCGCATCCCGTCGTAGGCCGGAACGATGTGCTCCGGCAGGCGCTTGCGCAGGGTCTCGTAGTCGAGGTCGGTGTGCAGGTTGGTCAGGATCGCCCGCTTCGGCCGCATCGCCTCGATTTCGGCCAAGGCCTCGTCGAGGCTGAAATGCGAAGGATGCCGGCGATAGCGCAGGGCGTCGACGATCCAGACTTCGAGCCCTTCCAGCAGCGGCCGGCTGGCGGCGGGAATCCGTTTGACGTCAGGCGTATAGGCGAGGTTCCCGATACGGAACCCGAGCGCGTTGATCTCGCCGTGGTCGAGGTCGAACGGGGTCGCCTCGATCGCTCCGCCGCCGCCTTCGACCCGGGTCGGGCTGCCGGCCGTGAGCCGCAGATCGGTCGCCATCGGCGGATAGGAACTCCCCTCGGGCGTCTCGAAAACATAGGCGAAGGCGTGCCGGACGCGCAGCGCGGTCGGCTCGTCCATGTAGACGTCGATGCGCGCGTGGCCTTCGAGAAACAGCGGCCTCAAGTCGTCGATGCCGTGGATGTGGTCGGCGTGCGGATGGGTGAGCAGCACGGCGTCGAGATGGCGCACGTCGGCCGAGAGCAACTGGTCGCGCAGGTCCGGGCCGGCGTCGATCAGCACGCTGGTGACGCCGCGGTCGCCGGCGCGCTCGAGCAGCAGCGCGCAACGCCGGCGGCGATTGCGCGGATTGGCCGGATCGCAGGCCCCCCACCCCTGCCCGACGCGCGGCACCCCGGCCGAGGAGGCGCAGCCGAGGATGGTCGCGGCAAGGCTCACGCCGTCCTCGCCGGCGCGATGCGCGAGAAGAGCCGCAGCGTGTTCGCACGGGCCGCTTCCGCCAGCGCCTCCGGCGCCATGCCGCGCGCGGCGGCGACGACCCGGGCGGTGTCGGCGACGAAGGCCGGCTCGTTGCGCCGGCCCCGGTGCGGCACGGGCGCGAGATAGGGCGCGTCGGTCTCGATCAGAAGCCGGTCGAGCGGCACGTCGCGGGCGATCTCGCGCAGCTCCGCCGCGTTCTTGAAGGTGACGACGCCGGAGAACGAGATCGACAGGCCGAGGTCGAGCGCGGTCTCGGCCAGCGCCCGCGACGAGGTGAAGCAATGGAGCAGCCCGGCGAAGGCGCCCTGCCCCATCTCCTCCTTGAGGATCTGCGCGGTGTCGTCCTCCGCCTCGCGGGTATGGATGACGAGCGGCAGGCCCAGTTCGCGCGCCAGCGCGATCTGGCCGCGGAACACCGCCTTCGCGGTCTCGGGCGGGGCGTAATTATAGTGGTAGTCGAGCCCGGCCTCGCCGATCCCGACGCATTTGGGATGGGCGGCGAAGGCGCGCATGGCGGCGAAGTCGGCCGCCGCTTCGCCCGCCGCCTCGTGCGGATGCGTGCCGACGGTGAAGAACACCGCGTCGTAGCGCTCCGCGATCTCCACGATCCGGCGCGTCTTCTCGAGCTGCGTGCCGATGGTGATCATGGTTTCGACGCCGGCGGCGCCGGCGCGCGCCACCACCGCGTCGAGCTCGTCGGCGAAATCGGGGAAGTCGAGGTGGCAGTGGCTGTCGATGAGCCTCACGGAGCGGCCGCCTCGGGCTCGACGTAGCGCGGGAACACCGGCGAAGGCGCCGGAAGCGGCGCGCCCGGCTTGAGCCGGCGCGGCGCGTCGAGCCGGCCCGCCGCCTCGCCCGCGTCGATCGCGGCGAACGTCCGCGCCTCGGGCGCGACCGCGAGCAGGTCGAGCAGCTTGCCCATGCTGCCCGGCATGATCGGCTGCAACAGGATCGCACAGATCCGCAGCGTCTCGATCGTGACGTAGAGCACGAGGCGCATCCGCGCCGGATCGGTCTTGTTGAGCTTCCACGGCTCGGCGTTGGCGAAATAGCGGTTGGTCTCGGCGACGACCTCGAACACCGCCGCCGCGTAGAGATGGATCTGGAAGCTCGCCATCTGCTTGCGCGCTTCCGCAACCAGCGCGTCGGCGCGGGCGAGCATGGCGAGGTCGGCCTCGGTCGGCGCGGCTCCGCTCGGGTCGGGCACGGCGCCGCCGCAGTTCTTGGCGATCATGCTGAGCGAGCGCTGCCCGAGGTTGCCGATGTCGTTGGCGAGGTCGGCGTTCATGCGCGCCACGATCGCCTCGTGCGAGTAGTTGCCGTCCTGGCCGAACGGCACCTCGCGCAGGAAGAAATACCGCACCGGATCGACGCCGTAGGCGGCGACCAGGCTTGCCG
>CAMFKX010000364.1 GCA_945957375.1 uncultured Roseiarcus sp.
CTCGCGGACAAGTTCGGCAAGAGCGACTACGGCCGCTATCTCCGCTCGGTCCTCGCCGAGCGCCGCGAGACGAAGCCGCGTTGACCCACACCGGCGCGCAATCGCGACGCATCGCGCAAACAGCCTCGAGTGCGTCCGTGGAGTCTCTACCAGTCGTCCGTGGAGTATTGTCAAAGGATATCCGGAAGGGGACAGGCTTCGAATCCGGCCAAATTTGGGTTAACTATTCTGACCGATGAGGAGTCGGCCTGCAGCGTCGGTTGATTGCCTTCACGGCGAGAGATTGTTGGCTCCGGCGATCGCGGATCGATTGGGCGATGTGAGGATTGCAGGCGAACGCGTCGATCGTCACCACGGCGCCCTCGAGGCTGCGGCCGGCGGCGAGTTTCTCGAGCAGCACGGGGATGGCGGCCGTCTCGTTGGTCTTGTCGTCGACCGCCTCCTGCCCGAGCACCAAGCCGCTGTTGGTGGCGAAGGCGGAGACCAGATGCAGCGCGGGCTGTCCCTTCGCCCGGTCGTGGCTGCGCAGCACGGTCTTGCCGTCGATGGCGATCGCGTCGAGCGGCTCGGGCCAGCAGGCGCGGACCCGGTCCATGACGCAAGCGGCGAACAACTTTGGATCGATCCGGTTCATCATAATGTTGAGTTGAGCCACCGCCCCGAGGGGCCTGTCCCCAGTCGGAGATGGCCTCGAAGCCGTCGCACTCGGCGATCGTGGCGCAAACGCAGACGAGCAGGATCTCGTCCAGCCTGTGCGCCACCCGTTCCGGACTGCGTCCGTCCTCCACCCGGGAAAAGTGGTCGAGCAGAAGCCGCAACCCCGAGGGGCGTGCGGGGGCGTAGGCCAAGGCGTCCATCACAGGGCTCCGAATCAGGAGCCCCCATGGATTCAGCTCTTCCCGAATCCGTAAATCCCGTTAACCCGAGTTCGGAGCCCTGGCCCAAGCCTAGTGTCGTTTGACCGGATCGCGCGGCATCCGCTATATTGACGAGGTGAAAGCGGCCGCCCCAGCGGGGCGGCGTTTTTATTTGGATTCGCATCGGCCGCTCCAGCGGCGGAGCAGAACCTGGAGTTCGTCACGTGGATTCCCCCCACCCGACGTCCGCGATCGTGCCGACCTATGCGCGCGCCAACGTCGCCTTCGATCACGGCGAGGGGTGCTGGCTCGTCTCGACCGACGGCGAGCGCTATCTCGACTTCGGCGCCGGCATCGCGGTGACCTCGGTCGGACACGCCCATCCGCACATGGTCGAGACCCTGAATCGCCAGGGCGCGAAACTCTGGCACGTGTCGAATCTCTACCAGACGCCTGAGGGCGAGCGCTTCGCCCGTCGGCTCGCTGACGCGACCTTCGCCGATCTGGTTTTCTTCACCAATTCCGGCGCCGAGGCGAACGAGGCGGCGATCAAGATGGCGCGGCGGCGGCAGTGGATCGACGGCCATGGCGAGCGCTACCGCGTGCTGACTTTCGAGGGCGCCTTCCACGGCCGCACGCTCGCAACCATCGCCGCCGGCGGGCAGAAGAAATATCTCGAAGGCTTCGGGCCGAAGGTCGAGGGCTTCGATCAGATCCCGCTCGGCGACCTCGATG
Organism: uncultured Roseiarcus sp.; assembly: GCA_945957375.1. Taxonomy (GTDB): domain Bacteria; phylum Pseudomonadota; class Alphaproteobacteria; order Rhizobiales; family Beijerinckiaceae; genus Roseiarcus. The sequence continues at coordinate 1,593 of CAMFKX010000364.1, forward strand.
CGGTCGAGGCTGCGGTCGGGCCGGAGACCGCCGCGATCCTGATCGAGCCGATCCAGGGCGAGGGCGGGGTGCGCATGGTCCCGCCATCGTTCCTACGCGGTCTGCGCGAGATCTGCGATCTTCGCGGCCTCTTGCTGATCTTCGACGAGGTGCAGACCGGAATCGGGCGCACCGGCCGGTTCTTCGCCTACGAGCACAGCGGCGTGCGCCCCGACATCCTCACCTCCGCCAAGGGCATTGGCGGCGGCTTCCCCATGTCGGCCTGCCTCGCGACCGCCGACGCCGCGCGCGGCCTCACCGCCGGCGTGCACGGCACGACCTTCGGCGGCAACGCCCTCGCCATGGCGATCGGCAACGCCACCCTCGACATCGTGCTCGCGCCGGGTTTCCTCGAGCGGGTCGCCGAACTCGGCCTGCTGTTCCGCCAGCGCCTCGCCGAGCTCAAGGACCGTCACCCGAAGCTGATCGAGGAGATCCGCGGAGAGGGGCTGATGGTCGGCCTGAAGCTCACGATCCCGCCCGGCGAGTTCGCCGAGGCGGCGCTCGGGCAGAAGCTCCTGCTCATTCCCGCCGGCGACAATGTCGTGCGCATCCTGCCGCCGCTCGTCGTCACCGAGGCCGAGATCGCCGAGGGCGTCCGGCGGCTCGACGCCGCCTGCGCCGCGCTCGAGCAGCGCCTCGCCGTCGCCGTCAACTGAAGTCGCGCATGAACGCTGCCGTCCAGACCGCTCCGCGGCACTTCCTCGGTCTCCTCGATCACTCGCCGGGAGAGCTTCGCCGCATCCTCGCGATCTCGGAGACGATCAAGAAGGGACGCGTGAAGGGCGTCTCGTCCGAGTGGCGCCCGCTCGCCGGCAAGACGCTCGCGATGATCTTCGACCGGCCGTCGACCCGGACTCGCGTCTCGTTCGACGTCGGGATGCGCGAACTCGGCGGCGAGACGATCATGCTGACCGGCGCCGAGATGCAACTCGGCCGCGGGGAGACCATCGCCGACACCGCCCGCGTGTTGTCGCGCTACGTCGAGGCGATCGTCATGCGCATCCTCGGCGAGGACGACCTCCAGGAGATGGCCGCGCACGCGACCGTTCCGGTGATCAACGGGCTGACCAAGCAATCGCATCCCTGCCAGGTGATGGCCGACATTCTCACCTTCGAGGAATGGCGCGGCCCGATCAAGGGTCGCAAGGTCGCCTGGAGCGGCGACTACAACAACGTGCTCTCGTCCTGGATCGACGCTTCGGCGCGATTCGACTTCGCGCTCGACATCGCCTGTCCGCGCGAGCTTCAGCCGTCGGACGAGCGGGTCGCGGCCGCCCGCACGGCCGGCGCGCGCATCACCGTCGGCGAGGACCCGAGGGCCGCGGTCAAGGACGCGACCGCGGTCATCTCCGACTGCTGGGTATCGATGGGCGACGAAGACGAGGGCCGGCGCCACAACCTGCTGCGCCCCTACCAGGTCGATTCGAGCCTGATGAAGGCCGCGGCCTCCGACGCGATCTTCATGCACTGCCTGCCGGCGCATCGCGGCGAGGAGGTGACCGACGAGGTCATCGACGGTCCGCAGTCCGCCGTGTGGGACGAGGCCGAGAACCGCCTGCACGCCCAGAAGGGCGTGCTAGCCTGGTGCCTGGGGGCCGAGCCGTGAGCGCCGCCGACCGCGAGGTCTCGGCGAGCGTCGTGGACGACATCGTCCTGCCGTTCGCGGTCGAGGCGCTCAACGCGCGGGGCCGGCTGGTGCGGCTGGGGGCGGCGATCGATCGCCTGCTCGAAGGGCACGCCTATCCCGAACCGGTGTCGAGGCTCGTCGCGGAGGCGGTCGTGCTCGCGGCGCTGCTCGGTTCGACCCTGAAGCTCGAAGGCCGGTTCCAGTTGCAGACCAGGACCGACGGCCCGGTCTCGATGCTGCTCGTCGACTTCGACGCCCCTTCGAGCCTGCGCGCGCTCGCACGTTTCGACGCCGCCCGCATCGATGCGGCGGCGGGCCAGGACCTGCTCGGCCGCGGCCATCTCGCCTTCACCATCGATCCGGGCGGCGACATGACCCGCTACCAGGGCGTGGTCGCGCTCGAGGGGCAGAGCCTGGAGGACGCCGCCCACTCCTATTTCGAGCGCTCCGAGCAGATCCCGACGCTGGTGAAGATGGCCGTCGGCGAGACAATCACGTCCGCGGGGCGTTCCTGGCGCGCCGGGGGACTCATCGTCCAGTATCTGCCCGAAGCCGGTCCCGGCCGCCGCGCGGACTTCCATCCCGGCGACGCGCCGGAGGGCACGGAGCCGCACGCGGTCGACGAGGACGACGCCTGGACGGAAGCCAAGGCGCTCGCCGCCACCACCGAGGCGCACGAGCTGATCGACCCGACCCTGTCGGGCGAGCGGCTGCTCTATCGGCTGTTCCACGAGCGCGGCGTCCGCGTGTTCGAGCCGACGCCGCTCGCCGCGCGCTGCCGCTGCACCGCCGAGGGGGTCGATTCGATGCTGCGCAGCTTTCCCCCAGAGGACATCCGCCACATGATCGGCGACGACGGCATGATCAGCGTCACCTGCGAGTTCTGCTCGACCAAGCGCGTGTTCAGCCCGGCCGAATACGGCGTCTGATGGACGAGGCGGCTTTTCGGGCGCGGCTCGCAGCGGCCGCGGCGGCGACCGAGACCGCGCTCGACGCGGCGCTGGCGCTCGAGCCGGCGCCGGGCGAACTCGTCCGCCCGCGGCGGCTCCTCGAGGCCATGCGCTACGCCACGCTTGGCGGCGGCAAGCGGCTGCGCGCGTTCCTCGCGATCGAGACCGCGCGGGCGCTCGGTCGCGCCGACAACGGCCCGGTGCGCGCCGCCGCCGCCATCGAGTGCCTGCACGCCTATTCCCTCGTCCACGACGACGCCAACGAATGGACTTCGGCTGCACAGCT
>CAMFKX010000365.1 GCA_945957375.1 uncultured Roseiarcus sp.
GCGCTGGCGCTGGCCGATCCGACCGAGGTCTTCGCCGCCCTGCTCGCCGCCCCGCCGTTGTCCGCCGATCTCGCCGCCTTCGCCCGCGACCGCGGCCTCGACGCGGAGCGGACCGAGGCGCTCGCGGCGGCGCTCGACCTCGTCATTCTCGACGCCGGCGAAGCGAAGGTTGCGCTCGCGCCGACGGCGTGGCGCGCGCTCTCTGTCGCCGCCGCCGACCGCCTCGCCGCCTTCCACGCCGACAATCCCGATCTTCAGGGCATCGGGCGCGAGGCGCTTCGCCTCGCGCTCGAGCCGCGGCTGGCCAAGGCGGCGTTCGTCGCCGCGCTGCAGACGCTCGCCCGCGCCGGACAAGTTGCGCTCGACGGCGCCTTCGTCCGCCTGCCCGGCCACGTCGTCCGCCTCGGCCCGGAGGACGAGGCGGACTGGGACCGGATCGCGCCGATGCTCGCCGGCGGCGAGCGTTTTCGCCCGCCCCGGGTGCGGGACATCGCCGGCTTGATCGGCCGCGGCGAGATCGACGTCCGCCGCCTGCTCAAGCGCGCCTCGCGCATGGGCCGGGTCGACGAGATCGCCCACGATCACTTCTTCCTGCGCGCGACTGTCCGCGAGATGACCGCCATCGTCGCCGAGCTCGGGCGGACGGCCGACGCCGGCCTGTTCGCCGCCGCCGACTTCCGCGACCGGGTCGAGAACGGCCGCAAGGTCGCGATCCAGATCCTGGAATTCTTCGACCGCCACGGCGTGACGCTGCGGCGCGGCGACCTGAGGCGGGTCAATCCTCACCGACTCGACCTTTTCGGCGGCGACTGAAGCCGCTACCAAGCCCGTGGAGGAGAATCGTTCCCGGTGGGGCGTCCGGACTTCAAATCCGTGTGGGGCAGCGAGCCTGTCTCGGGTGGGTTCGACTCCCACTCTCCTCCGCCAGCCTCGCACCTGTAGGCGGGGTCGTCGACCCCGCCGGCGCGCTTCGCCAAGACCGGTCGTATGCCGCGAAGGCTCGCGGGCTTGCCCCCTCCACCGTCCTTCGGACGGTCCCCCTCCCCCGCGCCGCTGCGCGCCACGGGGGAGGAGAAGTTCGGCGCCCTCTCCTCCCCCGCGCGTAAGCGTGGGGGAGGGGGACCATGCGAAGCATGGTGGTGGGGGCTGCGCCGACCTAGGGGAGTTATCATGACAGTCGCAGCTAGGCTTTTCGCGTCATAGTCTGGCGCGTTGACGGCCGCTCATAAGACCGCGACGACCGGCGCCCCGGCCTCCACCCGACCGACGATGCGGGCGTGCGGGTCGCCGCCCTCGCGAATGCGCGCGCACAAGGCCGGCGCCGCGTCCGCGTCGCAGGCGACGAGCAGGCCGCCGGAGGTCTGCGGGTCGGTGAGCAGCTTGCGGCGCCAGTCCTCGATCCCGTCAGGCAAAATCACCGCTTCGCCGTAGCTCGCCCAGTTGCGCGTCGAGGCGCCGGTCGAATAGCCGGCCTGGACGAGCGCTTCCGCCTGCGCCAGCAGCGGCGCGTCGCCGAGCCGCACGCGCACCGTCACCCCCGCCCCGCGCGCCATTTCCAGCGCATGGCCGAGCAGGCCGAAGCCGGTCACGTCGGTCATGGCGTGGACGGCCGGGTCTCTGGCGAGTTCGGCCCCGACCGTGTTCAGCCGGGTCATGACGCCGATCATCTCGGCGTAGCCCTCCTGCGACAGCGCGCCCTTCTTGATCGCGGCCGAATAGATTCCGACGCCGATCGGCTTGGTCAGGATCAGCGCGTCGCCCGGACGCGCGTCGCTGTTGCGCCGCAGCGCGTCGCGCGAGACGAGGCCGATGACCGCGAGGCCGTAGATCGGCTCGGGCGAGTCGATCGAGTGGCCGCCCGCGACCGGGATGCCGGCGCCGGCCGCCGCATGCGCGCCGCCGCGCAGGATCTCGCGGATCATCGCGGTCGGCATCTTGTCGATCGGCATGCCGAGGATGGCGAGCGCGAAGATCGGCCGGCCGCCCATCGCGTAGACGTCGGAGAGCGCATTGGTCGCGGCGATCCGGCCGAAATCGAACGGGTCGTCGACCATCGGCATGAAGAAGTCGGTGGTGGCGACGATGTGGGTCGCATCGTCGAGCCGCCACACCGCGGCGTCGTCGCCGGTCTCGGTCCCGACGATCAGGTTGGCGAAGGCCGCGGTCGCCGGCTGCTCGGACAGCAGTTCGCGCAGCACCGCGGGCGAGAGCTTGCAGCCGCAGCCGCCGCCATGGGCGAGCGCAGTCAGGCGGAGGGGCTCGGTCATGGGCGTCCTTTCAGGCGGCGGCTTCGAAAGAAGCGTCGCCCGAAGGGATCACGAAACCGTCGTCCTTGTCGACGGGTTGCCGCCAAGCCGGCGCAGATCGAGCGCATCGCCCTCGTTCTGAGGAGCGTCGCCGCGAGGCGACGCGTCTCGAAGGACGCGCGTTGGCCGCTGCGGCGCCTTCTGGAACGTCCTTCGAGACACGCTGCTACGCAGCGCCCCTCAGGACGAGGAGTAGGGCTTGGCCGACGGCTTCAGCGGCCGCACGCCCTTGGTGGTGAACTTTCTCGCGGCCGGCGTCTTGCCCTTGAAGCCGGACCGCCCGGCTTCCCCTGCCCCCGCCGGCTGGACCGCCGGCACGAGGTGGCGCGCGCCCGGCCCGATCAGGTCGTTGCGGCCCATCGCGCGCAGCGCCTCGCGCAGCACCGGCCAGTTGTCCGGGTCGTGATAGCGCAGGAACGCCTTGTGCAGCCGGCGCTGGCGCAGCCCCTTGACCGCCTCGACCGTCTCCGACGCGCCGCGCCGGACCGGCCGCAGCGGGTTGAAGCCGGTGTGGTACATCGCCGTCGACAGCGCCATCGGCGAGGGCAGATAGGTCTGCACCTGATCGGCGCGATAGCGGTTGCGCTTCAGCCACAGCGCCAGATTCATCATGTCTTCGTCGCTCGTGCCCGGGTGGGCGGCGATGAAATAGGGGATCAGGAAATATTGCTTCCCCGCCGCCTTGGCCGCGGCGTCGAACATCGCCTTGAATTCCTCGTAGGCGCCGATGCCGGGCTTCATCATCTTCGCCAGCGGCCCGGCTTCGGTGTGCTCGGGGGCGATCTTGAGATAGCCGCCGACATGGTGCTCGACCAGCTCGCGCACATAGTCCGGGCTCTTGACCGCGAGGTCGTAGCGCACGCCCGAGGCGACCATCACCTTCTTCACGCCGGGAAGCGCGCGCGCCTTGCGGTAGAGCGAGATCAGCGCGTCGTGGCTGGTGTTCAGGTTCTTGCAGATGTCGGGGAAGACGCAGGACGGGCGCCGGCAGAGCGCCTCGGTCGCTTCGTCCTTGCACGCCATCCGGTACATGTTGGCGGTCGGGCCGCCGATATCGGAGATGATGCCGGTGAAGCCTTCGGTCTTGTCTCGGATCGTCTCGATCTCCCTGAGGATCGAGCCTTCGGAGCGCGACTGGATGATGCGGCCCTCGTGCTCGGTGATCGAGCAGAACGAGCAGCCGCCGAAGCAGCCGCGCATGATCGTCACCGAATGGCGGATCATCTCCCAGGCGGGGATCTTCGCTCGTGCGTAGGCGGGATGCGGCGCGCGCGCGAACGGCAGGTCGTAGACGCCGTCCATCTCGTCCATCGTCAGTGGAATCGGCGGCGCGGTCAGCCAGACGTCGCGGTCGCCATGGCGCTGGGTCAGCGGCCGGGCGTTGCCGGGATTGCTTTCGCGATGCAGCACGCGCGAGGCGCGGGCGTAGGCCTCCGGGTCGGACGCCGCCTGCTCGTAGGACGGCAGGCGGATGACGAGGCTTTCGCCGCGCTCCTGCGGCGCCTCGGACGGGTCGTCGAGATCGTCGACCGGGGCTTCGCGCCAGCCCTCGGGCGTCTTTGAGCGCGCGAAGGCGACGCCGCGGACGTCGGAGAAATCCTGCCTGATTCCGCCCGCGGCGATGCGATGCGCGACTTCGACCAGCGCGCGTTCGGCGTTGCCGTAGAGCAGCAGATCGGCCTTGGCGTCGAACAGCACCGAGCGCCGCACCTTGTCGGACCAATAGTCGTAATGGGCGATGCGCCTGAGCGACGCCTCGATGCCGCCGAGCACGATCGGCGCGTCGGGAAACGCCTCGCGGCAGCGCTGGGCGTAGACGATGACGGCGCGGTCCGGGCGCTTTCCGCCCTCCCCGCCCGGCGTGTAGGAATCGTCGTGCCGCAACCGCCGGTCGGAGGTGTAGCGGTTGACCATCGAATCCATGTTGCCCGACGTGACGCCGAAGAACGCCTTCGGCCGCCCAAGAGCGCGAAACGGCTCGGCGTCGCGCCAGTCCGGCTGGGCGATCACGCCGACGCGAAACCCCTGCGCCTCGAGCAGCCGGCCGACGATCGCCATGCCGAAGCTCGGGTGATCGACATAGGCGTCGCCGGTGACGAGGATGACGTCGCAGGCGTCCCAGCCGAGCTGGTCCATCTCCGCGCGCGACATCGGCAGAAAGGGGGC
>CAMFKX010000366.1 GCA_945957375.1 uncultured Roseiarcus sp.
GTCGCCAGCAGGTGGCCGATGGCGCGGCGCTGGGCGCCGGCGCCGGCTTCGCTGCCCTCGGCGGGGCTCGCGCCGAGCAGGTCTGCGATATAGGGGACCACCCAATCCGCGCAGGTCTCGATGAACATGTCGTCGTACATGCGCTGCAGGTCGCGTTCGATCGCGGCGGCCTGCTCGCCGACAATGCGCAGTAACTGCTGCAGGACGCTGTCGGCCAGGAGGTCGCGTTGCCGGACCCAGGCCGGGAGCAGGTCGAACAGCGCGTCGCGGTCGTCGATCATGCCGTCGCCCTCATGACCAGTTGAGGATCAGCGTGCCGGTCACATCCGGCCGCAGATAAGCCGTCTGCGCGGGGAGCAGGCGTTCCGCGCTCGCCGCCCCCTTGGCGAGCATTCCCGAAGGCGCGGGCGGGGCGACGCGGGCGGGCGCGGCCGGGACGAAGGCCGGCGGACGCCCCTCTCTGGCCTGCTCGCGGAGGTCGTGCACCGCATCGGCAAGGCGGGCCGGGTCCTGAAGGACGGCGTCAGAGATGCCCCCGAAGACATCGACGTCGACGCGATCGACGCCCGGCGTGCCCTGGATGAGCGCGATCAGCTCCGAGCGGTAGGCGGGGCGCGCAAGGCCCCGCTGGGCAAACGAGAAGGCGACGGCGAGCCGCGCCCGCACAGCCGCGTCGACGTCGACGCGGTCCATCTCCGGCTCGAGCGCGACGTTCGCCTGCACGAGCAGGGTCACGCGTTCGCGGACGGCGACGACCACCGGCAGCGCCGGATCGCCATAGCGCGCGTAGGCGTCGCTCAGCGCGCCGGTCAGCAGGTCGTCGGGCGCGACGGGCGCGTCGTCGATGCCCGCGATCGTCACGAAGATGGTGCGGTGGCGTCCGTCGGAGAGCATCGCCGCGCGCACGTCGCCCACCCCGGCGAAGGCGCGCGCGAAATATTCGTAGTCCTCGACGCTGACCAGCCGCGACTGCGGCGACAGGGCCAGGGTGGGCACGGGCGTGTTGCGGCGGATCGCCTCCACGCCGTCGCGGTCCGCGCCGCCGCTCGCGGATAGCGGGTTGACGACGCCGCGCACGCCCAGCGGACGAGTGGTGGCGAGGGTGATCTGGACGGCGTCGACGTTGCCGACCGCGCTGTTTCCGACGGGATAGGTGGCGCGTACAGACTCCGGGCCGGTTTGCAGACGAATGCGGGTCTTGCCGTCGCCGCCCTCGGCGACGCCCGCGCCGGAGGCGTCGACGCGGAGCTGATACACCCGGTCGTTCGGGCCGGCGTCGATCAGCGCGTCGACCTCGCCGAGGGCCGCGCCGTTGACATCGAGACGCAGCGTATCCGCGACCCCGCTCGTCGTCGGCGCCGGGACGAAAGTCAGGGGCGCGCGGCGCAGGGCGAAGCGCTGGAACGGCTGGCTGGCGTCGCCCGACCCCAGGGTCTCCTGGACCGTCTCGCCATGCGTCGCGATGACGACATTGCCATGCACGGTCGTCGCGGCGCGCCGGTAGCGGAACGTCAGCGGAGCGGTGAGGCGCATCACCGTGTGCGGCGTGTCGCCGGGCGATCCCTTGATCGATTCCTGCGTGACGGCGGCGACCTTGGCCTGTTCGCCGCCGGCGACGCCCGGCACGACGGCGTCGCCCACACGGATGTCGGCGCGTTCGCCCTTGACGACGATCGCACGGCCGGGGGCGAGACCCGGATAGAGCGCGTCGAGCATGATCGTATCGCCCTCGACGACGTCCTCGAGCGGCTCGGGCGCCAGCGTCACCGCCTCGCTCTGGACAGCGTAGAGGATCTGGCGCAGCAGTCGCACCGTGCCGCTCGCCTCCGCCGCGATTTCGGGAAGGCCGAGCGGCGCGTCGTCCTCGAGGTCCACCACGTCCAGCCGCGTGACGCGAGCCGTCAGGCCATAGTTGGACCGCGCAGTCGCCTGGACCTCGCGAACGCGGCCAAGACGCAGGAGCCGCGTGTCCGACTCGCTCGATTCCGGGGCGTCCACCACGGCGAAGCCGCCCGCCTGCACGCCGTCGGCGAGGGTATCGAGGAAGACGTGGTCGCGATCGATCGACGCGATCGGCACGCTGTCCACTTCCTGCTTGCCGTCGGGCATGAGGGCCGGCGCGTTGCTGCCGAACGCGCCGGCGACGAGGCGCAAGAGGTAGCAGTCGGGCGCATGGTTCGCCGTCACGTCGTTGGCGGGCAGCCTGCTCCAGGCCGAGTAGAGAGCCGCGCCGACCGCCGGCGAGTCTCCGGCCAGAAGCGCAGTGCGGGTGAGGCCCGCCGGACCGAGCGCATCCGTCACGGCGCGAGGTCCGCCCGCCGCGACGCGCCCGGCGAGCGTCCCGACCCGCGAAAGAATGGCGTCGAGGCCGGCGCCGCGCCGATCCGGCGCCTGGGCCCCGGGCGCCTTCACGATCTCGCCGAAGGTCGCATAAAGCGCTGGCTCGGCGTCGGACACCACCCGCTGGGCGTCGCGCGCCGAAGCGCCGAGAAAGTAGGAGGCGATGCCGCGGATCAGCCGGGGGGCGCGGGCGTCGCCGTGCGCCGCGACGAACTTGTCGAGATAGTCGAGCAGCAGGCCCGCGAGTTTCGCGGTGAGTCCGGGGCGCGGCTTGAGCGTGAGGAGGACGCAGTCTGCGGCGATGTCCATCTTGACCGCCGCGATCTCACGCGCGACCTGCCATCCCGCCTTCGGCCCGAAAACCATCAGCAGGCGCTCCCCGGGACGGGCGACGGTCTGCGCGCCGGCGAGCCGCAAGGTCGGGCGCAGCAGCGCGTCGATGCGGTCGATCGGCGGCAGCCAGTTCTGCCGCGGCGCCATCTCGCTCCATTCCGCCCGGGCGTCGAGCGGCTGCATCGTCTCGAAGCTCTGCATCTGCTCGCCGGGCTTCGGCACCGACTGGACGCGGGCGCCCGCGGGAATCGTGACCGGCTGCCCACCGGGATCGACCAGATAGGCGAGCGCGACGCTGGCCGACACGCCGGGTCGCGGCGCATAGCCGACCTGCGCCGCGAGCGCGCGCAAGGACAGTTCCTCGCGCGCCGTCCGCAGATAGGTCTCGTTCGAGAAGCGGTCGCGGTAGAACGTCAGCACGTCTGCGACCATCGCCCAGGCGTCGAGGAGGGCGATGGCGGGGTCGTCCGTCTCGCGGGTGCCGAGCGCGCGCAGCGCGGGCGCGTCTGCGGACGACAGCGCCCGCGTGGCGGCCGCAAGGAAAGCGCCGTGACCGCCGATGCGCGCGTCGATGCGCGACAGGCCGGGCCGATTGGCTCCCGCTGCGAGCGACGGCGACCCCGCGCCCGCGCAGCCGCACGCGCAGCCGCAATTCGTGCGCGCGCCGCAGGCGGCGCAGGAGGAGGAGGAAGCGGCGCCCGCGCTCATCGTCCGCCCACCACGCGCATGGAGAAGCTGCCGCGCTCCGGAAAGTCGGGATCGCTGTCGCACTGCGCAATCTCGTCGTCGGCGATGGGAATGACGCCGGCCGCGAGCGCGGCGGTCGTGCCCGGCTTGACGTCGTCGAGACGCGAGAAGCGGGTCAGTTCGACATGGGTGACGCCGTCGAGCGCCTGGATCGCCGCCACGATGCGGGAGGCGCAGACGTCCTCGCCGAAGACGAGCCGATCGGGATGGAACATCGCCGGCGCGCCGTCCGGAAGGGCGCCGGAGGACATCAGCGCGCGGATCTCCCGGATCAGATCGTCGCGGCGGTAGCCGGGATCGACGCAGACATGGGCGGCGATGCGCAGCGGCGCGCGCCTCACCCTCGTGACGGCGACGTCGTGACCGACGCGTCGCAAAGCCTCGATCCGATCGAGGGCGCTTGCGGCGATATCCCCGTCGCGGACGTGGGCGGCCGTTATGTCAAGCGCGACATCGGCCTCGTAGGCGACGCCTGTCCACGCGAAACCGCCGTGCGCCCCCTGTATGCGCGGATCCCGTCCAGCGATCGTCGCGTAGTCGAGCGCGGTGACGGCCCGTTCGATCGCGCGGCCATAGCCGTGGGGCGCGCGGCGGCGGACCTCCTCGATCGATTCCGGCTCGGCGCCGCCCTGCGCCGCGAGCGGATTTCTCACTGTGATGGAAACGCCGTCGAGGCGGGTGGAGCGCAGCGCCATGGTCGCGATGCTCTCCGCGCCGACGTTGCCGACGCGCCCGTTGCCGACCCGGTAGCTCGCCCGGAAGCGGGCGCCGGCGGGCGGAGTCGCGCCACATTCCCCGTCGCCGAAGCGCAACCGAGCGCGCGCGTCGTCGTCGACCTCGACCACGAAATGTCTGTCTTCCGGCGCGCTGTCGAGAAGGTCGAACCGCGCGGCCCAATCGAACGTCGCCGGGAACGCCGCGACCGCCGCATCGGGCGCGTCAATCGCCATGTCGAGCTTCGCTTGGGCGACGGCGGCGCGCACATCCTGCACGAGCATCGCGGCGGCCGGGATGCTCGGA
>CAMFKX010000367.1 GCA_945957375.1 uncultured Roseiarcus sp.
TTCGAACACAATTCGGAGGTCGGGCGTGTACATCATCATCGACGATCGCGATCTTGTCTCCGGCGGCTATGCGACCGGACTCGACCGGGAAGGCGTCTCCTCGGCCGGCATCGAATCGGCCGAGTTCCGCGAATGGATCGGCAAGACCAGCGACGCCGACATGCGCGCGATCGAGGCGTTCCTGATCGGCGACTGCGGCGAGCGCGAGGTGCTGTCGCGCATGATCCGGGAACGGTCGAGCGCCCCGGTGCTCTGCCTCAACGAGCGTCACTCGCTCGACGACACGCTCGGCCTGTTCGCCGCCGGCGTCGACGACGTCGTGCGCAAGCCCGTGCACGTGCGCGAGATCCTCGCCCGCGTCGGCGCCATCAACCGCCGCGTGCTCGGGCAGAAGGGCCATGTCGCGCTCGGCTCGCTCAAGGTCTATTTCGACGGGCGCGAGCCCGAGATCGACGGCGAGCCGTTCCCGCTGCCGCGGCGCGAGCGGCGCATCCTCGAATTCCTGCTGCTGTGCCGCGGCCGGCGCGTGACCAAGGCGCAGATCTTCAACGCGGTCTACGGCCTGTTCGACGAAAACGTCGACGAGAACGTGATCGAAAGCCACATCAGCAAGCTGCGCAAGAAGCTGAAGCGGGCGATCGGCTACGATCCGATCGATTCGCGGCGCTTCCTCGGCTATTGCATCGACAGGTGACGGGGCTGGCTGAGCGCGGTTGCGTCGAGGCGGCGCTCAGAGCAATTTTCCTGTCGATCTTGCGCCCGGAAAGGAAATGCCGCCGCAACGCATCGTGATCGTCGGCTGCTCCGGCAGCGGGAAATCGACCTTGGCGCGAAGGCTCGGCGCACGGCTCGGCCTGCCGGTCGTGCATCTCGACGTGCTGCACTATCTGCCCGGGTGGAGGCGAGCGCCCCTCGACGACTTCCGCGCCCGCGTCGCCGAGGCGCATCGCGGCGAGGCCTGGATCAGCGAAGGCAATTTCGCGTCGTGGACCTTCGACCTGCGGCTGCCGCGCGCCGAAGCCGTCGTCGTGCTGGAGCGCCCGCGCTGGCTCTGCCTTTGGCGCGTGACGAAACGCGCCGCGCTGGAGCGGCGCGACCGCCCCGATCTGCCGCTCGGCTGCGGCGAGCAGGTCGATCGCGACCTCCTAACGTATGTTTGGAGTTTCGCGACGGTCGGAGGGCCCGAGATCGAGGCGGCGCTGCGCGACCACGGTCCCGGGCTTCCGGTGGTCCGGCTCCGGCGCGACCGCGAGGTCTCCGCCTTTCTGGCGTCGCCGCAATTCCCGGCGGCGCCGCTGTAGCCGCGCTCGCCGAGCGCGGCCGTCGACCTCGGGTCCGAAATCAGAAGGCGGCGGATGCGTTACCCACCCCTCAAGATTCGGCGAGTGATCTTGCGGACGGATGACCCGACGCAAACGTTGGCGGCGAGGTGCGGGCTGGCTTGGCAGCTTTCGGGATAGCCGGAGAGCCTGGCGTAGAAGTCTTCGATTGCGGCGTCATAGCGGGAGGCGAGGGCGTGACCGGCGTTTCGCGTCAAATCATCCAAAATTCTCGCCGTGTCGGCGTCGGCAAGATCGGATACGAAGACACGGGCCACTATCGGCGCAGAGCGACAGGCCGGGCGGCGTTGCGGGCCTTATGCTCCTCAAGTGAGATGAACTCGCCACGATCAAGCGCGTCCAAACCCTCGTCGACGAGCGGCTTCGCCCATGACAAATCGTCGTTGTCGAACTCGCGGTCCGCGATGCGCTCATCGATGAGTTGCCGCGCGGCTTCCTCGATTGAGGCGAATTCGCCACTCGCGACATGCCGCTTGAGCCACGCTTCCTGTTCGGGTTTGAGCGCAATCATCATGCTGGATCGTACCACAGCCCGCCCCCGCCGGGACAGGAGAAACGGGGCGACATCGGAACGCCGCCTCCGAATCCGCACCCTCTGGAGCGTCCTTCGACAGGCAGGACGAGGACGTGAGGCGTTGCGCGGGCAGCCGGCCGGCCGGCGGACCCCTATTCCCCCCAGGTCAGATAGAGCCCGATGTCGCCGATGATGCCGTCGTCGTAGGAGACGATGCGGGCGCTGAGGCCAAAGCCCTGCGGCTTCAGCTCCTTCTTCCAGCGGTCGTAGATCTCGGCCGCTTCGCCGCGCAGAGTCTCCTCCCAGCCGGGTTCGGCGACGTCGATCTTGCGGCCGCCGTCGCTGCACAGGTCCGAGGGGAAGCGCAGCAGCATCAGCTCCGTCTCGCCGCCCTGCGCGGCGAGCTGGGCGTGGTCGAGCAATTCGCTCCACAAGGCGTTGCTGACGTGATGATCGAGCAGCGCCTTGATCTGCCGGCGCCGGTCGAGTTCGGCCTCGCGCCGCGCCGCCTGCTTGCGGTCGAACGTCTCGGCCTTGAACATGTGGACGCGGTTGCGGAAGGCGGCGGCGGAATGGCCCTCCTCCTGCCGCTGCGTGTGGCCGATCGCCACCGAGGTCTGCGCCGCCGCCTGCGGCCGCTCGACGCCGCCGCGCAGCGACTGGCCGCCGATCAGCGATTCGAGGAAGCCGAGGATGCCGGCGCCGGTCATCTCCCCCGGCCGCGCCCTGGGGAGGCTCTCGACGACGCACAGGAGGTCGCCGCGCCCGACCACGCCGAGCACCCGCCCGTTGGCGATCACCGGCAGGCGCTTGATGCGATGGGCCTGCAACTGCTCCGCGACCTCCTGCACCGACGCGTTCGGCGCAACGCTGATCAGCGGCGCCGACATGACCTCGCGCACCGGCCGCGCGCCGGCCTCCGCGAGCCGCTCGTCCGCTCCGTCGCCGAGCAGAGCCAGCCACCAGGAGCCGCGCTCGTCGGCGCGCCGGCCGAGCAGATCGCCGTCGCTCGCCATGCCGACCGCCGCGCCGGAGGCGTCGACGACCGGAACGGCGCGGACCCCGGATTCGATCATCAGGCGCGCCACGTCGCGGACCGTCGCCGTGTCTTCGGCGACCACGGCCGGGGCGTTCATCAGATCGCCCGCAAGCAGATACAGGGCGCTCTCGGATCGTGCGCGCGTCAAAGCGGTTTCCCCATTGTCTTTGCTGTTCGGTTCGGGGCGGGCGAAGCCCGCGGCCCGGGCCCTGCGGCGCGGGAGCCCGAAGGCCGCCTGCCGGGGCGGCGCCTGCTATAGCGCGAAACCCGGCGCGTTCCCAGCCTTCGACCGCCCCCGGCTCGCGCCGGTCGGCGCGCCGGAATTGCGCTGGATCAAGGCGAGCGGCGGCGATTGCCGCTCTTTTCGGCGATCAGCGCGTGCGGGCGACGCTCCCCGCGCGGCGAGCGACATGTCATGAGGACCGGCCAAAAGCCGGAACGGGGATCTTTGCGCTGACCGCGCGCCCCCCGCGACAATTTGCGCATCGACCAAAGTCGAAATTGCGTTCACCCAAGAGCTCGTCAGGTTTATTGGTCCCGCACGGACGAAAGAAACCGCAACGAGCAAGGAGGAGGAACTCCGGGGTTCGCACCCGCGCTCGCAACTTTGGGCGTTCTCGCGATATTCGCAAAAGCCTGAAGTTCGCGCTTGACGTCGGCGCCCCTTAGCGAAGGGAACAAAGCTGCGTCGTGGTGAGGATGCGAAACGCGGATCCTCAGGGAACACATGACCGCAAAATATCCCGGCGTAGCAAGCGTCATTCACGGCAATGGCGCAGTCGCTGAAGTCATGAGCCGCGTATGCGGCGGCGTCATCGGCTATCCGATCACGCCTTCGACCGAAATCTCGGAAATCTACGAGGCGTTCCGCGCCAACGGCGGGATCAACGTCTGGGGCAAGCACCCGTTCTTCTTCGAGCCGGAAGGCGAGCATTCGGCGCAGAGCGGCGCGCTCGGCGCGGCGCTGACCGGCGGCAAGTATGTCTCCAACGCCTCGTCCAGCCAGGGCATCCTGTACGGGATGGAATCGCACTACGTCACCGTCGGCAAGAAGGTCGGCGGCTTCGTCCTGCATGTCGCGGCCCGCGTCGTCTCGAAACACTCGCTCAACGTCATGGCGGGCCACGACGACATCTACGCGCTGCTGCCCTCCGGCTACACGGTGTTCTTCGGCTCGAACCCGCAGGAGGCGGCGGATCTCGCGGCGATCTCCTACAAGGTCAGCGCGCTGTCGCTGATCCCGGTTGCCAACACCATGGACGGCTTCGCCACCTCGCACATGTTGTCCGAAGCGCTGATGCCCGAGCCCGAGCTCCTGCGCGAATTTCTCGGCGACCCGGCCGGCCGCATCCCCTGCCCGACGGTGGCGCAGGCGATGCTGTTCGGCGCCAAGGGTCGCGCCTTCCAGCTCCGCCAGTATCTCGTCCGCGCCGGCGAGGATTTCGCCGCCGACGATCTGCGCAAGTTGCGTGAATATCTGACGATCAACGAGGCCGCCGTCGAGACCGACGGCGCCGGCAAGCTGATCGAGGAAACCTCTCAGT
>CAMFKX010000368.1 GCA_945957375.1 uncultured Roseiarcus sp.
CTCGCGGCCTGGGTGATGGCGCACGACTCCGCCACCGTCACCAACAACCGCTTCCTCGATTCGCCCTCCGACGGCGTCGACATCTCCGGCGGCGGAATCATCTCGGGCACTTACTTCTCCGGCGCCGGCTACACTTCGAACGGCGGCCACCCCGACGCGATCTGGATCACCAACAGCACCCAGCCGCTGACCGTCAGCGGCAATTTCATCGACTGGACGGCCAACGCGGATTCGAACCACGCCACCAACAACTGCATCCGGATCACCGCCGAGCTCGGCAGCGTCAGCAACGTCACCGTGAGCGGCAATTACCTGCTCGGCGGCACCTACAACGTCACCTGCGGCAATTACGGGACCAACGGGACCTTCAGCAACATCGTCCTCAAGAACAATTACTACGGCTTCTCGCAGTTCGGCGCCTATTATCCGGGCGCGATGGCCGGCACGACGACCAGCGGCAACGTCGTGTTCGACTGGACCAACGGCGCCTATTCGTCGAACGCCCGCTCGGCCTTCCAGCAGGCCGGCGCCCTGACGCCTTATCTTCTGTACTCGACCAGCGGCTCGGCGGTCTCGGCGACCAGTTCGCCGGGCGCGACGACGCTCTACGGCACCGCCAACGCCAACATGGTCGGCGGCTCGCACGAGAACGACTTCGTCGGCGGCTTCGGCTCCCAGTTCGTCTGGTGCACCACCGGGACGAACGTCTTCACCTACCTGTCGCCGGCCGACTCGACCGTGGCGAGCCCCGACTACATAACCAATTTCGACCCGGCCAAGGACGTCATCGACCTCAGCCGGGTCGACGCCAGCCTGGTTCCCGGCGTGTGGCAAAACCTGAAGTTCATCGGCGCGAACGTGTTCGACAGCGCCGGCGGCGAGGTGCGCTATCAGCAGAACGCGGCGGGCAACTCGACCACGATCCAGGTCGCGCTCGCCGGCGACGTGACCCCGACGATGCAGGTCGTCGTCACCGGCCTCGTCACGCCGACCGCCGCCAATTTCGCGCTCACCGCCGCGCAGGCGACGACCGCGATGGCGGCCGGCGCGGCGCTCACGCTCGCCGGCACGACTTACGCCGATCCGCTGAGAGCCTATGCCTATACGAACGTCCAGGGCCGGAGCTATTCCAGCTACACCGCCGTCTACTCCAAGAACTATCTGCTCGCGGACGCGCTCAACCTGAGCGCCACGACCGGCGAACTCGACCTCTTCAACACCGGCGGCGCGACCTATTGCGCCGCCGCCGTGACCCGCGGAGGGGGACAGGAATCGATCTCGGCGCTCGGCAAGACGATCAATCTCGCCTTCCACGCTTCCGAGACGATCCAGGCGGGGACCGCGGGGGCCGACACCTTCGCCTTCAGCCAGGGGTTCGGCTCCGAGACGATCAACGGCTTCGTCGCGTCGGGCGCGAACGCGCAGAAGCTGCAGCTGTCGGCGGCTGCGTTCTCGTATCTCGACCCGGGCATGAGCCAGGCCCAGGATCTGGCGGCGGTGCTCGGCGCCGCGTCGAGCAGCGCCGACGGACCGACCATCGCCGACAGCGCCGGCGACCGCCTGACGCTGGCGGGCGTGACCGCGGCGACGCTCGCCGCCAACCCGAGCGCCGTGACTTTCGTCTGACGCCTCGCGAAGCCGGCCGGTCGCCCCTCGACCGTCCGGCTCGCGATCCCACGCCCCGGCTGAGGTCCCGTGACATCAAGTCTAAGATAGTATTCATCGTGACAAAGCACTCTTGCGAGCGAAATCTTAACTCCATCCCGATTAATTTTCTCTTTGATCGCTAACAACTCTCCAAAAGATCCAAATAAGCCGACGAATTAATAATATCGACAAAAAATTACCAAATGATCATCTCTCAAAACTCTCACTTTTGCCGCATATGACGGCGAACAACGCCGTCGCAAGATCAATATAATGAGAATTGTGATCACATTTCCATCAGCGACGGAAAGTAAACCATGTACACAAACACTCAACTTCAGTTGCTTCGCAACGCCAATTCCGGCGCGCCGATCCCCGGCGTCGACACGACGACGGGCAATAGCCTCTCCCCGTCATCGCTCATTCCGCTGAGCGCGTTGCCCACCGACAACAGGGCGCCGATCTATTACCGACCGGGACCTAACACGGTCATCGTCCAGCAGGACGGGGCGACCCTGAACGGCTACGATTTCGGCAGCGCCACGGTCGCAGTGGCGGCCAACAACGTCACCATCGAGAACAGCGCGTTCACCGGGACGACGGGCTGGCAGGCGGTGCACGTCTATCCCGGCAAGTCCAACACCACCGTGACCCATGACACGTTCGATAGCGGAAAGGCCCTTCTGCCGCTCGCCGCGTGGATCATGGCCGGGGACCCGGTCACGATCACCGACAACCGCTTCATCGACACGCCCTCCGACGCCATCGACGCCAGCGGCGGCGGCGTCATCTCCGGCAACTTCTTCTCCGGCGCCGGCTACACCTCGAACGGCGGACATCCCGATGCGATCTGGATCTCCAACAGCAGCGCGCCGATGTCGATCACCGGCAACTTCATCGACTGGACCCAGAACGCCGACGCCGCGGCGACCAACAACAACGCCATCCGCATCACCGCGGAGTTTGGCGGCGTCAGCAACGTCACGGTGACCGACAACGACCTGTTCGGCGGTCTCTACGCCGTCGACGCCGGCAACTTCGGGTCGGCCGGGACGTTCAGCAACATCGCCATCGCCGACAACCACATCGGGTTCTCGCTCTACGGCCCGTTCTATCCGGGCCCGGCGGTCGGCGTGTCGACATCCGGCAACGTGGTGCTCGACTACTCCAACTCGGCCTATTCCGCAGGCGCCTGGCAAGCCTACCAGGCCGCCGGCCTGCCGACGGCCAATGTGCTGGTCTCGTCGGGCGGCCGCGCCGTCACCGCCGGATCGCAACGCGGGCCGACCACGATTCACGGCAGTCCGCACGCGGTTCTGCAGGGCGGGCCGCACGAGACCAATTTCGTCGGCGGCGAAGGCACCCAGTACATGCGCGGCTCGTTCGGCGCGAACGTGTTCACCTATCTGTCGCCGTCCGACTCAACTCCGTCGGCCCGGGATTACATCGCCAATTTCGACCCCGCCAAGGACGTCATCGACCTCAGCAACATCGACGCCGACGTGACGCCCGGCGTCGCCCGGGCCTTCACCTTCATCGGGTCGGCGGCCTTCGGCGGCGATGGCGGCGAGGTGCGCTACCAGCAGAACCCGAAGAGCGACTCGACCGACATCCAGGTGGCGCTGACCGGCGACACGAAGCCCGACATGGACATCGTCATCCAGGGCCTGGTGACGCCGAGCGAGGCGAATTTCGCCTTCACCGCCGCGCAGTCGCAAGCGGACATGGCGGCCGGGGCGGCGCTGTCGATCGCCGCCTCGGGAAACTGGCCGATGAACGCCTACCAATATTCCAGCGTCGCGGGCCGGCCCTCCTACGCCGCGGTTTACGTCAAGAATACGCTGGTCGCCGACGCGCTCGACCTGAGCCCGTCGTCGGGCGAGCTCGATCTGATGAGCGTCGCCAACACCGCGTTCGACGGCGTCACCGTCACCCGGGGCGCGGGTCAGCAAACCCTCGGCGGAAACGCGGTCGGCAAGACGCTCGATCTCCCCTGGCGCGCCAACGAGACGATCGAGGCGGGCAACGCCGGCATATCCGAGACCTTCGCGCTGAGTTCGGGCTTCGGCGACGTGAAGATCGACGGATTCGCGTTATCCGGAAAGAACGCCGACACGCTCGAACTGTCGACCGCCGCCTTCTCCGATCTCTCGCCCGGCATGACGCAGGCGCAGGATCTCGCCGCCCTGCTCGCCCATGCCTCGACCGGCGCCAACGGATTGACGATCGCCGACGACGCGGGCGACCGGCTGACCCTCTCGGGCGTCACTGCCGACGCGCTGTCGTCGAACCCCGGGGCGGTCAAATTCGTATAGGCTTGGTCGGCCCCCGCGCCGGGGCCAGTTGTCCGGGACCGGCGCGAATCATGCGCCCGCCCCGCGCGCCTTGCCGCTCCCCGGCTGCGCCGCTATAAGCGCCGCGCTTTTCAACCGACCCGGAACCGAAACCCATGGCCGTCCAGCGCACGTTCTCGATCCTCAAGCCCGACGTCACCCGCCGCAACCTGACCGGCGCGGTCAACGCCCGGATCGAGGCCGCCGGCCTGCGCATCGTCGCCCAGAAGCGCGTCCACATGTCGAGGGCGCAGGCCGAGACGTTCTACGGCGTGCATCGCGAGCGCCCGTTTTTCGGCGAACTCGTCGAGATGATGACGGCGGCGCCGGTCGTGGTGCAGGTGCTCGAGGGCGAGGATGCGATCGCCCGTTACCGCACGGTGATGGGCGCGACCAACCCGGAGAAGGCCGACGCCGGCACGATCCGCAAGGACTTCGCGCTGTCGATGGG
>CAMFKX010000369.1 GCA_945957375.1 uncultured Roseiarcus sp.
CGCTTGAACGGCCGCGCATCGACGAAAAGGCGGGCGCTGAACGCCGGCGCGACGGCGAGCAGGGCGCTGCGGGCGGCCGCCGCGCCGGCGCCGTCGCCGAGTTGGGCGCGACAGGCCGCGAGCCCGGCGAGCACTCCGGCCTGAGGCTCGGCGACCGTGGCGTAGACGGCGGCCCCGTCGGCATAGGCGCCCGAACAATAGCAGGCGAGGCCGAGATTGGTGGCGTACCAGGCGGGATGATTGGGGTTGAGCGCCATCGCCTTCTCGATCCGCGCGCGCCCTGCGTCGGGCTTGCCGAGGTAGGTTTCGAGCGGCGACCACAGCGCGAGGATCCGGGCGTCGTAGGGGTTGAGCGCGTGGGCCTTCTTGTGATGCACCTCGGCGGCGTCCAGGCGCCGCTGGTACATGTCGATCTGTCCCGCCACGAGATGACACCAGCTGTCCGCCGGGTCGAGGGTCAGCGCGCGGTCCGCGAGCCGCTCCACCTCGGCGAGGTCGCCCTCGAACGGGCGGAACGACCATTCCCGGAGCCGCATCAGCGCCAGCATCGACATCGCCGCGGCGTAATTCGGCGACAGGGCGAGCGCCTGGGTGAAGCAGTCGATGGCGGCGCGCGCGGAGGCCGGATCGAGGCGGTCGGCGTGATGCATGCCGCGCATCAGGAGGTCGAAGGCGCCGAGACTCTCCGGCCGCTTGCGCATCGCCGCCTCCGCGCCGGTCTGCTCGAGCTTGCCGACGAGGGTCGCCACGATCGTCTCGACCAGTTCGTCCTGCACCGCGAAAACGGCGGCGGCGTCGCGGTCGTAGCGCTCGGCCCACATCACCCGGCCCGACGCGCCTTCGATCAGCGAAGCCTGAAGGCGCAGGCGGGACCCGGCGAAGCGGATCGAGCCCGACACGACGTAGCGGACGCCGAGCGCCGAGGCGACGTGCTGGGGATCCTGGCCGGGATCGAAGGCGAAGGTCGAGGCGCGGCTGAGCACCGAGAGGGTGGCGAAGCGCGACAGCGCGGCGATCAGGTCGTCGGCCATCCCCTCCCCCCACGGGCGGTCGTCGCCCGTCGCCTGGAACGGCAACACCGCGATGCTGAACCCGCTCAGGGTCTCGGAGCCCGGCTCCGGCTCCCCGAGGCGGATGCGCGCGACCCGCACCGGCTCGCGAATGCCCTTGAGGATCTGGGCGCCGATCCCCTCGATGCGCAGATCGGGCGCCGGCGCAAGCGCGCTCAGCACCCGGTCGGACACGCAGACGCCGCCCGGCCACGCCAGGCTCTCGAGGCGCGCTGCGATGTTGACCGTCTCGCCGAGCAGATCGTCGCCGTTCGGGTAGACGCGCCCGGCGTGGATGCCGATCCGGTAGGGCAGCGTCTCGACGCCGGCGTCCCCGGTCGCGGCCAGCGCCTTCTGCACCGCCACCGCGCAGGCGACGGCCGGCTGCGCGGCGGGAAATTCCGCGAGCACGCTGTCGCCCCCGGTCGAGAAGATGCGGCCGCCGCGGGCGGCGACCGCCTCGTCGAACAGCTTCCGGCTCGCGGCGAGGGCGGCGAGCGCCCGCCCCTCGTCGAGGCTCATCGCCCGCGAGTAGTTGGCGGCGTCGGCGGCGAGAACGGTCGCGTCGCGGGCGGACATCGACGCCATCGGAGCCGCGCCGCCCGTCAGACGCCGAGCTTCTGGCGCTGTTCGCGCAGATGGCGCGGCATCTCCTTGTAGACGTCCTCGAACATCGAGGCGGCGCTCGGCTTCGGACCGTCGTGCAGCGTGCCGAAGCTTTCGGCCTCCTTGGCCGCCTCGAGCACATCCGCATCGACCTCGGCCTGCATCTGCCGGTGCCGGTCCTCGCTCCAGGCGTCGAGCCGGATCAGATGGGTCTTCAGCCGTTCGATCGGGTCGCCGAGCGGCCAGGCGGCCCATTCGTCCTTGGGCCGGTACTTGGACGGATCGTCCGAGGTCGAATGGGCGCCGGCGCGATAGGTCACCCACTCGATCAGCGTGGGGCCGAAATCGCCGCGCGCCCGGTCGGCCGCCCATTTCGAGGCGGCGTGGACGGCGAGGTAATCGTTGCCGTCGACCCGGAGGGAAGCGATGCCGTAGCCGTGCGCGCGCGCGGCGAACTTGGCGCTCTCGCCGCCGGCGATCCCCTGATAGGACGAGATCGCCCACTGGTTGTTGACGATGTTGAGAATGACCGGCGCCCGGTAGACCGAAGCGAACACCAGCGCCGAATGAAAATCGGTCTCGGCGGTCGAGCCGTCGCCGATCCATCCCGAGGCGATCTTGTCGTCGCCGCGGATCGCCGAAGCCATCGCCCAGCCGACGGCTTGCGGATATTGCGTGCCGAGATTGCCGGAGACGGTGAAGAACCCGGCCTCTTTCGCGGAATAGAGTCCGGGAAGCTGGCGCCCGCGCAGGCGGTCCCTGGCGTTGGAGAAGATCGAGCACATCATGTCGACCATCGGCCAGCCGTGCGCGATCAGCAGGCCCTGCTGGCGATAGGTCGGAAAGCACATGTCGCCGTTGCGAAGCGCAGTGCGGTGGGCGCAGGCGACCGCCTCCTCGCCGAGGCAGGTGATGTAGAACGAGGTCTTGCCCTGACGTTGCGAGAGCAGCATCCGGGCGTCGAAAGCGCGGGTCAGCATCATGTCGCGCAGCCCCTTGCGCAACGCGTCGAGGCTCAGCCCGCCCGCCCAGTCGCCGACCGCGTCGCCCTTGTCGTCCAGCACCCGGATCATCGAATAGGCGAAGTCGCGGATCTCGCCGGGGGCCACGTCGAGCGGCGGCCGGGGCGCTTCGCCCGCCTCCGGAACGCTGACATGGCTGAAATCGGGCCTGCCGCCGGGGCGTACGGTGGGCTCGGGGACATGCAGCGACAGGCGCGGACTCATCGCGTCCCTCCCAGTTGACGGCGCGCCGCTCGGGTTCGCCCGTTTGGCCATCCTAGCCGAAAGGCCGACGACGTGTCCTGTTCGATCGTGCGCGCTTCGACACGCTCCCGGCGCCGTGACGCGCCCGCGAGGGAACGAGAGTGCCGTCTTGATGGTTGCGTGTTTGGCGGCCGGACGGACCGGCGGCTCCATGGAGAAGTTCGCGCTCATGAAGATCGCCCAAATCGCTCCGCTGCAGGAAAGCGTTCCGCCGCGACTGTACGGCGGCACGGAAAGAGTCGTGTCCTATCTGACCGAGGAGCTGGTGCGCCTGGGCCATGACGTCACCCTGTTTGCGAGCGGGGATTCGGTCACGTCCGCCCGACTGCTCCCGTTCTGCGACGTCGCGCTGCGGCTCGATCCGCGGGTCAAGGATTACGTCCCCGACCATATCGTGATGCTCGACGCGGTGCGCGAGATGGCCGATCAGTTCGACGTGTTCCATTTTCACGTCGACGTTATGCATTATCCAGTGATCCGCGACTTCGTCGACCGGACGGTGACCACCCTGCACGGTCGCCTCGACATGCCGGAGGTGCGTCGTCTCTATTCCGTGTTTTCCGGCGCGCCGCTGGTGTCGATCTCGGCCGACCAGCGCAAGCCGATGCCGCCGGTGAACTGGGCGGGCATGGTCTATCACGGCCTGCCGCCCGACCTGCTGCCGTTCAGGCCCGCTCCGACCGGCGGCTATCTGGCGTTCCTGGGCCGGATTTCGCCGGAGAAGCGGCCGGACCGGGCGATCGAAATCGCGACCCGCGCCGGCTGGCCGCTCAAGATCGCCGCCAAGATCGACCGGGTCGACCGGGCCTATTGGGAAGACCGGATCCGACCGATGGTCGAGGCGTCTCCCAACGTCGAATTCGTCGGCGAGATCGACGAGCGGCGGAAGGCGGAATTTCTCGGAAGGGCGGCGGGATTGCTCTTTCCGATCGACTGGCCGGAGCCGTTCGGCCTGGTGATGATCGAGGCCATGGCCTGCGGCACGCCGGTGATCGCCTTCCGTCGCGGCTCGTCCGCCGAGATCATCGACGACGGCGTCTCGGGTTTTCTCGTCGAGACCGTCGACGAGGCGGTCGCCGCGGTGCGGGGGCTCGCCCGTCTCGACCGCCGCGCGGCGCGCGCCTGCTTCGACCGGCGCTTCACGATCGACCGCGTCGCGCGCGACTACCTCGCGATCTACAAGTCGCTGCCCGGCGTCCGCGCCCGGGCGCGCCGCGCCGCGGCCGCGCCTGCGGTCCACCCGGCCAGATCCGTGTAGACGCGGTCGCCGACCGCGTCCGCCGCGCTCGCCCCGGCCGCGCCTACGGTCTACCTGGTCAGGTGTAGACGCGGTCGCCGAGCGCGGCTACAGCGGTCTACTCGGCCAAGTGTAGACGCGGTCGTCGACCGCGTCCCCGCGCTCGCCGAGCGCGGCCTACAGCGCGCTCGCCCCGGCCACGCCTTCGGTCTACCCGGCCAGGTGAGTGTAGACGCGGTCGTCGACCGCGGCCGCCGCGCGCGCCGAGG
>CAMFKX010000370.1 GCA_945957375.1 uncultured Roseiarcus sp.
TCCGGTATTCGCGCCCCGTGGTCTGGGGACCGTTGAGGCGCCGTTCCCCCGGACCCGATCCCGCGACTGTTCCCACCATTGCCCCCTCCGCTCCGAGGTCGCCTAGCTTTTCTTCAATCGCCGAAATGGCTTGCGGCATAGTCGATGGCGGCCTGCGCTTCGCCGATCGCTTGTTCGATGAGTCCGGCGTCGCTTCGCGCAGGGATCGCAACGCCCCTTGAAGCTGGCTTGGGGCTCGCTCCCTATTGCCATGATACGCGAGCGACTCGCCGGGCGAAACCAGCAGCGCCACGGCGCCGGCCGCCGGGAGGACAGTGCGGCGCGAAATGGAGTTCCTGGTCATTTCCATCATTCCTTTTCTCTGCCTGCGCGGCTAACCGGCTAGCCGATGGCTACAGCCTGCTCGTCCTTACGCCTGCGCCGAAAGAGGCGGAGCCCGAGTAGCCCCGTGCTCAAAAGGGCCACGGACGCCGGCTCGGGAACGTTTGCGCCCGCGGTTGGAACCACGGCGACCTCGCCCGCGACGATCGTGCGAAGCAAATTCGCATATTCGCACGTCGAATCCACGCAGGCATATTCCGCGTTGATTCCGGAAAGCGGGATCGCGCCTCCCTGATCCGTCATGGGGCCGAGCAGGCTGAGGTCGAGCAGCGGCGTACCTGCCAAGTCCCCCTGCGCTTCGGTCACGAAATAGGGGCTCTGCGCCGTCGATGCGAATGTCGGGGAGATCGCATCGTAGGTCGCCCCGGCGAACGCCGAACCCGCTGTCGTTGTGACGGCGATGGCGCTGAACGTTCCCGTGTCGGCGTCGAACGCGAACGTGCCCGTTGCAGCCCCTCCATCCGAAAATTGCACCCCCTCGAGAGACCACTGCAGCACCGCAGCGAATGAAGGGGAGCCCGCCCCCATCAATTCAACCGCCAGAAGAATCGCGACAACCCACCGCATTGCGCTCTCAGTCGCTTCGCGCAGCGACCGCGCCACCCCTTGCAGTTGCCTGAGGGCTCGTTCCATGTTGCCAGCTGAAAGCAGCAGTGCGGCGGCCGCGATGCCGGCCGCCGCCGCCGGGAGGAGTTCGGCAAGGCGCCTCTCCAACGATGCGCCCGCCGAGCCTTTCGCTTCGTTCTCCACTTGAAATTCCTCCTGCGTTGATGCGACGAATGTCCGCATCTCACGGACAGTCTGCTTCGCCGGTCATGGCGTCACCGCCATCTTCGGCAATCCCGGCTCGAACGAGCTGCCTGGCGATCAAGCGTGCGCAGCGTCGGCGCCGATCGGTGCGACGAAGCGCGCCAGATACGAGGCGATCTCCCGCCACGATTCCTCCGGCGCGGACATCGCCAGATAGCCGTCCGGCCGCACAAGGGAGAGAATGCCCGCCACTCGCGCCGGGCGCAGCTGCGGCTCCAGCAGGTTCGGAAACTCCGAGGCGAGCGATGCCGCGCCGTCGCCATCGCCGTGCAGCGCGAAACGCGGTGTAACCCCGGCGCCGTAGAGACCTTCTTCCCCGACGGGCTCGACTCGCTCGCCCGCTCCTGCCTCGGCCGAGGGGCCGTTGAGGGGGCTGTGAGGATAGCCGATCGCGACCTCGGTGATGATCCCCGCGATGGCGTGCTGCGCGGGAGGCAGCCGGAGCACCGCGTGCGCGATGAAATTGCGCAGCGCCTGCAGGACATGACTCTCGACGGTCGCGGCCCTGGTGAGCCGGCCGGATGCGTGGATCACCTCGGCTCCGACGGGCCTGCGCTCCGCGTCGTAGCTGTCGAGCAACATCGGCGCCGCAGAGAAGCCCCGGCAGACGAGGGCGAGCTTCCAGGCGAGATTGACCGCATCCTGGATGCCGGTGTTCATGCCCTGCCCGCCGGCCGGGCTATGCACATGCGCGGCGTCGCCGGCGAGGAAGATCCGGCCGGACCGATAGGCGTTCACCTCGCGCTCGTTGATGCGGAAGGCGCTGGTCCAGACGGTGCGAGTCAGCGTGACGCCGCCCGGCCCGCGGCGGTCGAGCACCCCCTGAAACGCGTCGAGGTCGAGCGGAATCGGCTCGGCGTCGGTTGATGGCCCGAGGCTGGTGATGATGCGGTAGCGGTCCGGCGCCATCGGGAAGAACATCAACGCGCCCTCGGGATGCCAGAAGATCGCGAGCTCCGACGCGGGAAACGGGAAGCCGGTCAGATAGAAATCGCCTTGCGTCCAGTCGAGCCCCAGCGTGTCGCCCTCGAAAGCGAGGCCGAGGCGATGGCGCGCGACGCTGTGCGAGCCATCGCAGGCGACCAGCCAGTTGAAGCGCTCGGTCCTGGCCGTTCCGTCAGTCGCGCGCAGCGTCGCAATGACGCCATCCGCATTCTGCTGGATGTCGGCCAGTTCCGTTGCGAATTCCGGCTCGACGCCATGCGACTTGAGATGGCGGCGCAGCGCCCCCTCCGTCTCATATTGCGGCGTCATGAGCGCAAAGGGGAAGGGCGACGGCGTTTCATCGAGCCGGATGCGCCCGACCCGGTGCTCGCCGGAGAGGATGTTGGCTGCGATGACGCGGTTGCCCACCGCGAGCAGATCCGCCGTGACCCCGGACCGGTCGAGCAGCTCCAGAGTGCGCGGCCAGATGGCCACCGCGCGCGAGGTGTCCGACGGGCCCGCGATCTTGTCGATCACCCGGACCGGGACGCCATAGCGCGCGAGTTCGAGCGCCATCGTCAAGCCCACCGGCCCGGCGCCGGCCACCAGTACCCGATCTGTCATTTTCTCCTCCGTAGGGTCGGCGTCCAATCGGCCTTGACCGAAGTCGCCGCCGCAATTCAGCCAGAAGAGACGTCCGCGACGCCCTTCCGATCGCATGCGTTCCGGCTACTGTTCCTCTTCGAACAGCCAGAGTTCCGCCAGCGGTTGCGCCCGGCCGAAATCGCTTTCGCGCAGCCCGAGGAAGGCCGGAATTCGCCGTCTCTGCGCCTCGGAGAGCGAGGCGACGACTGGCCGGAGCGCCGCCGTGACCGTCTTGACGTCGGCCGCGCGGGCGGTCTCGGCGTCGGCGGCCCGGTCGACGAGATCGACGAAGGTCTCGGGAGTGGCGGCGCTGGCTCTCTGCGTCCGGCGCTCCGCGGCGTTCCTGGCCGCCTGCCGGATCGCGGCGTCCACGGGACTCCAGAGCTTCTGCTGCTCCGGGGTCATGCCGACGACCGTCTTGAGCGCCGCGAGCCGCGCCGCAAGGACGAGGCTCGCGTCCCCCGGCGTGTAGATCTCCACGATCGGCGTATCCCCCGGGGGCGGCGCCTGTGCGGCGGTCTCCTGGGCCGGGGCGGGCGACAGGGTCAGCGATGCGGCAAGCGCGATCAGGGCGGCGCCGAAGGTATTCACGCGCATGATGTCGTTCCTGGAAGAGGGATCGGAAGCGGAAGGGGGTCTCTCACTGCCAGCCGCCGCCCGGCAGCCGGCCATGGTAGGGCGTGTCGCGACAATGGCCCCAGGGGCCGTGCCAGTATCCCGGAGGGCAGCCGTAGCCGGCGAAGTAGTAGGGGAAGGGGCGGGCGCCGGCCCAGCCGCCGCCGGGCAATGGTCCGTAGTACGGGGTATCCCGGCAGTGTCCCCAGGGCCCGCGCCAGCCCCACGGGCCGCAGCCCTGGGCGACGCGCACGATGTCGCCGGCCGTCTGCCGCGCCAGGGGAGCGACGGGGAACGCCGAGGCGCGCGCGGCGAGGCTTGCGGCCAGGCCGAGACCCACAACCAGAGTCAAGACTGCTTTCATGGACATTTTCCTTCGTCGGGGCGCGAGCGGAACGAGCGGCGGAGACTTGCCGTCTGTCGCCCCGCATTTGCAGCTTTGTTTCCTTCAATCGCCGAAGTGACTGGCCGCGAAGTCGATGCCGGCCTGGACTTCGCCCATCGCCTGCTCGATGAGGCCGATCGCCGTCGCCTTGTGCCCGCCCCTGTCGGGCGTCGCCTCGTGGAGCGACCGCAGCGCCGCGCGAAGCTGCCACAGCGCGCGTTCCATGTTGCCCTGGTGCGCCAGCGCGTCGCCAGCCGACCCCGCCAGCGCCGCCTCCCCGATTCCGGCCGCGGCCGCCGGGAGGAGAGCCCGGCGCGTCATCGCGTTCGTCATGCGCTTCATCCCCTTGGCGCAGGTTGCTGATCGATCCACAACCCGCCGGCGTCCGCCGGGTATCCGGCCGCGGTTCTGGCGCGCGCCTTTGCGTCGAAATAGGACTGCGACCAGGCCATGCGGGGTCCGTCCGGCGGCTGCCCGACGGTCGCGGCGATGGATTTGAGGCTGATCGCACGACCCGCGGCGCCCCAATCGCCCTCTGCGACCTCGTTGATCACGGTAAGGATGCTCCCGCCGGGAGTCCTTGCGCCCGTCGATTGCGCGACGGCGTCGGCGACCCAGGCGTGAACCTCGTTCTTGTGCGCCTGGTTCATGTAGCCCTCGGGGA
>CAMFKX010000371.1 GCA_945957375.1 uncultured Roseiarcus sp.
CGTCCCGCCCGCCGGGCGGCGGGACGCCGCCCCTCCCAAGGCCGCCGGCTTCGACGTCCCGCGGCTGCGCGCGAAAGTTGCGGGGCTACGCCGGAGGGCGGGCGTCCCGCCCGCCCGGGGCGGCGGGACGCCGCCCCTCCCGGGGACGGCGTCCGTTACTTCGCGCCGAGGCTCGCGACGCCGAAGACCGGATCGTCGCGATAGGGCGTGATGCAGCGCTCCTCGCGGGCGCGATCGCCGGCGGAGAAGGCGTAGGGCGCGACCCGGTCGGGGTCGCCCAAGGGAATGACCGAGATGCCGAGCGGCTGGCCGCGGATCTCGACCGCCCGCTGCACCATCAGGCATTGCAACACGGTCTGGAGCCGCCAGACGTGGCCGAGGGTGATCCGGCCGGGGTCCGGCTCGACCAGCGCCGCAGGCCACGCCCCGCCGTTCGCCTCGCGCGCGCGCATCTGCGTCTCGATGCTCTGCTTCAGCTTGATCTGACAGGTGTAGACGGCTTCGAGCACCGCGCGCACCGGCAGCGGCTCGCCCTCGCCGCGCAGCCCGGCGAGGGCATAGCGGGAACAGTCGGTCTTCTGCGCCTTGGCGGTCGCGGCGAGATCGTCGACGCCGAACTGCGAATCGATCACGATCTCGAGGGTCGAGGCGAGGCTCTGGTGCTGCTGCTCCCACGACCGGTCGGCGTCGGCGAAGCGCTTCACCGCCGCGTCGAGCTTGTCGCCTTCGACGCGGGTCTTGATGGCGTCGTCGAGCCCGTAGGTCGCCAGGAACTTCTCCTCGACGATGCGGTTGAGGTTTTCCAGCGAGGTCATCGCCGAGGCGGCGTCGCGGTCGATTTTTTCCGCGCGCTTCTGGTAGGTCCAGTTGCGCTGCTGGAAATAGGCGCTGATCACCGTGCCGAGCAGGCCGGTGGCGAGCACCAGACCGCCGATCGAGCCCAACACTTGGCGGGTCCAGGTCCAGTGCCGGTTGCCGGCGCGATCGTCGCCGTCTTCGCCATTGGATCCCGCCATCGCCCGCAACTCCGCATCCTTGTCGTGCGGACGATTTGCACGGAAGACGGCCGGATTCAAACCTACGTCACGCGCCGGGGTTCGACAGGAGATAGGACAGCAGCGAGCGAAGCTCGGCCGGGCGCACCGGCTTGCGCAGGAGCGCCATCTCCGCCTCCTCCGCCTCACGCGCCGCTTCGTCCGAATGGTCGGCCGTCACCAGCATCGCCGGCGTCGCCGCGCCGACCGCGCGGCGCACCTTGGCGACCGCGGTCATGCCGCGCTCGAAATGGTCGAGGTGCAGATCGGCGATGATCGCCTGCGGCCGCTGCTTCGCGGCGATCTCCGCCGCCGCGTCGCCCGAGGGCGCGATCGCGACCGCGCAGCCCCAGCGCGACAGCAGCGCCGACATCGCGGCGAGCACGGCGGCGTCGTTCTCGATCACCAGAATGCGGGCGTCGCGCAGCGGCCCGCGCGCGAGCGGGGAGGCTTCGGCCGGAGCCAGGACCGACTCGGCCGCGCGCGCTTCGGCGAGCGGCAGCGACACCGAGAACATCGATCCGCGGCCGACCGTCGAGCGAAGCCCGATCGGATGATCGAGCGCGAGCGCCAGGCGGCGCACGATGGCGAGGCCGAGACCGAAGCCGAGGCCGCCGTGCTCACCTACCTCGCCGCGCTGGAACTCCTGGAAGATGGCGTCGCGCCGCTCCTCGGGAATGCCCGGGCCGGTGTCCCACACCTCGACCGTCCAGCGCCCGTCGCGCACCCGCCCGCCGACCAGCACGCCGCCGCGGCGGGTGTAGCGCAGGCCGTTGGTGATCAGGTTCTGGATCACCCGCCGGAGCAGCAGCGGGTCGGACGTCACCCAGCGTCCCGCGCCGAAATGGCGGAACTTCAACCCGCGCTTGGCGGCGCCCTGCGCCTGCTCCTTCACCAGCGAGCCGACCAGATCGTCGATAGGAAAGGCGCGCAGGTCGGGCGACATCACCCCGGCGTCCAGCTTGGACAGGTCGAGCACCGTGCGCAGCAGGTCCTCGAGCGTCGCGAGACTGCGGTCGGCCTGATCGATCAGGCCGTTCTGCTCGCCGCCCATCTCGAAGCTGTCGAGCGTGGACAGCGCGAGGCGGGCCGCGTTGAGAGGCTGAAGCAGGTCGTGGCTGATCGAGGTCAGCACCGACGACTTGAGCAGGTTCGCCGCCTCCGCCTGCTCCTTGGCGCGGCGCAGGTCCTCGTTGGCGCGCTCGATCGAACGCAAAGCCTGCTGCACCTCCTGGGTGCGGCGGCGAACCTGGTTGTCGAGCGCGATCGCGGTCTCGAACAGCGCGTAGGCGTTCGGCTGCTGATCGTAGGAGCGCTCGACGCGCGAGATCAGCTTGGCGTTGATCTTCTTGAGCTTGGCGATCTCGCGCCTGAGCTCTTCGACTTCGTCGACGGCCTGGGTCACGGCGCCGGCGCCCGCTTCCGCCCGATCGCGATGCCGGTGAAGGTCTGGTTGACGTGCATGGCGGTGTATTGTTCGCCGTAGGTGTTGAAGCCGACCACCCGCTTGGCGCGGTAGAGCTTCGACATCGGCTGGGCCATCTGCTCGCGCTCGGCCGCGAGGCGCCGGAGCACGCAGTCGAAGCCGAGGTAGAGGTCGACCTCGCCAAGTTCGCTCTCGATGCCGTCGAACAGGCCGGCCATGGTCTCCATCGAGTCGAGACGCCGCGCCGAGGTGAACACCAGCCCCTCGTCGATGGCGCAGAAGAAGCTCAGCGAGCCGTCGGGATTGACCCGCTGGATCGAGCGCACGAAATGCTCGCCGCCGACGCTGACCACGACCGGATGGGAGGCGAAGGCGAAGGGGTCGAGCGAATCGTCGAGGATGCCGCACACCCTCGCGTATTCCTTGGCGGCGGGCTCGGCGTTGAGCTCCTTGACGATCCGGTTCTCGATGTCGGCCTCGGTGACCACCATCTTGACGCCGGTCGGCTCGAAATTGTCGGCGCGGAACGTCCGGAACGGCAGGTCGGTCGCGGCGAGCGCGAACACCGCGGCGTCGCAGTGGGCCTTGCCGCCGTGGATCACGAAGGTGCGCTCGAACCGCAGTCCGTCGCCAGCCGAGCCGCCGACGATCGAGATCTCGTCGAGCGCCATCTGCAGCGCGGTGACGACCGCCTCCTCGCGCCGGCACAGGCCGTCGACCAGCAGGATGCCGAACAGGCCCTGCCCCGAGAAACCCGGCCGCAGCGCGGCGAGATCGCCGCGCATCTGCTTGACCAGCTCCCGGCCCGCCTCGACCTGGAAATTGGTCAGGTCGAGGATCGGGCGGGCGATGAAGTCGAAATGCCGCTTGAGGAAGCCGACCGCGACCACCGCGCCGTCACTCCAGCCCTGCGGGGTCAGCTCGCCCGCGGTGGTGCAGCCGATGACCGGCGTCTGGCCGAAGCGGCGGGCGACCTCGTCGGCGAACACGGCGACGTCATAGGCGGGCGAGACGAAGACGACCAGGCCGGCGAGTTCGCGGCCCGCGAGCTGGCGGGCGATGTCGGCGGCGGCCGACACGGCCCCCTCGACCCACGTTGTGGCGACAGCCACCCCGCCGTGATCCCCTTCGCCAATGAATTCCAACCGCAATCCTCCCGGCGCGCATGGCTCCTACGCGAAATTGTCGTAGCGATTTAACACAAGCGCCGTCCCTTCCCCAACGAAGTTCTCCGGCGAGCTTCCGTTCCTGGCTTTTTGCCGGGGACGGCGGCGCGCCGACGGACGGGGTGTGGAATAGAGGGCGCAAATTCCGGACGCCGGCGTCTTTCCCCGCCCCATCCAACGGCCTTGCCGCTTCGCGGAGAAGCGGGAGCGTTCGCAAGCGAACGAGATCCTCGCGGCGCGGTCCTGCGTAACAGACTGCAGGCAAGGAGCAGCAGCGTGACCGTCGACATCGTGTGGCTTCGCGACGACCTTCGCCTCGACGACCAGCCGGCGATCGCGGCGGCGGCCGAACGGCCGGCGCTGGTCGTCTATGTCCACGACATGCGCCGGCAGAACGGCCGCCCGCCCGGCGGCGCGGCGAAGTGGCGGCTGGCGAAATCGCTGGAATCGCTGGGGCGGAGCCTCGCCGAACGCGGCGGCCGGCTCGACGTCGTGGAAGGGCCGGCCGACGCGGCGATCCTCGCGATCGCCGCCGCCGCCGACGCGCGGCGGGTGCTGTGGACCCGGCGCTACGAAGCCGAGGCGATCGCGCTCGACGCCTCGGTCAAGGCGGCGCTGAAGGCGCGCGGCGTCGAAGCGCAGAGCGACAACGGCCGGCTGATGCGCGAGCCGTGGGCGGTCGCGAAACCGGACGGAACGCCCTCGGGCACGTTCTCCGCCTTCTGGCGCCGGCACGCTGGCCTCGGCGCGCCGCCCGCGCCCCTGCCCGCGCCCGGG
>CAMFKX010000372.1 GCA_945957375.1 uncultured Roseiarcus sp.
CCGATGGAGGGATCGCCGCATGCGCCTGTCGTCAGATCTGACCGCCCGCTTCGGTTTCGGCGCGAAACCGGCCGTCGCTCGCCCCTAAGAGAGCAGCGCCGCCGACGCGTCCCAGGTCAGCTTGACCCCGATCAGAAACGTGATCGTGAGGATGATCGCGTAGAAGCGATCCGCGTCGACCCGGCGCACCAGCCAGACGCCGGCGAAGGTCGAGGCGACCGCGATCGGGACCAGCCCCGCCGAGACCTTCAGGTTGTCGGCGCTGAACTGGCCGAGCAGGAAATAGGGCGGCAGCTTGATCAGGTTGACCGCGGCGAAGAACATCGTCGCCGTGCCGGCGAACACCCGCGGCTCGAGGTTCTGCGGCATCACGTAGACCTGGAACGGCGGACCGCCGGCGTGGCTGACGAAGCTCGTGAACCCGGCGGCCGACCCCCACAACAGGCCGCCCGGGACGCCCGGCCGGGCCACCGCCGCGAGGCCGAGCCGGTCGCGCGCCAGCATGTAGAAGACGAACGCGATCGAGATCAGCCCGACCGCGAGCCGCACGGCGTCCTCGCTGACGCGCGCGGCGAGCAGCCAGCCGGCGGCGATGCCGAGGATCGCGGAGGGAATGAGGATGACTAGGTTCCGCGGCGAAAAGTCGCGCCGGAACGCCCAGACGCTGACCCAGTCCTGCACGATCAGCAGCGGCAGCACGATCGCGGCGGCCCGAACCGGCGAGATCACCAGCGCGAGCATCGGCATCGCCAGCGAACTGAGGCCGGTGAAGCCGCCCTTCGACAGACCGAGGAGGATCACGGCGGGGATCGCGACAAGATAGAACATGAGATCCCCCGGCACGCTGCGTCGACCCCCCTGACAATCGCCTAGGCCGTTAGTTTTACGGCGCCGGCGTTGCCTTGAAAGCCCCTCGGCGCGAAAATCGACCCCGCTCGAGAATCTCGGCGGGCGAAGGGAGCGAAACGCATGAGCGGCTACAAAGAGACCTACGCGCGGTGGCGGGCCGATCCGGACGCGTTCTGGGCGGAGGCCGCCAAGGAGATTACCTGGACCAAGGCGCCCGAGCGCATCTTCGATCCCGAAGCGGGCGTCTATGGCCGCTGGTTTCCCGACGCGCGGGTCAACGCCTGCTACAACGCGCTCGATCGCCATGTCGAGGCCGGGCGCGGCGACCAACCGGCGATCTACTACGACAGCCCGGTGACGGGCGCGAAGCGGACGATCACCTACCGCGAGCTGCTCGACGAGACGGCGATCCTCGCCGCCGTCCTGCAGGATCTGGGGGTCGAGAAGGGCGACCGCGTCCTGGTCTACTTGCCGATGATTCCCGAGGCGCACGTCGCCATGCTCGCCTGCGCGCGCATCGGCGCGATCCATTCGGTGGTGTTCGGCGGCTTCGCCGCCAAGGAGCTCGCGACCCGCATCGACGACGCCGAGCCGAAGGTGGTGCTGACCGCGAGCTGCGGCGTCGAGCCCGGCCGCATCGTGGAATACAAGCCCTTGCTCGATCTCGCGATCGGGCTCTCCAAGGCCAAGCCCCAGTCGGTGATCGTGTTCCAGCGCCCGCAGATCGAGGCGCGCCTGAATCCCGAGCGCGACCACGACTGGAAGACGCTCGTCTCCGCCGCGAAGGCGGCGGGCAAGCGCGCCGACTGCGCCGATCTGGCCGCGACGGATTCGCTCTACATCCTCTACACCTCGGGCACGACCGGCGTGCCCAAGGGCGTCGTGCGCGACATCGGCGGCTACATCGTCGCGCTTAAATGGACCATGTCGGCGATCTACGACGTCAAGCCGGGCGAGGTCTATTGGTCGGCCTCCGACATCGGCTGGGTGGTCGGGCACTCTTACATCGTCTACGGGCCGCTGCTGCACGGCTGCACGACGGTGCTCTACGAAGGCAAGCCGATCGGCACGCCCGACGCCGGCGCGTTCTGGCGGGTGATCGAGGAGTACAAGGTCCGCGCCTTCTTCACCGCGCCGACCGCCCTGCGCGCGGTGCGCAAGGAGGACCCGCAGGCGACCTACGAGAAGAAGTACGATCTCAGCTCCCTGCACACGCTGTTCCTGGCCGGCGAGCGCGCCGACCCGGACACGGTCGAATGGGCGGAGAAGGTGCTCGACAAGCCGGTGGTCGACCACTGGTGGCAGACGGAGACCGGCTGGGCGATCGCCGCCAATCCGGTCGGCCTCGGCCTGTTGCCGATCAAGCCCGGCTCGCCGACCGTCCCGATGCCCGGCTACGACGTTCAGATCGTCGACGAGGCCTGCCACCCGGTGCCGGTCGGCAAGATGGGCTCGATCGTGGTCAAGCTGCCGCTGCCTCCGGGCTGCCTGCCGACCCTCTACCGCCAGGACGAGCGGATGGTCGAGAGCTACCTCAAGGAGTTCCCCGGCTACTACAAGACCGCCGACGCCGGCACGATCGACGAGGACGGCTATCTCACCATCCTCGGCCGCACCGACGACATCATCAACGTGGCCGGCCACCGCCTGTCGACCGGCGGCATGGAGGAGGTGGTCGCCTCCCATCCGGACGTCGCCGAATGCGCCGTGCTCGGCATCAAGGACGACATCAAGGGCGAGCAGCCGTGCGGCTTCATCGTTCTCAAGTCGGGCGTCACCAGGCCGAACGCCGAGATCGAGAAGGAGGTCGTCAAGTTGGTGCGCGACAAGATCGGCCCGGTCGCGGCGTTCAAGGTCGCGCTGGTGGTCGCCCGCCTGCCCAAGACCCGCTCCGGCAAGATCCTGCGCGGCACGATGAAGAAGATCGCCGACCACGATTCCTGGGCGACGCCGGCGACGATCGAGGACCCGAAGGTGCTCGACGAGATCAAGGATGCGCTGGCGGCGCGGTCGATCTAGGCCGATGGTCTCCACCACAAAGGACACAAGGACTTCGTGTCCTTGGTGGTGAATCCGGACCCCGGCCAACCGAGGAAGGGCGCTACCGCCCCGCCAGCCTCCTCCGCGCCTCCTCGATCCACCTCCTGAGCGGGGCGAGGCGCGGGCCTTGGGTCAGGCCGCCGCAGCCGCGGCCGTGCTGGCCTTGCGCCCAGGCGGCGATGGCGACGGCGGTCTCGCCGTCGGCCGACCAGATCGGCGCGCCGGAATCGCCGGAGCAGGCGCCGGCCGCGCGGCCGTCGGCGCCGGCCGCCCAGGCCCGCACGGTCGAAGCCGGCGCGCTGACCGCGAGCGTCACGCTGCGCAGGCTCCCGCCCGATTTCCAGTCGCCGTCGCGGGTGGCGCCGTAGCCGGTCAGGATCACCGGATCGCCGACCGCGGGCCCCTCCCCGGCGGCGAGAGTCGCGCCGGTGAAGCCGTCGAGCGGGCGCGCGGCGCGGACGAGCGCGACGTCGATCGATTCGACCCGGGCCCGGATCGCGTCGGCCCGGTACTGCGGATGCGCCAGCGCGGCCTCGACCGGGATGACCACCGGCGCCCCCGACGCGTCGCGGTAATGGACCGCCATGTCGGCGACGCGCCGCAGGCAATGGGCGGCGGTGAGCACGGTGCGCGAATCGAGCACGAGCGCCGAGCAGAAGCCGGCTTCGCCCGGCCCGCGCATCAGCACCATCGCCACCCGGTCGGCGAAGCGCGCGTCCGGACGGGCGCCGACCAGCGCCGGCGCCGGCGACGCCGCGGCCGACAGAATCAGGGCGGCGGCGAGGGCGGCGGCGCGACGAAAGTCCATGTGCGCTCCATGCGCCGAAATGGACCGCGGTTCAACGGCGGGCGAAGCCGGGCGAAGCTGCGTTCAGATTGCATTCACCCGGACGAACGACCATGGTGGCGGCGTTTTTGCCGGAAAGGGGCTTCGTCGACATGGCCGCGCTCGTCTTCGTCTGTCGCGCCGCGGCCATCTGTCTCGCAACCGCCGGCGCCGCTCGCGCGGCCGAGGCGGAGAGCCGCCCGCCGTCCGCCAAGGCCGCCTGCCTCAACGCGTCCGACACCCGCGAGCAGGTCAAGGCGCACAAGCTCCTCGAACCCTATGCGGCGCTGAAGAGCGCGGCGCAGCAGCGCAAGGCCGAGGCCCTGTCGGCGAAGCTCTGCCTCTCCGGCGACGACTTCGTCTACGAAATCACCCTTCTTCACCGCGACGGCCGGCTCATCCACGTGCAGATGGAGGCCGCCACCGGCAAGCTGATCGCGCGGCCGTCCCGCGACGTTCCGACCAGGGACGCGCGCGACCCGCCGGCCAAGAACTGAAGAGAGACCGCATGCGCCTGCTGGTAGTGGAGGACGACCGCGATCTGAACCGACAGGTTTCGTCGGCGCTGGAAGACGCCGGCTACGCCGTCGACCGCGCCTTCGACGGCGAGGAAGGCTGGTTCCAGGGCGACACCGAGCCCTACGACGCCTGTCTCTTATACACATCTGACGCTGCCGACGATCGCATA
>CAMFKX010000373.1 GCA_945957375.1 uncultured Roseiarcus sp.
CGACCGCGTCGGCGAGTTCGCCCGGCCAGGGGGCCGCCCCGGTCGCGAGGCGGCGCATGAGGTCGGCGAATTCGGCGAAGCCGGCGCGGGCGCGCGCCGGCGGGGTCAGCGCCGCCATGGCGAGGAAGCCGTCGTCCTCGGCCGCAGCGGCGATGATCATCTCGGCGACCTTCGGCCCGACGCCCGGCAGAAGCTGCGCCACGCGGAAGCCCGCGACCCGGTCGCGCGGGTTCTCGGCGAAGCGCATCAGCGCGAGCGCGTCCTTGACATGAGCGGCGTCGAGAAACTTCAACCCGCCGAACTTGACGAACGGGATGTTGCGCCGGGTCAGCTCCAGTTCCAGCGCGGCGCTGTGGTGCGAGGCGCGGAACAGCACCGCCTGCGCCTTCAGCGCCGCTCCGGCCTCGCGGTTGGCGAGCACGGCGGTCGCCACGCAGCGCGCCTGGTCGGCTTCGTCCGCGACCGCGACCAGCGCGGGGGGCGCGCCTTCGCGCCGGTCGGTCCAGAGGTCCTTGGCGAAGCGTTCGGGCGCGAGCGCGATCACCGCATTGGCGGCGGTCAGGATCGCCTGGCTCGAACGGTAGTTGCGCTCGAGCGTCACCACACGCGCCGGCGGATCGAAGCGTCCGGGAAAATCGAGGATGTTGCGCACCGTGGCGGCGCGGAACGAATAGATCGACTGGGCGTCGTCGCCGACCACGGTGAGGCCCGCGCCGCGTGGGCGCAACGCCAGCACGATCTCGGCCTGGAGCGCGTTGGTGTCCTGGTATTCGTCGACCAGCATGTGGTCGAAGCGGCCGGCGACTTCCACGGCGATGTCGGGCTCGGCGAGCATTTGCGCGAACCACAGCAACAGGTCGTCGTAGTCGAGCACGTTCTGGCGCTGCTTGGCTTCGACGTAGGCCGCGAACAGGACGCGCAGCGCCTCTTCGTGCGCGGCGACCCAAGGGAACCACTTGCCGATCGTGTGTCCGAGGTCGGCGCGGGCGTTGACGACGCGCGAGTAGATCGAGACGCAGGTCCCCTTGGTGGGAAAGCGGTCCACCGTCTCGGTCAGACCGGCCTGGTGCCGGGCCCAGTTCATCAGGTCGGCGGAGTCTTCGCGATCGTGGATGGTGAATTGCGGGTCGAGGCCGATGCGCGGGGCGTATTCGCGCAATAGCCGCGCGCCGATGCCGTGGAACGTCCCGGAATATTCCGGCCGGGCCGCGGCGGCGGCGTCCGGCGGCAGGCGGCGGGCGAGCAGGCGCTCGACCCGGCGGACCAATTCCGCCGCCGCGCGGCGGGAGAAGGTTGCGAGCATGATCCGCTTGGGATCGGCCCCGGCGAGGATCAGCGCCGCGACCCGATGGGCGAGCATCGCGGTCTTGCCCGAGCCGGCGCCGGCGATCACCAGCAGCGGCGCGAACCCCTCCGCCGCGCCGATCCCGTGCTCGACCGCAAGCTGCTGCTCGGGGTTGAGCTCGACCGGGGCTGGGGCGCGAATCAGGGCGAGGGACATGGTTCGACGCAACCATGTTTCGCGCTTTGTTCCAAGCGCCGCGCGACCTTCGCATTCTGGCCGCCTTCGCGGAATGCAAAGCCATTTGCGAAGCGCTTTCGCCGGCCGTCGCCGGTCAGCCAGCGCGTCTTGGTCCTCCGGCCACGGTTCGCGATGGCACAGGCCTTGCGCGACCGCCCTCGTCTCTGAGCGTTTGGGATTTGCGATGAAGCGGTCTGGAAAGCTGGCGTTGTGGGGTGGGGCGGTCGCCGCGGCGTTGACGATCGCCAGCGCTGCCCACGCCGATGATTTCAAACTCAACTACGAGGCGCCCGGCGTCGAGAATTCGACCGCGACCTTCAGCACGGTCGGGGTGGAGACGTTCGACACCCTCTCGGCGGGATCCTATTCCAGCATCTCGGCCACTTTCGGGAATACCGGCATCACTGGCGTCTACACCGGCCCCAAGGGCGTCCAGATCAACCCCGCAGACCAGTACGGCGGCGCGGGCGGGACCGGGAACTACGCAGTCGCCTTCAACGCCAACCCTTACACGCTGACCCTGAACACCCAGGTCAACTATTTCGGCTACTGGCTGTCGGCGCTCGATTCCGGAAACGTCGTCACCTTCTACAACAACGGCGTTCAGGTCGGGCAGGCGACGCCGGACCAGGTCTCGGCGGTGACGAAGCTCAACAGCGCCTATTACGGAAACCCCAACAGCGGGAAATTCCAGGGGCAGAACTCCGGCCAGCCCTACGCCTTCATCAACTTCTACGACACGACCGGCACGTTCAACGAAGTTCGTTTCTCCGAAAGCCCCGCCGCCGGCGGCTACGAATCCGACAACCAGACGGTCGGCCTGTTCACCAAGATGAGCACTGCCTCGGCCGCGGTCGAGGCGCCGATTCCGCTTCTGGGCGCGAGCCCGGTCGCGCTTGCGGTCGTCGCGGCGGGTTTCGTCGCCATGCGCCGCCGCGGGGCGGCGCCAATCGCGTTCTCCCGAGGCGTTGTCGCAGCGGCCTGACGTGGGCTTGACGCGGCCCGATCGCAGGCTGCGGCGTCGCAGACTGGTTGGCGCCGAAATTGCGCTGCTGTCGACGAGGCAGGGGTCCAGGGGCAGATGAGCGCAATCTTC
The DNA here is from genome assembly GCA_945957375.1 of uncultured Roseiarcus sp. Lineage (GTDB taxonomy): Bacteria > Pseudomonadota > Alphaproteobacteria > Rhizobiales > Beijerinckiaceae > Roseiarcus. Next base: position 2,619 of record CAMFKX010000373.1, read on the forward strand.
AAGATCGGTTTGGCGGCGGCCCTGTTGGCCGGTCTGGCCGGGGCGAGCGCCGCGCGCGCCGACGATTTCAAACTGAACTACGAGGCGCCCGGCGTCGAGAATTCGACCGCGACCTTCAGCAAGGTCGGGGTCGACACGTTCGACACCCTTTCGGCGGGGGCCTATTCCAGCATCTCGGCCACATTCGGAACCACCGGCATAAAGGGCTCCTACTCGGGCCCGAACGGCGTCCAGATCAACAGCGCAGACCAGTACGGCGGCGCGGGCGGGAAGGGCGACTACGCCGTGGCGTTCAACAAGAACCCGTACACGCTGACTTTGAACCAGCAGGTCAACTATTTCGGCTACTGGCTGTCGGCGCTCGACCCCGGCAATATCGTCACCTTCTACAACAACGGCGTCGAGGTCGGCCAGGTGTCGCCGGACCAGGTTTCCGCGGTGACGAAGCTAGACAGCGCCTATTACGGCAACCCCAATCCCAACTTCAAAGGCCAGGACTCCGGCGAGCCGTATGTGTTTATCAACTTCTACGACACGTCCGGGACCTTCAATCAGATTTCGTTCTCCGAGGCGCCGAACTTCGGCGGCGGCTACGAATCCGACAACCACACGGTCGGCATTTTCACTCAGATGAGCTCGGCCTCGGCGGCCGTCGAGGCGCCGGCGCCGTTGCTCGGAGCGAGCCCGATCGCGCTGTTGGTGGTCGTGGGCGGGTTCATCGCCCTGCGACGGCAAGGCGCGAACGCCGGCCACGACGGCGCCTTCATCGCCGTCGCCGCCTGAGCCCGCGCCGGCGCGGCGAAGCGCTCCCTTGCAGGGCCGGCCGGGACGCCGCTTCGGAAACCCCGCTTGGCCGCTCGGCTAATTGCCGCGCACGCCGAATCCAACTATGGCACGGGTCACACCGCAGTCCCGGGCCCGGCCATGAAATCTCCGCGCAAACTCTTCGAACCGCTCGCGATCGGCGCGCCGCGGCCATACCTCGAACTGCCTGCGAAGCTCGAGCGGATGATCCATTTCGTTCCGCCGCACATCGAGAAGGTGCGCGCCAAGGCGGGCGAACTGGCCGGGCAGGTCGACGTCGTCCTCGGCAATCTCGAGGACGCCATTCCGATCGAGATGAAGATCGCCGCCCGCGACGGCTTCATCGCCATGGCGAAGGCGACCGACTTCGGCGCGACCGGCCTCTGGGCGCGGGTGAATGCGCTGAACTCGCCCTGGTTCCTCGACGACATGACCCGGCTCGTCGGCGAGATCGGCGACAAGCTCGACGTGGTGATGATCCCCAAGGTCGAAGGCGACTGGGACATCCATTTCGTCGATCAGTATCTCGCGCTGCTCGAGGCGCGCCACGGCCTGAAGAAGCCGATCCTCGTCCACGCCATTCTCGAAACGGCGCAGGGGGTCAACAACGTCGAGGCGATCGCCGCCGCGTCGCCGCGCATGCACGGCATGAGCCTCGGCCCCGCCGATCTCGCAGCCTCGCGCGCGATGAAGACGACCCGGGTCGGCGGCGGCCATCCGGACTACAAGGTGCTCGCCGACGCGACCGCGCCGGGCGTCGCGCGCGCCGTCTTCCAGCAAGACCCGTGGCACTACACCATCGCGCGCATGGTCGACGCCTGCGCCGCCCACGGCCTCAAGGCCTTCTACGGGCCGTTCGGCGACTTCTCCGATCCCGACGCGTGCGAGGCGCAGTTCCGCAACGCCTTCCTGCTCGGCTGCGCCGGCGCCTGGACGCTGCACCC
>CAMFKX010000374.1 GCA_945957375.1 uncultured Roseiarcus sp.
CGTCGGCAGCGTCAGATGTGTATAAGAGACAGATGATGTCCTCGACCATCAGGACGCGCGCCCCGGGCGCGATCTCGAAGCCGCGGCGGAGCTTGAACGCCCCGCCCTCGCGCTCGACGAAGATCGCCTTGGCGCCCAGCCAGCGCGCCGTCTCGTAGCCCGGCACGATGCCGCCGACCGCGGGCGAGGCGACCACGTCGATCGGCCCGAAGGCGGCCCGCGCCTTCTCGGCCAGCGCCCGGCACAGCCGCTCGGTGCGCGCCGGGTCCTGGAACACGAACATCTTTTGCAGGAACACCGGCGAATGGAGGCCCGAGGACAGGATGAAATGCCCCTCAAGCAGGGCGCCCGCCGCGCGGAACTCGTCAAGCGCCTCGTCGGCGGATAGGATCGTGGCCATGGCCCCTCTTAGCAGGCGGGCGCGCGCCGCGCCAAGCCATCCCGGGGGTCGACGGAGCGCCGCCAATGCCCTCGCGTTTCGCAACCCGATCCCTCGGCCGGGAGCCCGACGCGGTCGCCCCGGACGGGACCGCCGTGCGACTCCTGCACGCGCTCGAAGGCGGCAGTCTGGCGCATTTCGAGCTTCCGGCCGGCGCGGTGTCGCACGCGGTCGCCCACCGCACCGTCGAGGAGCTCTGGTTCGTCGTCGCCGGCCGCGGGCGCTTGTGGCGGCGGTCGGAGACCGACGAATCGGTCGAGACACTGGCGCCGGGCGTCGCGGTCACGATCCCGCTCGGCACGGCGTTCCAGTTTCAGGCGGACGCCGAGGCGCCGCTCGCCTTCATCGCCGTCACCATGCCGCCCTGGCCCGGGATGGACGAAGCGGTTCGCGCCGCCGGCCCGTGGACCCCGACCGTCCCCGCGGGCCGATGACCGGCTTGCGGAGCGACGGGACGGCTGGTAGCCAGTCGCGGAAGGCCGGATTAGCACAGCGGTAGTGCAGCGGTTTTGTAAACCGAAGGTCGGGGGTTCGATCCCCTCATCCGGCACCAGCGCCCGACGAGGGCCGTCACGGTGGAACGGCGGCGCCTCAGTTTCGTCCGATCGGCGCGACCACCGCCCCGCGACGCCCCGACCGCTATCTTTAAGATAGGTGAGTTGCTTCGAAGGCGTCTCTTAGCTGCCTCTTGGCCCGCGAACGAAGCCGTCGCGAACGGCCGGGCCGCCAGGAGGAAACCATGGAAGCGTCCGTCACGCGCCGCATGCTGTTAAAGGGCGCGGCCTGCGCATCTCCCCGACGCCTTCATTCGGCCTTCTCGCCCCGACTTGATTCCCGAGCTCCACCGCAGGGCGAGCCAATGGTACGCGCGGAGCGGCCACACGGAACTGGCCTTCACGCACGCCGTCCAGGCGAAGGACTGGAGCGCGGCCGCGGAAGTCCTCGACTCCAACTGCACGGACCTCTTCTACGAGGGCAAGCTCGGCACGCTGACGCGGCTCGCCGCCCAGTTGCCGGCGGACGTGCTGAACGGCTTTCCGCGCGTGCAGCTGGAGCTCGCCTGGTCCATCATCCTGGAATGGCGTTTCGAGGACGCCACGGAAATCATCAGGCGCGTCGAGCGCACGTTGCAGCGCTGGAAATCGACAGGCGTCTCCGCCGAGCAGATCGACGAGGTGAGCCGCATAGTGCTGCATCGGCGCATGATGCTCGCCCTGTTCATGGACGACGTCGTCGAACTCGAGCGCCGGGTGCTGGAGGCCAACGAACTCGAAGAGGCGGAGAGGCTGGTCGCCTCCCTCGGGCCCCTGACCGAACGCCTCGGCTGAGTGCGCGCGCCTCTGCTCGGCACGTTCTATTCGGCGCCCAAGCCGGGCGAGCCGCCCTTCGTCAAGGTGGGCGACCGGGTCGAGCCCGACACGGTCGTCTGCATCGTCGAAGTGATGAAGCTGATGAACTCGGTCAACGCCGGAGTCGCCGGCGTGATCGCCGCGGTCCACGTTCGCGACGGCGAACTGGTGGAATACGACCAGCCGCTGTTCACGGTGGCGGAGCCATGACCCGCCGCCGCATCTACGTGGCCAATCGCGGCGAAATCGCGGTGCGGATCATCGAGGCCTGCGAACGTCTCGGCTTCGAGTCCGTGCTGGGCCTCTCCGCAGCCGACCGCGAGACGCTGGCCGCTCGGCGCGCCACCAGAACCGTGGTTCTGGGCGGCGCCCGCTCGACGGACTCTTACCTCAACGCCGACGCCGTGATTCACGCGGCCGTCGCAACCGGCTGCGACGCGGTGCATCCCGGCTATGGCTTCCTTTCCGAGAGGGCGACGTTCGCACGCGCCTGCGCCGAAAACGGGCTCGTCTTTATCGGGGCGACGCCAGAGCAGCTGGAGACCCTCGGCGACAAACTAAGCGCGCGAGCGTTCGCGCAGTCCGTCGGCGTGCCCGTTTCACCCGGTGGACCCACCGCAACACTGGATCAGGCGCTGTCGCTCGCCGACCGGATCGGCTTCCCCCTCCTCGTGAAGGCGGCAGGCGGCCTCCGACCGGCTCGCGCGCGAGGCGCGGCTCTTCAACCTGCCGCAAGCGGCGCCGGTCGAGTACGACGAGGATTTCTATCGCCATACGCTCGCGGGCGGGGTGCTGACGACGACGCGCCGGCAACTGGCCGAAATGGGCCGCGCCGACCTCGTTCCAAAGATCACGGAAGAGGCCGTGCGCGTGCGCGAGGATATGGGCTGGCCCATCGTCGTCACGCCGTTCGCGCAATACATCGTCGCCCAGGCCAGCATGAACCTCCTGACGGGTGAGCGCTACGCCCGCCTCTCCGACGAGGTGATCGACCTGCTGCTCGGCGAATTCGGCTCGATGCCCGGCGCCGCCAACCAGGAGTTGCTCGACCGCGCCGCGCAGTCGCCCCGCGCCCGTCAACGCCGAGGCGCGGCTCGCGAAGAGCCGACGCTCGATGAGCTGCGCGCCCGCTTCGGCGGCGGGCAGTCCGACGAGGACCTTCTGCTGCGCGCGACCATGCCCGCCGAACAGGTGGATCAAATGGCCGCGCGACGGGAACGCGCACGGGACGGCGGATTGACCGATCTCCTCGAGGCTCTGTCGGCGCAGGACAAGCCCTGGTCGATCTCACTGCGCGCTCGCGGCGGCGCCTTCTCCGCCAGCGGCGCAAAGGGAGCCGGCGCATGAATCCGCCGCCCAATCCCGAGATCCTGCGTCGGATCGCCGCCGCGCCCAGCTGGGTTCTGGACGTCGACGGGTGCCTCGTGCGCACCGCGAGGGCCGGCGGCGCCGGCGGCGAGCCGATCGAAGGCGCGGCGGCGCTCCTCGACTGGCTGACCGCCGCGGGCAAGCGGATGATCGTCTGCACCAACGCCTCTCAGCGTCCGGTGTCTCATTACGCGGCTCACCTGCGCGAAATCGGGCTGAAGGTCGCGGACGAGAACATGATGACGGCCGCGACCGCCGCAGCCGACCATATCCGCGCCGCCCATGGAGAGGGACCCGTCGTGGCGCTGGGCGACGACGGCCTGTTCGAAGCGCTCCACGCCGCAGGGGTCCGAAAAGCGGGGCCAGGCGACGTTCCCGTCGCCGTCGTCGTCGGCGCCGCAGACCGCTATGAAAGCCGCGACATCAACGCCGCCTGCCTCGCCATCGCCGATCACGGCGCCGCCTTCTACGTCACCGTCGACACGCCGTGGTTCCACGGCGGCAAAGGCCGGTCGGTGGCCAGCTCCACCGCGATCGCGCGGGCGATCCAGGGCATCACGGGCGCGCCGCCGGTCACTTGCGGCAAACCCTTGCAAGCGCTGGCCGAAGGGCTGCGGGCCCGTCTCGGCGGCCCGGACGTCGATCTGATCGTCGTCGGCGACATGGCCTCGATCGAGATGCGCATGGCCAGGGCGATGGGCGCCCTCGGCGTGCTGGTGCTCAGCGGCGGAACGGCGGCAAGCGACTTGCCGAATCTGCCGGAAACCGATCGGCCGCACCTGACGGCCGAACACGTGGGGGCGCTGCTCGAAGCGCTCCGCGAAGTCTAACCAAAGGGAGAGAACCGAAATGTCCAAGAGGCAGCGCTTTGAATTCTTCCCCGAGGCCGCCACGCCGAAAGGCGCGGAAGGGTGGGAGCGGATGTATCCCTACTACCTCGTGTCGCAACCCGAGGGCCGCGAGGCGGAGGACAGCCGGTTTTGGTTCGCCGATTCGATGCACTGGTCGCGGGCCGTGCACCCCTTCGACAGCATCGGGGCGGAGGCGGTCTACCTCGGCGTCGGGGTGAACAGCACGCGCTCCATCGCGCTGCCGACCGCGCTCGGCCTCGACGTCCGCGTCGTCAACGGCTTTGTCTACATCTGCCCGCTGCCGGTCACCGATCCCGTCGAGATCGGCAAGCGCGCGGCGTTGTTCG
>CAMFKX010000375.1 GCA_945957375.1 uncultured Roseiarcus sp.
GGGGCGCGCGATCGGCGACGCCGGAGTCGAAATCGACGCCCGCCTCGCGCGCGAGCTTCGCGCCGAGCTGGTCGCGCAGAACCTTGGTGCGCACTTCGACGACCGCGCCTTCGGGAAGATCGCCGAGTTCGAACGGGCCGAAAGAGACGCGGATCAGGCGGTTGACCGCCAGTCCCAGATGCTCCAGCACCCGCTTGATCTCGCGGTTTTTGCCCTCGCGCAGGCCCATGGTGATCCAGGCGTTCGACCCCTGCTCGCGGTCGAGCTTGGCGTCGATCCCGGCGTAGTCGACGCCGTCGATGGTGACGCCGTCGGCGAGCGCGTCGAGCTGCGGCTGCTCGATATGGCCGTGGGCGCGCACGCGATAGCGGCGCAGCCAGCCGGTCTTGGGCAGCTCGAGCACCCGGGCCAGGCCGCCGTCGTTGGTGAGCAGAATCAGGCCTTCGGTGTTGATGTCGAGCCGGCCGATCGCGACCACGCGCGGCAGGTCGGGGGGCAGGGCGTCGAAGATGGTGGCCCGGCCCTCCGGGTCGCGCGAGGTGGTCACCAGCCCGCGCGGCTTGTGGAACAGGAACAGCCGCGTCCGCTCCGGCGCCGACAGCCGCTTGCCGTCGACCCGAACGTCGTCGTCCTCGCTGACGTTGTAGGCGGGGCTTTCGAGCGTCTTGCCGTTGACGGTCACCCGGCCCTCGCCGATCCAGGCTTCCGCCTCGCGGCGCGAGCACAGACCGGCGCGCGCCATGACCTTGGCGATGCGGCTGCCCTCGCGAACCTCAGGCTCGGTATTGACGTCGTCGTCCATATTCGCTTCCGGTGGCGGCATTGCCCTGATGAAGCGCCTGTCCTAAGCCGGAAGGCGCACGGCCGCCACGAAAAAGCGTCGGGCGCCCGATGGCCAAGCGCCGAACCTCATCCTGAGCTTGTCGAAGGATGAGCTTGTTGAAGGATGAGGTTGTCGAAGGATGGTCCAGGTGGCCGCGCCGGCGCCGCGAGCCGGAGACTTCTTCGAAAGGCTCCGGATGGGATCGGCGATGGAGCGATCGAGAAAGGTTCGATGACCGAAGGCTCCGATCCGATGTCCGCGGCTTTCGCGGAGGCGCGCGCCGCCGGCGCCCGCGACGAAGCCCCGATCGGCGCCGCGATCGCGCGCGACGGGATCGTGATCGCCCGCGCCGGCAACCGCACCCGCGAGCTCTCGGATCCGACCGCCCACGCCGAGATCCTCGCCATCCGCGCCGCCGCCGCGGCGCTCGGCTCGGAGCGCCTTTCCGGCTGCGATCTATATGTGACGCTCGAACCCTGCGCGATGTGCGCCGGCGCAATCGCCCACGCCCGCATCCGCCGCCTCTATTACGCAGCCTCCGACCCGAAGGGCGGCGCGGTCGACCACGGCCCGCGCTTCTTCGGCCAGCCGACCTGCCATCACGCGCCGGAAGTCTACGGCGGCATGCGCGAGCGCGAGGCGGCGGCGCTGCTCAGGGCGTTCTTTGCGGCCAAGCGGTGAGGGACGCGCTCCAGGTCGCCTGCGGCGGGCGGCGAACTGATCGGGTCGCCGGCGGCGCGGAGGGGGGCGCGCCGGGCGGTCCGGGACGCAACGCCGGGTCAAATCCGCGGAGCCCCGTCATGGGGCCATTCCAAAGGGGTGAGAAATCAGAGCGGCGTCACGGGGCGCCGATGATCAGGCATGCGCCGGTCGCGACGATGACCAGCCCGGTCAGACCGTGCATGCCGAAAGCGAGGGCTCTGCTTCCGCCCGAGCGAAGGACGCTCACCATGTCGCCGAAGGCGATGAGGCTCGCGAGGAGCATGAATTCGCCGAGCAGGCGCGGCGCCCCATTGACGATCAGCAGGATGACGAAAAGGCAGGCGGCCATGTCGCGCGTGCCTTTCACGGAAAGCCAGGCGGCGAAGCCCGTCGACAATGGCGGGGAAGCGGCGATGCCGAAGCCGGCGGATGCAGTGGCGGGCGCCAACCAGAAGCGGGCGCCGAGGAACAGGATGGCGGCCGCGATGAGGCCGGAGAGAACATATCCGGTTTGAATCAAAGCATGGGCTGGGGTCATGAGCGCTGGCTCCTATCAACTGCACATAATCTAGCGTCGCTAGAATCGAACGTCAAGAGATATCTATCGTTGACACAAAAATGAGCGGCGGTAGGATTTAGTAATGTCGATCGTCGAACGCAAAGAGCGGCAGCGCGCGGAGCGCTATTACCTCATTGTGACGACAGCCCGTGAGCTGGCTGAAGCCGAAGGCTGGGACGCTGTCACCACCCGGCGGCTTGCGGGCCTGATCGATTACAGCCAGCCTGTTCTCTACAGCCATTTCAAGAACAAGGCGGAGATCATGGCCGCCGTGGCGACGAAAGGCTTCGAGGAGCTCGCGGCGCGGCTGGAAGCGGAGACGCTGAACGCCGACGCGGGCCCGCAAATGTTGCGCAAAATCTGCGCCGCCTACCTCGAATTTGCCGACTCGCGGCCTGTCGTCTACGAGGCCATGTTCGTCCTGCCGACGAAGATCAAGTTCGCCAGCGAGGAAACGCCGTCCGCGCTTCGCGCGGCCTTCGCCGCCTTTGTCAAAGCGATTGGGCCGGACCGTCAAGAGTCGGTGTTCTCAGCGGAATTGCTGTGGAGCGCGTTGCACGGGTTGGTCGTCCTGATGCAATCTGAACGTATCCCAGCCATCGGGGCCGAGGATCGACTGAATCTTCTTGTCCGTAAGTTCAGCGCCGACGGCGTTTGACCGGGACAGCGCCGCTCAGACGACAGAATCTCGGCAATTGGCGCCGCCGATGCTTCCACCGCGACGCTATCCTGTGGCCGTGGTGTTTGGCGCCATCCGCCTGCCGTTGGCCTCCGTCCGCTCCCGGCGGCCGCCGCCGGCTGCGCGCCGACGCGAGCGATCGCATCGCGCCGTTCCCATTCGCGCCCGAGGACGACCCGGCCGTCGCGCCGCTATGGCGTAATATCTTGTAAATTCGGTAAAATGGCTTATGGTGTTTCGGTAGAGGGAAGTCGTCGTCCGCGGCGACCGCTGTTTGAAATCGTGATTTGAACAGGGTGGGCGCGTCGCGCGACGTAGCGACCCTCTCTGGCGACGTGCGCGCCTTTCCGCGGCGCAAGGACGGTCCGCGCGCAAGGGCGGCCGGAGCAGGCGCCCTTGATGACGCGCAGTAAACGCCAGCCACTCGACCTGATCGTTCGGGCGAAACACGGACCTCATCCTGAGCTTGTCGAAGGATGATCCAGCAGGCTCGACCGTCGCCGCCATCTGGAGCGTCCTTCGACAGGCTCAGGACGAGGTCCGGAGACGCCCCTGGGCGGTTAAGCACAGTTGTAAGTTGCAGAAAAAGGCGGCTAAGTCCCTGATTTTAACAGATCGGGAAACATTGCGAGCGCCGGGTCACTCCGCGGCCTGGACGTCCGGAAAGCAGATCTCGACCAGGGTGCCGTGGTCGCGGCGGCTCTTGATCGAGAACTCGGCATGGTTGGCCTCGACCAGCGCCTTGGTCAGAGGCAGGCCGAGTCCGACGCCGCCCTTGCGGGCGCCGCGCGCCACCTGCCCGAACGGCTCGAGCGCGACCCCGACTTCCGCCTCGTTCATGCCGAGGCCGGTGTCGCGCACCCGGATCACCGCCTGGCCGGCGGCGTCGACCGCGGTCGACACGATCACCTGCCCGCCCGGCTCGTTGTACTTCACCGCGTTGGACATGAGGTTGAGCATGATCTGGCGCAGGGAGCGCTCGTCGACCATCACCCGGGGAAGCCGGTCGAACAGCGACAGGCGCATGATGATGCGCTCGCGCTGGGCCTGCGGCTGCATCAGCGACACGCAATCGCGGATCAGGCTGTTGGCGTCGACCGGGGCGATCGACAGCTCGAGCTTGCCGGATTCGATCTTGCTGAGATCGAGCAGGTCGTCGGCGAGGCTCATCACGTGCCGGCCGGAGACGTGAATGTCCTTGAGGTAGTCGCGATAGCGCTCGTTGCCGATCGGACCGAACCGCTCCTCCATCATGACTTCGGCGAAGCCGAGGATGGCGTGGAGCGGCGTGCGGATCTCGTGGCTGACGTGCGCGAGGAAATCGGTCTTGGCCCGGCTCGCGGCGAGCGCCGCGTCGCGCGCCGCGGTCAGACGGCGTTCCGCCTCGCGCTCGCGGCGCACGTCGCGGAACAGCGCGCAATAGTGGGGCGCCTCGGCCCGGCCCACGCGCGCGAGCGTCAGCGCCAGCGCCAGCGGCGCCCCGTCGCGGTCGCGCCCGACCACGTCCATCGGCGGGGCGGAGG
>CAMFKX010000376.1 GCA_945957375.1 uncultured Roseiarcus sp.
CGACGATATCGCTCACGCCCGATCCGATGGACAGCTTGTAGCCGTATTCGTGGGTTTCGCCGCTGGCGATGTCGATCGTGACGATGCGAACGATCTTCTTGCTCGCGTTGACCGCGGCGTCCTGGATCAGCGCCGCCTGCATGACGCCGACGAGCGTCTTGCCGTCGGGCGTGATCGCCAGTCCCTCCATGCCCTTGTTGGCCGTTCGGCCGCTGACGTTGCCGCTGATCTCGGTATTGCCGACCGGCGACAGGTTCGACACGAACAGGTTGGAAGGCAAGTCGAAGGTTTTGATCAGCTGTCCCGTCGACCGGTCGAACTGGCGCACGTAGGGACCGTATTCGTCGGAGACGAAGACGCTCTTGCCGTCGTTGGACACGCGGATGCTTTCCGGATCGAGGCGGGCGTTGGAGGCGGTCCCGGAGTTTCCGGCTCCGAAATTGTCGGAGCGCCCGGTGAAGTAATAGGCGCTCGCGGTATTTTCCGCCGGCGCGCCGGAGCCGACGCCGAGTCCCGCGCCCGTTCCGTAGGTGAGCGGGGCCGAGCTGGACAATAACGTCGTGCCGGTCAGTTGCGGGGTCACGGCATAGGGCAGGAGACCGCCCGGAGTAGCCGTCAGGCTCATCTGAAGGGTCTGGAGGCGGCTGATGTAGGAGGCGGTGTTGTCGATCGCCGAATTGAAGGGCACGGCATTGGGGCCGCGATCGGGAAGAGCGATGAAAGTGTCGCCGCCGGCGTAGGCGAGGCCCGATCCGATGCCGCCCAGAATGTTGGCCGCCACGCCGTTTTCGAGCGTGCCGGCCAGACCCGAAAGATCGCTGGTGATCGAAAGCGTCCCAATGCCGAGCAGGTTCGGGCCCGCCTTGGCGGGCGCCGCCATCGCCGCCGACGCGGCGGTGAGAAGCAGCGCAGTCTTGATGGCCCTACGAAGCATGGCGTCAATCTTTCCGGGATGCCGACGGGCGCTGATATGCCCGCGCCGCATGACGGGCCGGTGACCGATTGATGTAGCCGATGCGACACCACAGCCGGAACCGGACGACGATCGTCAGACGTCCTCCTCGATGGCCGCCGCGCGCGCCGCTGGAAGCCAGACCGCGGAGCGGCGGCTCACGGCGAGCCGAGACGCTGGCCCGCCCGACCCCGGGGTAGGACGGCGCGCTCCCTCTGTGATATGAGCATGCAGGGTCCGACCATGATCGCCGAAGTGACAGAGCGCCGCGCTGAACTGCACGACTTGTGCCGTCGATTCGGCGTTCGTCGGCTCGACCTGTTCGGCTCGGCCGCGCGCGGCGACTTCGATCCGGCCTGCAGCGACCTCGACTTTCTGGTGGAGTTCGAACCGAAAGAACCAGGCGGCTACGCCGACGCCTATTTCGGGCTCAAGGAAAGTCTCGAGCGCTTGTTCGGGCGCAGCGTTGACTTGGTTTCCCCTGCCTCCATCCGGAATCCCTGGTTTCGAGAAAGCGTCGAGGAGACCCGATCCGTGCTCTATGCGCGTGACGCGCGCAAGTACCTATTCGATATCCGGCAAGCGGCGGAGTCTACCGGACAGTTCGTCCGAGACCGTGCTTTCTCCGACTACATGCAAGATCCCATGCTCCGGTCGGCGGTCGAGCGTCAGTTCGAAATCATCGGGGAGGCGCTGACTCGGTTCTCGCGGATCGCGCCAGACTAAGTCGGTATATTCGAGAATTCCGCCTCGCCATCGCTTTCCGGAATATCTTGAGCCACGACTACGTCAACGTCGACAGCGTTCTCGTGTGGGATATTCTCCAGAGCAAACTGCCGAAGCTTCGCGAAGACGTCACGACGCTGCTCGAACGAGGCTGATCACTCGTCTTCGGAAATGAAGTCTTCGTCCACCCGCTTCAAATCGATCGTGCGATTGGTTCGGTCGCCCTACCCTCGCTTGGGTCAGGATGACCCGCTGCGAGAGGCGCCGCCCGCACTCACGCGCCCGAGCGCAGAAGTTCGACACCTACCCCAGCGCGTCGTTCAGCCGGCGGAGCAGCACGCCGAGGTCGTCGGTCACCACGTCTGCGAGGCTGGCGGCGACAAGCGGGTCCGGCCGGTCGTGCGCCTGGCGATGGTCGTCCTGTCCAGGCTTCGGAGTGACCAGGATGGTCTTCATCCCGCGCGCGCGCGGGACGACGAGGTTCTTGGCGACGTCCTCGAACATCGCGGCCTTGCCCGGGTCGACGCTGTAGCGACGGAAGAAGGCGTCGTAGGCGGCCTCTTCCGGCTTTGGCGTCAGGCCGGCGGCCATGATGTCGAAGGCGTCCTCGAACAGGCCGTCGAGGCCGAGCTGGCGCGCGGTGAGGATCGCGTGATTGCGCGAACCGTTGGTGAAGATCAGCTTTCGCCCCGGCAGCCGGGCGACCTCGCGCGCCAGCGCCGGGTTCGGCTTCAGCATCGAGCGGTCGATGTCGTGGACGAATTCGAGGAAGCGCTCCGCCTCGTCGATATCTTCCTCGACCAGCCCGCGCAAAGTCGTGCCGTGGCGCAGGTAATAGTGCTGGTGCAGCGCCCTGGCCGACTGGCAATCCATGCCGAAAAGATCGGCGAGAAACAGCGTGATGCGTTGGTCGATCAGCGGCCAGATGCCGCAGTCGGCGGGATAGAGCGTGTTGTCGAGATCGAACACCCAGGTCGAGACATGGCCGAACTCGGCTCGAAGATCGTCCGCCAGCGGCCAGCCGGCCGCGGAAGCAGCGTCACGTGCGGCGGAGATTGCGCCGATCTTGCCCAAGGTCGCTCCATCGGGTCGGGGAGACAGGCTACCGGCGATCGTTGCGCCTTTACAAGCGATTTCGGACGCGCCGGACCTGATAAACAACCAGCCGAACCCAACGGTTTCATGACGCCCACTCGACCTCGACCGAAGCCCGCGCATGAAGCGCCGCCTTGCGCATGACGTTCGAGAAGCCGGCTTCGTCGATTTCATCCGGCGCCACCCAGAAGCAGCGGTCCGGCGCCGCCCGATCGCAAGGCGCAGCGTAGACGACGAGGCTCAGGGCGAAATGGGTGAAGACCTGTTCCACCGTCCCCGGGAGCCGCCGCCAGCGCGCCGCGACCGGCGCGTGGTCGGCCCACCCGGCCCCCGGTCCGTCCCCGGTCCACGGGGTGCCCGGCAACTCGACGGTCGAGGCGAGCAGCCCCTTGGGCGGACGCCGCCGCACGAGGAAGGCCCAGTCCGCCCGATGGGCGAAGAAGACGGCGCCGATCCGCTGCGGCTTCGGCTTGACCGCGCCCTTGCGCGGATAGGATTCCGGCGCGCCCGAGCGGAAGGCGGCGCAATCGCCGCGCAACGGACAGGCGGCGCAGTCGGGATTGCGCGGCCGACAGATCGTCGCGCCGATGTCCATCAGCGCCTGGGCGAAATCGCCGGCGCGACAGGCGGGCGCGAGCGCGCGCGCCGCCTCGGCGATCGTGCTTCGCGAGGTCGCGATCGGCGCCTCGAGCGCGATCAGGCGGGCGACGATGCGGGCGATGTTGCCGTCGACCGGGGCGGCCTGCCGGTCGAAGGCGATGGCGGCGATCGCGGCCGCGGTGTAGGCGCCGACGCCGGGCAGCGCGCGCAGCGCGGCTTCGTCCGAGGGAAACCGGCCGCCGGCCGCCGCGACGGACTTGGCGCAGGCGTGCAGGTTGCGGGCGCGAGTATAATAGCCGAGCCCGGCGAAGGCGCTGATCACCGCTTCGTGCGGCGCCGCCGCGAGCGCTTCGACCGTCGGCCAGCGCTCCAGAAACGTACGGTAATAAGGCATGACGGCCTGTACGGTGGTCTGCTGAAGCAGCACTTCCGACAGCCAAACCCGGTACGGGTCGGGCGTCTCGCCCGGCAGGGCGCGCCACGGCAGCGTGCGCCGCGCCCGGTCCCACCAGCGAAGCGTGCGTCCTACGATCGCGTCGCGCTTTCCCTCGAGCGCCGCCGCGCCTAAATGTTCGCCCATGCTGCTCCTCGTTCCCGCGCGACCATGAAGGCTCCCCGCCGCGGCGCCAAGCCGCTCGACGCGCTCATGCCCGGCGTCATCGGCGCCGCGCTGGCGGCGCGCGGCATCGGCGAGGCGAGCCTGATCGCCGACTGGCCGGCGATCGTCGGCGAGGCGATCGCCCGCTACGCCCGGCCGCAGCAATTGCAATGGCCGCCCCGTCCGGAGAAGCGCGACCCGCAGGCGCCCTTGGCGCCGGCGACCCTGATCCTGCGGGTCGACGGCGCCTTCGCGCTCGAGGCGCAGCACGCCGCGGCGGTGATCGTCGAGCGCGTCAACGCGCATC
>CAMFKX010000377.1 GCA_945957375.1 uncultured Roseiarcus sp.
GTCGTGTTCGAGGACGACCACCTGATTGTGATCGACAAGCCCGCCGGTCTGGTCGTCCATCCCGCCCCGGGCCACGCCGACGGCACGCTGGTCAACGCGCTGATCAGCCATTGCGGCGCGAGCCTTTCCGGCATCGGCGGCGTGCGCCGTCCGGGCATCGTCCACCGGCTCGACAAGGACACCTCCGGCCTGCTGGTCGTCGCCAAGACCGACGCGGCGCATCAGGGGCTCGCGGACCTGTTCGCCGACCACGGCCGCACCGGCTCGCTCGAGCGCGAATATCTCGCCGTGACCTGGGGCGGGTTCGACGTCTCCGCCGGCAAGGTCGACGCCGCGATCGCGCGTCATGCGCGCAGCCGCGAAAAGATGGCGATCGTTCCGGCCGATCGCGGCCGCCACGCCGTCACCCATTGGCGCCTCGAAGAGGCCCTGGGGCCGGCGAGCCTGGTGCGCTGCGAACTGGAGACCGGGCGCACCCATCAGATCCGCGTGCATATGACCTCGATCGGCCACCCGCTGCTCGGCGATTCGGTCTATGGCGCGGGGTTCAAGACCAAGATCGTCCAGCTTTGCGAGCCGGCCCAGGCAGCCCTGGCGGCGCTCGGGCGGCAGGCTCTGCACGCCGCCGCGCTCGGTTTCGAACATCCGGTCACCGGCGAGCCGCTGCGTTTCGAAAGCCCGCCGCCGCCGGACATGGCGCGCCTGATCGAAGCCTTGCGCCGGGGCGCCGGCCGGTGAGCGCCCTCGCCGAGTGATCCGAATTCGCAGATCCACCGTTTTGACGACGTGGACCGGCCTTTTTTCGGCCATGCTTGCTCGACCAAGATATCCGTCCGGCAACAGCGCCGGCGGAGCCGAATCGGGCTCCGACAGGAGGAATTGAATGGCCGCGTCGCTCCCCGTCATCTCCAGCGAGTCGGGCCTCGCCCGCTACCTGCAGGAGATCAAGCGGTTCCCGATGCTGGAGCCGCAGCAGGAATACATGCTCGCCAAGCGCTGGCGCGAGCACGGCGACCGCGAGGCCGCGCACAAGCTCGTCACCTCGCATCTGCGCCTGGTGGCCAAGATCGCCATGGGTTACCGCGGCTACGGACTGCCGATCGGCGAGGTCATCTCCGAGGGCAACGTCGGCCTGATGCAGGCGGTCAAGCGTTTCGAGCCCGACAAGGGCTTCAAACTCGCGACTTACGCGATGTGGTGGATTCGCGCCTCGATCCAGGAATACATCCTGCGCTCCTGGTCGCTGGTGAAGATGGGCACGACGGCCAGCCAGAAGAAACTGTTCTTCAATCTGCGCAAGGCCAAGAGCCGCATTTCCGCGCTCGACGAGGGCGACCTGCGCGACGATCAGGTCGAGACCATCTCCAAGCGCCTCGGCGTCGCCAAGCAGGACGTCATCGACATGAACCGTCGCCTCGGCGGCGACGCGTCGCTCAACGCGCCGCTGCGCGAGGACGGCGAAGGCGAGTGGCAGGACTGGCTGGTCGACGATTCCCCGGATCAGGAATCGCTGCTCGCCGACCGCGAGGAATCCGACGCTCGGCTCGGCGCGCTGAGGAACGCCCTGTCGGTGCTGAACCCGCGCGAGCGTCGGATTTTTGAGGCCCGCCGCCTTGCCGAGGACCCGATCACCCTCGAAGACCTGTCGGCCGAGTTCGGCGTCTCGCGCGAGCGCGTGCGCCAGATCGAGGTCCGCGCCTTCGAGAAGATCCAGGCCGCGGTGAAGGCGGGCGTCGCCCAGGCGCAGGCGACCAAGAGAGCTTCCCCGGTCGCCCTGCCTGCGCCGTGACGGAGCCGGCGACGGACGAATCAGGCGCGCGCGCCGCGAAAATGCGTTAGGGAGGGCGCTCGTCCCTCCCCAGTTTCAGGCTCCGTCATGATTGCGACCGTCCTTCGCCGCCGCGCGGCCCCCTTGGCGTTGTTCGCCCTCGCGGCGATCGTCGCAGCTCCGGCGCGCGCGGGGGACCGGCCGGCTTCGCCCGAGGGCGTCGCGACGCTGCAGGCGTTCTTCGATCGCTTCCTGCCGACGCCTGCGCCGGGAGCCGCCCCGATGGTCAGCGTGAAGGCGAACGCTCAGTCCTATCAGGTCACGATCGACGTCGCCGCGCTGAACGGCCTGATGACCGGCCCGAACGGCGCCGCGAGTTACGCGTCCTCGCCTCACGTCGTCGATCTCTTCGAGCAGGACGACGGAAACTGGCGAGTCGTCGAGTCCTCGTTTCCGAAGACCGTGTCGCGCAACGCCGACGTCACGAGCACCGTCGAGGTCGACGGCTATCATCAGACTTTGGTCGTCAATCCTTCGCTCGCCTGGTTCGTCGGCGGCGACGCCGGCGCCACCGGCGGACGGGTCCGCATCGAAGGCGCCAAGATCCGCGAGGCCATCGACTTCGGCGCATTGCGGGGCGACTACGCCACGACCGTCAACGCCGACGGCTCGGTTTCGAGCACGATCAAGCAGGACATCGCCGACATCGCCTTCGCGGTGGCGCCGGGCGGCGACGCACCCGGCAACGGGACGAGCGGGCGGCTTGACAAGGCCTCCTTCAACGTCGGGGTCGACGGGCTCTGGTCGCGGAAGCTCATGGACCTCGTCAGCTTCGTCTCGGTTCATCGCGCGGATCTCGCCGCGCATGAGGCGGAAGTGAAGACCCTGCTGCGACCGCTCGCGGCGCCGGGCTTGCGTTTCGTCGAGGGCGGCGAGGCGTCGAAGCTGATGCTCGCCACGCCGATGGGAGCGGTCGCGCTGTCCGCCGCCAAGATCGCCGTCGGCGTGTCGAACGCCGGACCCGACAGCGCCCTCGACACGACCTTCGCCGCCGAGGGGCTGAGCCTGCCGCCGGGACTCCTGCCGCCGAACGCCGCCGACCTCACGCCGTCGAAGGTCGATCTCGCCTTGACCCTGAAGGGCATCGACATTGCGGCGGCCGCCACCCAGGCGATCGACAATCTCCATTTCGGCGGACCGGGGCCTGCAATTGCGGAAACCGACTCGACCAAGGTCTCCGCCGCGCTGCTCGGCGCAGGCCCGCTCAAGGTCGTCATCGCGCCCTCGCATGTCGTCGCCCCGGCGATCGACGGCGACGTCCAGGGCGAGCTGCGCTACGCCGCCGGCAAGACGTCAGGGGCGGTGACGCTGAAAATGCGCAATTTCGACAAGACCATGACCGCAATCCGGGCGCTCGGGCCGGAAATCGCCGTGAAGTCGCTGCCGATGGTCGCGATGGCAAAGGGGCTCGCCAAGACCGAGAGCGACGGCGCCCTGAGTTGGCTGATCGAGGTCGGGGAAGAGCGGTCGATCCGGGTCAACGGCATCCCGCTCGGCAAGATGCCCGAGTGACTCGTCGGCTTGCGGCGCGCGCGGAATCCTCAATCTTTGACGCCGTCTCGTATGGCAGGGTCCTCGTCCTGAAGCGCCCTTTTGCGCCAGCGACGGATGCGGCGCTCACAGATTCCGCCTGGCTTGCGGAGGAGGGCATGTTGACGTTATTTTCCGTTGCGAACGCGACAAGACGCCATCTGGTCTTCCGGCCAAAACTGCGTTAATCGGGCCTAAACCAAATCGCTTTAAACCCCATCCCATCGGTAGCGAGGCGTTCAACGTAGGTCAGGAATGCAGGGGATCGACGCGATAATCGGCGATATTCCGGTAGAGCGGGCGCGAGACTCGGGCAGAGCGACGCGCCACGTGGTGATGGGAGCGATCGCCGCCGCGACGGTCGGATGCGTTGCGGCCTATGTGCTGCACGCCCGATTGGCCGCGCCGACCGCCGTCGCGGTCAACGCCGAGTCCAGCCCCGCGTCGACGGCGCCGGAAGACGTCAGCACGCTTTTCGGATCGATCGTGGTGGAGCCGGAATGGCGCGCCGCGCCGCCGCAGCAACCCGAAACCTCGACGACCCTCGCGAAGCTCGAATACGAGCCGCGCCCCTCGGAGAGTCCTGCGGTTGCGCCAGCGCCGGAGGCGGCTCCGCCGACCGCGAGCGCTCCGCCGGCCGAGACGCCGGCGCCGACGGCGACCAACAGCCTCGACACCATTCCGCTGCCCCCGGTGCGCGACGTGCCGCGGATCGACGAATCCTTCCCCCTGCCCCCGGTCCGCCCGCCGCAATTGGCCGAGCCGGCTCCGAACCTCCCGCCGACAGCGCCGATCCTGCCGGCGCCCGAACGTCGCGTCGCGCAGCCGACGCCCGCGCCGGCGCCCGGCGCGCCCGGCGGCGGCAACCTTTTCCAG
>CAMFKX010000378.1 GCA_945957375.1 uncultured Roseiarcus sp.
CACTTATGCGATCGTCGGCAGCGTCAGATGTGTATAAGAGACAGGTCGGGGTGTCGTCGATCGCGGTGATGATGTCGCCCGACAGGATGCCGGCCTTGGCGGCCGGCGTGTCGTCGATCGGGGTCACCACCTTGATCAGGCCGTCCTCCTGCGTCACCTCGATGCCGAGGCCGCCGAACTCGCCCTTCGTCTGGACCTGCATGTCCTTGAACGCCTTCGCGTCCATGTAGCTCGAATGCGGGTCGAGCGAGGACAGCATGCCGTTGATCGCCGCTTCGATCAGCTTGGCCTCGTCCGGCTTCTCGACATAGTCGTTGCGGATCTTGTCGAACACGTCGCCGAACAGGTTGAGCTGGCGATAGGTGTCCGAGGCCGCCGCCATGGCGGAGGGGCTCAGGTAGGCGAGCGTCTGCGGCGCGGCGAGCGTCACCGCGGCGCCGAGCGCCACGCCCAAACCCAGAAGAACTGCATTTCGATTCATCCGTGCGCCTTTTCGATGTCTGTCTTCGCCCACCACGGCCCCGGATCGATCGCCGTTCCGTCTTTACGCAGTTCGATATAGAGAACGGGTTGCGCGGCGCCGACTGCGGCGGCGGCCGCCATCTTCACCGACCCGTCGCCGACCACGCCGACAGGCTCCCCCGACAGAACGGCCTCTCCACGGTTGACGTAGGTCCGCTCCATCCCCGCCAATAGAACATAATATCCTTCGCCCGCGTCGATGATCAAGACTCGGCCGTAGCTGCGATACGGTCCGCTGTAGAGAACGGATCCGTCGACCGGCGCCGAGACCACCGCGCCGGCGAGGGTCGACACGAGGATGCCGCGCTCGACTCCGCCGAGCCCGTCGGGCGCGCCGAACGTGCGCAGGATGCTGCCGGCGACCGGCAGCGGCATCCGGCCCTTGATCGCCGAGAAGGCGATCTCCGGGCGCAGGGCCGCGGTCTGGACGTTGCGCGCCTTCTCGGCCGCCGTCTCGATGTCGCGCGCGGCGCGCTCGTCGGCGGCGCGCGCGGCCTGCTCCTGCGACTTGCGCTGTGCTTCCTCCGCGTCGATCCGGGCGATCAGGTCCTTGAGAGAGGCCGCCTGGCCGGCGAGGTCGGCGGCGCGCTTCTGCTGCGATCCCAGCGCCGCCTCGGCCGAGGAGAGCGACTGCTTGCGCGCCTCGACCAGCGCGGCGAGGCGGGTCTTCTCGCCGGCCAGCGTGACCGCCGCCCGCGTCAGCCCCTGCCGCTCGAGCGCGATGGCCGCGCGCGTCGCGGCGAGGTCTTCGACGTCGCGCGCGAGCCGCTCGGTCTCGCCCTTGAGGCTGGCGGTCATCGAACTGAGCAGGGTCGCCGCGCGCACCGCCTCGGCCATGTCGCCCGAGCGCACCAGGATGGCCGGCGGCGGATTGGCGCCCATGCGCTGGACCGCGGCGAGAATCTCCACGATCGCGGCGCGCCGCGTCTGCAGCGACCGGTTGAGCGTCGCGGCCTTGTCGCCGAGCCCGTCGACGCGCGCGTCCGCGGCCGCGACGCCGCGTTCGGCGTCCTGCACCCGCGCCGTGGTCGCGATCAGCGCCTCCATCAGGCGCGCCTTGTCGGTCCGGATCGATTCGATCTCGGCCTGAATGCTGCGGCGCTGCTCGTCGGAGGCGCGAATCGTGTCCTCGACCCCCTGCAACTCGGTCTGCTTCGCCGCCTTCTGCCGATCGGGCGACTGCGCCGCCGGCGGCGACGGATCCGCGGCGACCGGCGCGACGCACACGGCCGCGACCGCGAGGGTCGCCCCGCGCAGCGTCCGGCGCGCCGATGTCATGCGAAATTCCGCCATGCGACGTCCACAATCATCAAATCTGGCCGGAATCGCGGCGATCATGCGCGGTGATAAGGGTGGCCGGACAAAATCGACAGGGCCCGGTAGAGCTGCTCGCCGGCCATGACGCGCACGAGCTGGTGAGGCCAGGTCATCGCCCCGAAGCCGATCACGCTCCGCGCCCTCGCGCGCAAAGCGTCGGACAGGCCGTCGGGTCCGCCGATCACGACGACATAGGCGCTCGCCGCCGAGTCGCGCGCCTTGCCGAGGTCGGCCGCCCAGGCTTCGCTGGTCGGCGAGGCGCCGCGCTCGTCGAGCGCGATCAGCCAGTCGCGCGGCCCGACCGCCGCGAGGATGGCCGCGGCCTCCTCCTCACGCCGGTCCTCCGGCCGCCGCGCCCGGGATTCGGCAAGCTCGCGCAGTTCGACGTCGGCCACGCCGACCGAACGGGCGACGCCCTTCGCGCGGGTGAAGTACCTGTCAAACAGATCGCGTTCGGGGCCGGCCTTGAGCCGTCCGACGCAGATCAGCAGGACGCGCACCGGCGCGCCCTTCGTCAGCCGGCCTTGGTCTCGCCCGGCCGGTCGGCGCCCCAGATCTTCTCGAGATTGTAGAACTGGCGCACGTCCGGGCGGAAGATGTGGACGATGGCGTCGCGGGCGTCGAGCAGCACCCAGTCGCACAGCGGCAGGCCCTCGACCTTCGGCGTCGGATATCCGGCTTCGCGGCACGCGCGCATGACCCGGTCGGCGATCGCGCCGACATGGGTGCTCGACCGGCCGGTCGCCACGATCATGCAGTCGGCGATCGAAGTCTTGCCGACCAGGTCGATGACGACGATGTCCTCCGCCTTGGCGTCCTCGAGGCTTGTGCGAATGACGTTGGAGAGGGGATCCGCAGCCGGGTCTCCGGACGCAGGCCCTTCGGCCTTCCGGATTGCGTTCGATTGGGGCGAGCGTGTCAGAGCGGAGGTCCTCTTGGCGCGGACGCAGTTCGCCCGCGCGCAAAGCATAGATTAAGCCAAGTTGCCGGTCTTTCAAGACCGCCGGACGACTTCAGACCGTTAAAACGATCTTGCCGACATGGGCGGAACTGTCCATTCGCGCGTGCGCCTTCCGGACCTCGGCCAGGGAAAAGACCGAGTCGATCACCGGCTTGCACCGGCCGGCCTCGATCAGCGGCCAGACTTTCGCCCGCAGCGCCTCGGCGATCGTCGCCTTCTCCGCCGGCGAGCGGGGCCGCAGCGTCGATCCGGTGTGGACCAGGCGCTTCATCATCAGCGGGCGCAGGTCGACCTCGGTCTTGGGCCCGCGCAGGAAGGCGATCTGGACGATGCGGCCGTCGAGCGCGGCGGCGGCGTAGTTGCGCGCCACGTAGTCGCCGCCGACCATGTCGAGGATGACGTCGGCGCCGCGCTTGCCGGTCGCCTCCATGGTGCGGGCGACGAAATCCTCGCTGCGGTAGTTGATCCCGACGTCGGCCCCGAGCCGGACGCATTCGGCCACCTTGTCGTCGGAGCCGGCGGTCGCGATCACCGTCGCGCCGAACGCCTTGGCGAGCTGGATCGCGGTCGTGCCGATGCCGGACGAGCCGCCGTGGACGAGAAAGGTCTCGCCGGGCTTCAGCGCGCCGCGGTCGAAGACGTTGGTCCACACGGTGAAGAAGGTCTCCGGGATCGCCGCCGCCTCGACCGGCGAGAGCCCGGCCGGGATCGGCAGCGCGTTCGATTCGTGGACAAGGCAATATTCGGCGTAGCCGCCGCCGGGGACGAGCGCCATGACCGGCTCGCCCTGGGCGTAGCGCGTCGCGCCGGGGCCGCGCAGGACAACCGTTCCGGCGACTTCGAGGCCGAGAATGTCGCTCGCCCCGGGCGGCGGCGCGTACTGGCCCATCCGCTGCAGCACGTCCGGCCGGTTCACCCCCGCCGCCTCGACCTTGATCAGGATCTCCCCGTCTCTGGGGACGGGACGCGGACGGGTCTCGATCTCGAGCACTTCGGGACCGCCGGGGCGGGCGGCGACGACCGCACGCATCGTTTCGCTCGAGTCGGACATTGTTGATTCTCCCGATGCGCCGGCCGACGCCGGACGCCGACCTCATCCTGAGCCCCGTCGACCGCTCATCCCGAGCCTGTCGAACCCCTCATCCTGAGCTTGTCGAAGGATGGTCCAGGCTGAGACGGCGCCGCCATCTGGAGCGTCCTTCGACAGGCTCAGGACGAGGTCGGGAGCTGCGCCGTCTTGTCGGCGAAGCGCCGGGCGCCGTCAATCGCGGCCGCGCGATTTGGATTCCGCCGGGCGGCCCCGGGGCTTCGCGATTCGCGGCGCTCCGGCCTTCGGAGATTCTTGGATTTCCTTGGAATCTCTCGTCGGAAATGAGCTTTTTCAAAGGGTTGCGC
>CAMFKX010000379.1 GCA_945957375.1 uncultured Roseiarcus sp.
GCGCCGGATTGCCCTGAGCGTCGAGGCCGGCCGGAATGCCAGACGATCCGAACAGGCTGCCGGCGAGGCTGCCGACCGCGGTGCTCAGGATCGACGAGAGCGGCCCGGTGACCTGCCGGATCGCAATACGCGCGAAGTCCGCGATGATCGAATTGACGAGATCGCCGACCGCGAGCTTGCCCGTCGTCACGAACTGGACGAGCCCGTCCTCCATCTGCTGCGCGCCGCGCTTGACGCCGTCCGCCGCCGCCGCGCCGGCATTCGTGGCCTCGTCGGCGTAGCGCCTGAGGCCGGCGATCATGCCGTCGGTCGCGTCGCGGCTCGCCTCCAGGCGGCGCTGCTCGCTCTGCCTGGTGTACTCCTCGACCGTGCGCGCCGTGAGCAGGCCGGTCGCCTGCAGCTCCTCGAGCTTCCTGCGCTCGAGGTCGGCGGCGACGCTCGGATCGTACTGCGCGTTGAGGTTCTGCGCGTCGCGCCGGACGTTGGCGGTCAGCTCCTTCTTCGTCAGCGCGTCGTAGGCCGCGATCTGCTTTTCGACGGCGGCGACGATCGCGGCGCTGCCGCTCGCCGCGGCCTGGGCGCGGAGATCCTCGGCGACGGTCGCCACCTTGTTGGCGCGCTCGGCTTCGCGCGCGGCGGCCGAGCCCTGGGCCTCGGCGTCGACCAGCCGGCCGAGGGCGGCGACCTCGCGGCCATAGGCGTCGTTCTTCTCGGCCGCGGCGGCGACGGCCGCGGCGGCGGTCTGCTCGAGCGTCTGCTGCGCGTAGGCACCGGCCTGCCCCGGTGCGATCGTGCCCTGCTGCTCGGCCTGAGCCGCGGCATGCTCGGCGGCGGCCCGCAGGCCGGCAGCGCGCGACTTGCCGTAAGCATCGGCGACGGCCAACGCGCCCTGCGCCTCGGCCGTGAGCAGCGCGATCTGCTCGCGCGTCGCGCTCGACTGGGTCGCGAGCACGTTGGCCCGCGCCTGCTCGGCCTTGCGATTGGCCTGGTCCGCCGTGTCGCCGGCGGCGAGCGCGGCCTTTTGCGTGTCGTCGTAGGCCTGTTGGGCGGCGCGCAGATGCGGCGGCAGCGCGGCGAGCTTGCCCTCCAGATCGAGCTTGCGCTGCAGCAGCTCGCTCGGCGTGGCAAGCGCGGTGAGCTGGCCGTGGATGGTGCGCAGGCGCTCGTTGGACGCGTCGAGCTGCTCGGCCGACAGGCCGCCGAGGTCGATCCGCTTCTGGACCGTGGCAGCCTCGTCCTGCAGCCGCGCCCGCTGCTGGGAGATGGTGTTCAGCTTCTCGAGCTGGTCGGTGTAGCCCTTAAGCTCGTTGGCAGCGCGGGTGGTCTCGCCCTCGACGCTGGCGCTGCCGGCGTTGACCGCCGCCGTCGTGACGCCGCGCTCGGCTTCCGAGATCTTCGCGCGCAGCCCCTCGACGACCTTCTGCGCCGCCGCGATCTGGGCCTGGAGCTGGGACGGATTGATGACCTTGTTGACGTCGATCGTGCGCAGGTCGTTGACCGCCGCCTGCGCCTTGACAAGCTCGGCGCGGAGCGCCTGCACGTCGCTCACGCTCGGCGCCGGCCCGGGCGCGGCCGTGCCGTTCGACAACGTCTGCGCCGCGGCCGACAGCGTGGCGGCGGTGCCGCTCAGCAGGTTGCGGACGATCGCCGAGTTGCCGAGGCCGGACTCGAACTTGGTCCAGGCGTTGGAGAGGTCGTTGAGCGCCTTCGTCGTCGGCGAGATGCCGCGCTCGTTGGCGCCCTTGAAATTGCGCTCCATCGCCGTGAGCACGGTGGCCACGACGCCGCCCTTGTCGCCCTGCTGCTCGAGCTTGCGAATCTGCTCCAGCTCGGCGGCCGACAGGAAATTGTACTGTTGGTCGAGCGTGCGGGCCGATGAGGTCGTGCCGTCGAGCGCCTTGCTCAGTGCCGCAGCGGCCGAGGGCAGGTCCTGGCCCGTGACGCGCGCATAGTCGCGCGCCAGCGCGAGGGTCCGCGCCAGCGCGGTTTCGTCGAGGGCGGAGTTGAGGAGCAGGCCGCCCGCCGCCGCCGCGGTGTCTGTGCGGTTCGCGCCGGCGCGCAGCGCCTCCGTCCGCACGAGCTGCTCGAGCCTCTCCTTGGTCGTTCCGGCCGCATTGCCGGTCGCCGTCAGCTCGATCGCGAACTGGCGCTGCCGCTCGGCCGACGCCGTGGCGCTGCTCGCCGCGGTGCCGAGCACGAGCGCGAGCGAGCCGAGCAGCGCGACCGTACCGGCCGCGGCGACGGGAATGGCGCGGATGGTGTTGCCGAGGCCGCCGAATATCTGGGTGATCTGCGGTCCCTGCTGCACGAGTGTCCGCACCACGCCCTGACCCGATCCGAGCTGGGTGAAAACGTCGTTGAGCTGGAAACCGAGCTGGGTCTTTTGATAGCTCGACAGCTTGCCGTCGAGCGCGTCGAACGACTTGGCGGCGTCGTCGTTGGCGGCCTTCAGACGGATTGTCGCCGGCGCGAGCGATTCGTTGGCTGCACGCACCTTGGCGGCGGTGCCGGCCAGCGTGTCGCCGACACGCGCCTGCGCGGTCGACGCCGCGCCGATCGCCTGCGCCTGGCTGGTCGTCGCGGCGGTCTGCCTGGCCGTCGCATCGCTCACGCTCGCCGTCGCGGTGGTGACGGTGCGGCTTGTATCGGCGAGCTTGCGGCTGGCCTGGTCGACGCTCTCCAGCGCTGTCTTCGCCTCCCTCGCGGAGGCGACGAACTGCTGGCCGTCGAGCGAGAGCTGTCCCGAGACCTTGAACTGCGTGGCCATCAGCTCACGGTCTCTCTGCCACGGCGGCGGTCACCTCGCGTTCCATGAGCTGCAGCAGCGCGAATTCCTCGGGCGTCGGTGCGAGCCCGAGATACCCGAAGGCCACGGCGGCGCTCGCGTAGTGCAGGCCGAGATAGACGAATCGCGTCCCCGCGATCGCCGTCCGCCATTGGGTCTCGGCGGCGAAGAAAAGCTCCATCACGCGCACACAGTCGAGCGGCAGCTCGATCGTCTCGGCGGACTCCTCCTGCTGCAGCTCGCGTTGCCACCGGTCGATCTCCGCTTGCGGCGCACCCCACGCCTTGAGGTCCTCGAGCGTCCTGTCGGGCAGCGCGCCGCCGGCGACGAGCGCCCAGGCGCGCGCCGCCCGTCTCAGTTTTTTGCGCGCCGCCCCGCGCGGGCGGTCGAGTAGGCCGTGACCACCGGCTGCGCGATGTAGTTGTGGTCGAGCAGGGCGTCGCGCATGGTGTCGCTGTAGGCGATCTCCGCGCCGTCCTCGCCGACGATGCCGCGCCAGCCGGTCCAGAACGCGCGCAGGAAATCGACCGTCGGGAGCTGCTGCTTCTCGAGCCAGGCCTTGTCGTCCAGGTAGACGAATTCCGCCGTGAATTCCTGCTCCTCGCCGCCCGGCGTGATGAGCGTCACCGGCGCGCGAAACGTCGTGATCTTTGCGAACTTGAAGCTTGCCATGATGCCTGCCTATCGAACCGAGATGGTGTAGTCCGGCGTGCCGCTCACCGAGACGATGTCGCCGGTGAGCTGGAGGCCGAGGTTGTTGCCGAGCTTCTGGCGCTGCGCGCCGCCGGGCTGCCAGTTGGTCGCGGTCGCGAGGATCTTCGCGCCGGCGACGGTCCCGTGGGTGAGCGCCAGTGCCTTGTAGGTGCCGGGCACGCCGATTGCGGCGAAGTGGTTGCGCGCCGAGAAGGCGGGCTCCTCGATCACCGCCGTGATCTTGGCGACGCGATCGGCGATCTCGATGTCGCGGCGGTTGATGCGCTCGACATAGTTGGCGTCGACGCCGCTATCGATCTCGAGGCTCTGCAGCACCTCATCGGTCCCGCCGATCTGGCACAACGCGACCTGATCCTTGCCCACCAGCGGCGGTGTCTTCCACGCCGAATAGTCGACCGCCGGATAAGCGACATTGGAATCGCTGGTCCACAGGCCTGTGATGTCGAACTCGGCCTCGGGAAACTGCCCGACGGCCCAGCGCCAGATGATCTTGCCGCGGCTGCCCAGCATGATCGTCCGGTTGGCCTCGCAGTTGAAATAGATCGCACAGGACTCGTGGCCCGAGTCGATCGGCGTGTAGTCGACCTTGGTGGCGGCCGTCGTCGTCGCGGCATGGGCGCAGGCGCGCGCCAGCGCGTCCCACGCCGGCACGGTGCCGGCGGCGCCGGCGGCGCCGAGCAGGAACTTGCCCCTGTC
>CAMFKX010000380.1 GCA_945957375.1 uncultured Roseiarcus sp.
CGGAAACGATCTTGATCAGCGTCGACTTGCCCGCGCCGTTCTCGCCGAGCAGGGCGTGGACCTCGCCGGCGAGCACGTCGAACGACACGCCGCTCAGCGCCCGGACGCCGGGAAACGCCTTCTCGAGGTTGCGCACGTCGAGGAGCGGAGCGATTGCGGGCTCGCTCATGCGGCCTCCGTCGATCGCGCCTGCGGCTCGACCACGATCGTCTCGACCCCCGCGTCCCAAAGCATCGCGAGCGCGGCGGGTGGCGCGGCGGAGTCGGTGATCAGCGTCTGAATCCGCGCCAGCGGGCAGACGACGAGACTGCCGCGTGGGGCGAATTTCGAGGAATCGGCCAGCACGACGAGCTTGTCGGCGCGCTTGAGCAGCTTCGTCTCGGCGCGCGCGATCAGCGGATCGCCTTCGATCACGCCGAGCGGCCCGATCGAGATCGCGCTCATGAACATCAGCCGCGCCGAATAGTGCTGGATGGCGTCGTCGTCGAACGGCGCGACGATCAGCTTCTGGTCGCGGTAGACCTCGCCGCCGGGAAGGGCGACCCGGTTCTGGGTCTCGTGGATCAGGAACTCGGCCAGCGGATAGGAATTGGTCAGGATCTTCAGCCGGGTGTCGAGCAGGTACTCCGACATCTGGTAGGTCGTGGTGCCGCCGTTGATGATCACGACGTCGCCCTCGGCGCACATCTCGACCGCCTTGCGGGCGATGGCGCGCTTGGCGGCGATGTTGATCGTCCGGCTGGCGTCGAAGGAGCGGGTGGCGAGCCGCGCCGGCGCGCTCGCCCTCGTGAACGCGCCGTCGACCGCCTGCACGCCGCCGTGCAACCGTTCCGCGATCCCCGACTCGGCGAGACGGACCGCGTCGCGCCGCGCCGACGCCGCCGACGCGCCGGTCGCAGCCATGATGTCGGCAATCGAGAGGAAACCCCGCTCGGCCAGCAGATTTCGGACGATTTCGGCGCGCTGACGCTCGCGCATGGCCCCTCGCCGTTTCCTCGTGTGGTGCTTGTTGAGGGTCAGGCTGCCACCGCCCCCCCACGCTGTCAATCAGCCTTGAGCGAAATTGCTCATTGCGCCGCACCATTTCGCGAGCCGATTGACGCAACTTGATTGCTTGCGTAGCATTCGTGCAAAATTGATCGCCCATTGAGAGGAACGACCCATGAGCGGCCCTGCGACCGGCCTCTATGCGCCCTTGCCCGATCTGTGGGACGACGGCCACGCAGCGGGCCTCGACGAGGCGAACCTCCTGCTCTACCGCTCGAACCTGCTCGGCTCCGATCTGCGCATCACCAATTTCGGCGGCGGCAACACCTCCGCCAAGATCGACGAGGCCGATCCGTTGACCGGGGAGACGGTCAAGGTGCTGTGGGTCAAGGGCTCCGGCGGCGACATCGGTTCGATGAAGCTCGACGGCTTCTCGACGCTCTACCTCGACAAGCTGCTGTCGCTGAAGTCGGTCTATCGCGGCCTCGCGCACGAGGACGCGATGGTGGCGCTGTTCAACCACTGCACCTTCAACCTGAACCCGCGCGCGACCTCGATCGACACGCCGCTGCACGGCTTCGTGCCCCACGCCCACGTCGACCACGTCCACGCCGACGCGGTGATCGCGATCGCCGCCTGCGAAAACCCCGAGACGCTGACCCACGAGATCTATGGCGACGAGATCGGCTACCTGCCCTGGCAACGGCCCGGCTTCGATCTCGGGCTCAAGCTCGGCGATCTCGCCGCCGCGAACCCGCGCCTCAAGGGCGTCGTGCTCGGCGGCCACGGCCTGTTCACCTGGGGACCGACTTCGAAGGCCTGCTACGCGACGACGCTCGCGATGATCAACAAGGCCTCGTCCTGGCTTGCCGCCAACAGCAAGGGCGCGGCCTTCGGCGGCGCGGCGGTCGCGGCGCTTCCGCCCGAGGCGCGCCGCGCGGCGGCGGCGAAGCTGATGCCCGAGATCCGCAAGCGCATCTCGGCGGGCGAGCGCAAGATCGGCCATTTCTCGGAAGCCCCCGAGGTGCTCGAATTCGTCAATTCGCGCGATCTCAATGGCCTCGCCGCGCTCGGCACCTCCTGCCCCGACCACTTCCTGCGCACGAAAATCCGCCCGCTCGTCCTGCCCCTCGACCCGGCGGCGGGCAATCTCGACGCGGTGATCGCCGGCCTCGACGCAAGCCTCGACGCCTACCGCGCCGACTACGCGGCCTATTACCAGCGCTGCAAGCGGCCGCATTCCCCCGCGATGCGCGACCCGAACGCGGTGATCTACCTCGTCCCGGGCGTCGGCATGCTGTCCTTCGCCAAGGACAAGCCGACCGCCCGGGTCGCCGCCGAATTCTACGTCAACGCGATCAACGTGATGCGCGGCGCGTCGAGCGTCAGCAACTACGTCGGGCTGGATGAGCAGGAGGCGTTCGACATCGAATATTGGCTGCTCGAGGAGGCGAAGCTCCAGCGCATGCCGAAGCCCAAGACGCTCGCCGGCCGCGTCGCGGTCATCACCGGCGGCGCCGGCGGCATCGGCCGGGCGATCGCGGCGCGGCTGATGAGCGAAGGCGCCTGCGTCGCGCTCGCCGACATCGACAAGGCGAGCCTCGACGAAACCGTCGCCACGTTCCGCAAGACGTTCGGCCGCGACGCCGCAATCGGCGTCCACGGCGACGTCACCGACGAGGCCGCGGTCGCGTCCGCCGTGCGCGAGACGGTCGTCGCCTACGGCGGCGTCGACATCGTGGTCGCCAACGCCGGCATCGCCTCGGCGGCGGCGTTCGAGGACACCTCGCTCGAGCTCTGGAACCGCAACATCGCGATCCTCGCGACCGGCTATTTCCTGACGGCGCGCGAGGGCTACAAGGTCATGAAGGACCAGGGGCTCGGCGGCAGCCTCGTGTTCATCGCCTCGAAGAACGCGCTGGCGGCCTCCTCCGGCGCCTCGGCCTATTGCACGGCAAAGGCCGCCGAGGTGCATCTCGCCCGCTGCATCGCCCTCGAGGGGGCGCCGCTCGGCATCCGCGCCAATGTCGTCAATCCCGACGCCGTCCTGCGCGGGTCGAAGATCTGGCAGGGCGAATGGCGCGCCCAGCGCGCGGCGTCCAACAAGGTTGCGGAGGACGATCTCGAGGAGGTCTACCGCCAGCGCTCGCTGCTGAAGCGCTCGGTCTATCCCGAGGACATCGCCGAGGCGGTCTATTATTTCGCCTCCGACCTCTCGGCGAAGAGCACCGGCAACATCCTCAACGTCGACGCCGGCAACGCGGTGAGCTTCGCGCGATGATCCGAATTCACCACCAAGGACACGAAGGCTCACGAAGACTTCGTGATCTTTGTGTCCTTGGTGATGAAAATGCCGGAGGTCGCGGCGGAGCAAAGACAGAGGGACAAGCATGACCTATCGCATCCCCGATTCCCTGATCGCCGAAGAGAACGCCAAGCGCGCCGCGGGGCTCGAAGACGACTATGGCGCTCTCGGGCGCCAGCTTGCGCGGCGCGGCCTCGACATCGAGGCGGTGGTCGCGAAGGTCGCCGCATTCGCCGTCGCCGTGCCGACCTGGGGCGTCGGCACCGGCGGCACGCGCTTCGCCCGCTTCCCCGGGCCCGGCGAGCCGCGAGGCGTCTTCGACAAGCTCGAGGACTGCGCGACGATCCAGCAACTGACCCGCGCCACGCCGACCTGCTCGCCGCATTTCCCGTGGGACAAGGTCAGCGACTACCGCGAACTCGCCGAGCGGGCCAAGGCGCTCGGGATCGGCTTCGACGCGGTCAACTCCAACACGTTCCAGGATCAGGCCGGGCAAGAGCGCTCGTACAAGTTCGGCTCCCTGACCCATGCCGACAAGGCGGTGCGCGAGCAGGCGGTCGCGCACAACATCGAGTGCATCGAGATCGGCGAGAAGCTCGGCTCGAAGGCGCTGACGGTCTGGATCGCCGACGGCTCGAACTTCCCCGGCCAGTCCAACCTCGGCCGCGTGTTCGACTGGTATCTCGAATCGCTGCGCGACATCTACGCCCGCCTGCCCGGCGACTGGCGGGTGTTCCTCGAGCACAAGCTCTCGGAGCCGGCCTTCTATTCGACCGTGATCGCCGACTGGGGCACGAGCCTGATGGCGGCGCAGGCGCTCGGCCCCAAGGCCTTCTGCCTCGTCGACCTCGGCCACCATGCGCCCAACGTCAATATCGAGCAG
>CAMFKX010000381.1 GCA_945957375.1 uncultured Roseiarcus sp.
CGGTCACCAAGGACGGCTCGGTGGTTCCGATCGAACTGTCGATCGGGGAGGCCCAGGCCAACGGGCGGCGCATCTTCACCGCCTTCATGCGGGATCTGACCAGCCGTCAGCGGATCGAGCAGGAGCTGCGCCAGTCGCAGAAGATGGAGGCGATCGGACAGCTCACCGGCGGCGTCGCGCACGATTTCAACAATATTCTCACCGCGATCATCGCCAATCTCGAGTTGCTCGAGCCGATGCTGCGCGATCCCGATCAGCGCGAGCTGGCGCACGAAGCCCAGGGCGCGGCCCATGACGGGGCGAAACTGGCGGCGCAGCTTCTCGCCTTCGCCCGGCGCCAGCCGCTCAACCCGACCCCGGCCGACGTCGGCCGGCTCGTCGCCGGCTTCTCCAAGCTGCTTCGCCGCACCCTCGGGGAGACGATCGAACTGCGCATCACCGCCTCCGCCGACGCGCTGCTCGCGGTCGTCGACACCGCGCAGCTGCAAAACGCGGTGCTCAACCTCGCCATCAACGCGCGCGACGCGATGCCGCGCGGCGGTCACCTCGACATCGACGTCGCGCAGGTCCGCCTCGACGCCGACTACGCCCAGACCTATCAGGAAGTTCGGACCGGACGGTACGTCCTGATCACCGTCACCGACTCCGGGGTCGGCATGTCGGAGGAGGTTCGGACCAAGGCGTTCGATCCGTTCTTCACCACCAAGCCGGTCGGCGCCGGCACGGGCCTTGGTCTCAGCATGGTGTACGGCTTCGTCAAGCAGTCCGGCGGCCACATCCAGATCTACAGCGAGCCGGGTCGCGGAACCAGCATCCGGCTCTATCTGCCCGAGGCGGAGCGCTCCGCCGTCGGCGGCGGCGACGAAGCCGCCGGGTCGGCCGAGCCCGAACTGCCGAAGGGCTCGGAGGCGATCCTGCTGGTCGAAGACGATCCCCGGCTACGCCGCGTCCTGAGCCGGCGCTTGCGCAGCCTCGGCTACCAGGTGATCGAGGCCGACAACGGGGCCTCGGCGCTCGCGGAGCTCGCCGCCCGGCCCGACGTCGCGCTGGTCTTCACCGACATGGTGATGCCCGGCGGCATGACCGGCCTCGAACTGGCGCAGGCCGCCCAGTCGATGAAGCCCGGGGTGAAGATCCTGTTCACCTCCGGTTACGCGGAGCCGGCCGTGGCCCGCCTCGGCCTCAAGGCCGGCGCCTGGCTCAAGAAGCCCTACACCGCCGACGAACTCGCCGGAAAGATCCGCGAAGTCCTGCACGCGGGCTGAGGCTCGCCTCCCGCGGCGGCGGAAATTCGGAAATCGCTGTGCGGAGTTCCGCCCGCGCGCTTCTGTCGCGCGTCGGCGCCAAAGTAGGTGCGAATGCATCTGGAGCGACGCAGGGTTGCGAATTATAACCACCTCGCCCCGACCGCTCGACGGCGGGGTCGGACGGTCCCGCAAGCGCGCAAGGCTCGGGCCGCACGAACGTTTATCGGGAGGAAATGTGAATGGCGAGACTTTCCAACGTGTTTCTCGCGGGCGCAGCGGTCGCCTTGGCGCTCGGGGCCGGGCTCGGTTCGGCCGGCGCCAACGACTCGGTGATCAAGGCGGGGTCGGACCCGAATGAATGGGCGCTCTACGGCAAGGACTACGGGAACACCCGGTTCAGCCCTTTGAAGCACATCAACAAGGACAACGTCGGCAACCTCAAGCTCGCCTACGCTTTCCAGCTCGGCTCCCTCCGCTCCAATGAATCCACGCCGCTTGTGATCGGCGACACGATGTACGTCTCGACGTCGTGGGGACCGAAGTACGTCTACGCCCTCGACGCCGCGACCGGCGCGCGCAAGTGGACCTACGAGCCCGACATGCCCGACGACACGCTGCAGTTCGCCTGCTGCGACGTCAACAGCCGCGGCGTGACCTACGCGGACGGCAAGCTGTTCGTCGGCCGGCTCGACGGCAAGCTCGTCGCCCTCGACGCCAAGACCGGCAAGGAGCTGTGGAAGGCCGACGTCGTCGACTACACGCAGGGTTCGGTGATCACCTCGCCGCCGCTGGTCGTCAAGGACAAGGTCATCACCGGCTTCGGCGGCGGCGAATACGGCGCGCGCGGCTCCCTGCAGGCCTACGACATGAACACCGGCAAGCAGGTGTGGAAGACCTACACCGTTCCCACCAAGGATCAGCCGAACGGCGACACCTGGAAGGGCGACACCGCCGAGCACGGCGGCGGCGCGGCCTGGCTCGTCGGCTCCTACGATCCCAAGACCAACACCGTCTTCTGGGGCACCTCGAACCCGGGTCCGTGGAACACGGCGGTCCGCTCGTCCGGCGACGGCAACTTCGGCAAGCTCACCAACCTCTACACCGCCTCGACCCTGGCGCTCGACGCCGACACCGGCGCGATCAAGTGGTGGGTGCAGGGCACGCCGGCCGACGCGTGGGACTATGACGGCGTCAACGAGCTGGTGCTCGCCGACCTCAAGATGGACGGCAAGACCCTGCCGGCCATGATGAAGGCGGACCGCAACGGCTTCTTCTTCGTCACCGACCGCGAGACGGGCAAGGTGGTCTCGGCCGAGAAATACGTGCCGACCAACTGGGCCGACAAGTGGGACGTCAACACCCAGCGCGCGGTCGAGGTCGCCGACAAGCGTCCAAGCCCGAACCATCCGGCCAAGGGCATCTGCCCGAACCTGATCGGCGGCAAGAACTGGCAGCCGATGTCGTACAGCCCGGACACCGGCCTGGTCTACATCCCGTCCAACAACGTCTGCATGGACTGGTCGGTCGGCGACGTCAGCTACAAGCGCGGCGTGTTCTATCTCGGCGCCGAGTTCCCGACGCACGAGGGCGACGGCTACAACGGCGAGCTGATCGCCTGGGATCCGGTGAAGCACGAGAAGGTGTGGGGCCTGAAGTCGGACCTGCCGTTCAACGGCGGCACGCTGGCGACCGGCGGCGACCTGGTGTTCTGGGGCGACCTGCACGGCGACTTCCGCGCGCTCGACGCCAAGAGCGGCAAGGAGCTGTTCAAGAAGAACCTCGGCTCGGGCATCGGCGCCGGCCCGATCACCTACTCGGTGAACGGCAAGCAGTACGTCGCCGTCGTGGTCGGCCGCACGGCGTCGATCCCGGCGTTCCTCGGCGACCTCGGCAAGAAGATGACCGCGGCCACCCCCGAGGGCGGCGCTCTGTTCGTCTTCACCGTGGACTGAACCCCAACGACAGGACGGGAGGGAGCGCGTCTCGCGCTCCCGGGGCGGCGGGTCGCCGCCCCTCCCGCTTCGTCAACCCAGCGGACAGGCAAGGAGCAAGGGATGCGTTTCGGGTACTCGTCAATGGCGGTCGCCGTCTCCGCTCTGGCCGTCGCGGCCTGCGCCGGCCTCGCGCCCGCGTCAGCCGACGAGGCGCCCGCGGCTCCCCTGCGCCTGTGCGCCGATCCCACGGACCTGCCGTTTTCGAGCGACGACCCGGCCAAGCCCGGCCTCTACCTCGAGATCGGCGAGGCGCTCGGCAAGGCGCTCGGACGGCCGGTGACCCATGTCTGGTATCGCACCTATTTCGGCAAACGCGCGGTGCGCGTGACCATGCTCGACAAGCAATGCGACGCGACCATCGGCCTGCCGGCCAGCGACGACTTCATGGGGCCGCGCGTCATCTTTTCCAAGCCCCTGTTCAATCTCGGCTACGCCATCGTCACGCCCAAGGGGGCGCCGATCGGAGACGTCGAAGGGCTCAAGGGCAAGCGCGTCGCGGTGCAGTTCGAGACCGAGCCGCAAAACCTGATCGGACCGCGCGACGACATCCAGTCCGTAACCGTCCTGTCGCCGGACGAGGGCATGAAGGCGCTGGCGGACGGCCGCGCCGAGGCCGCCTTTCTCTGGGCGCCGACCGCCGGCTGGCTCAACAAGGCGCAGTACGACGGGCGCTTCGTGATCACGCCGGTGGACGGCCCGCACCTGACCTATCCGACCGCGATCGGCTTCGCCAAGGCGTCGAAGGCGCTGCGCGACTCGGTCGACGCCGTGCTGCCGGAGGTGTCGAAGACGTTTCCGGCGCTGCTCGCCAAATACGGCCTCGGCCCCGACGCGCCGGCGGGCGAAAAGCACACCATGATCGAGCAGGCCGTGGTCGTCGTGACGCAGACCGCCGAAGCGGCCGCGCCCGCCGCCGCCC